>NZ_JBIARQ010000002.1:269878-479571 GCF_042890065.1 Streptomyces sp. NPDC002328 | reverse complement strand
TTTGTTGTTGTTTGTGTTGTGGGTGGGGGGGGGGGGGGTGTTGGTGGGGGGGGGGGGGGGGGGGGGGGGGGGGGGCGGCCCCCCCCCCCCCCCCCCCCACCCGGGTGTGTCAGGACGTGGCGTACGAGGCGTCCTTCATCACGAAGCTGGCGAGCGAGGAGCCGTCGGCGGACGCCATCGCCGTGAAGGTGATGCCGAGCTGGGCCGCCGACTTGCGGGCCAGCTTGATGTCGTCCGCCGCCGTGACCTGGCCGCGCGGGATGCCGAAGCGGTAGGTCACCGCGGCGTCGTCGCCGGACCGGACGTCCGTGAACTCCAGGCCGAGGGCCCGCACGTCGGCGAACGGGCGGTCGGCGATGTCGTACTTGTAGACGCCGGTGGCACCGGTGACGGCCTCGACGTCGCCCCCGCCCATGAAGAACGGCAGCGTGGCCTCGTTGAACTGCAGCAGCGAGAACTTCAGGGTGAGGTCGCGGTCCGAGTACACGAAGTGCACCGGACTGACGGCCTGCCACACGTCGACCGGCTCCAGCTTGTCCTTCTTGCTGAAGGTGACGCCCTCGCCGGAGGTGAAGCCCAGGTCCTTCCATCCGGTCGCCCAGTCGTTGGCCGGGTCGGCGGAGAAGGTCGTCGGGATCTTGGTGTCGGCGGTGGCCACGTAGAGCCGGCCGACTCCGGCGATGCGGATCTCGGAGGAGTTGGTGCCTGCCATGGTTGGAGTCTCCTTATTGCAGAGGTGGTGCCTGGGGTGAGTGCCGTCCCGGCGGTGTCCGGGTACGGCGAAGGCCCCGCCGGGACGGCGGGGCCTTCGGTCTGTAGGGCGCGCTCGTGCGGGCCGGACCCGGCTGCGTCAGTGGACGTCCAGGTACACCTTGTGCACGCTCACGTAGCGGTTGGCCGCGGAGTAGAGGTAGTCGGGCAGCCAGCGCGGGCCGTCCTCCTCGACCACCTCGGTGATGAGGTTCGTGCCGTAGCGGTTGCCGGCGGCTGCCATCAGCGCGCGGCGGGCCGCGTTGGCCAGGGCGTGTGCGGCCTGCTTCGTCGGGCCGTACACCTCCATCTCGATCAGCGGCTGGTCGACGTGGAGTTCGCCGACCCAGGCGCCGCCGCGCCGGTTGACGAGGACGGCGGCGGTCGTGCCGTCGAAGCTCTCGGGCGGTTCGATGGCGACGAACGCCGAGGAGAGCGCGGGGTCGGCCTCCAGGACGTCGACGACCAGGGCCTCGACGTCCGGGAAGGCGCTCGGTGGGGTGGGTGTGGTCATGTGCCGGGGTCACCTCGCCGGGAAGAAGGGGAAGACCGCCGGGCGGGCGCCGCGAGGGACGGGGGAGGAGGCGGCGCCGCGGCCCGGCGTGCGGCGGCAGGTGCGGCCCGCGTCGCGGGCACAGCTTCGCCGCTGCACCAACTGTGACAGACGATCGTGCGCGCACGCAACTAATTCGGGAAGGTGATTGCGACGAGAGGTGCCAGAGGGATGGGAGCGCAGGGCGGGATGCCGGGATGCGCAAGGAGCGCCAGCAGGGCTACGGGTGCCCGTCGATCGGAAGCGTCCGCCAGGCGGAGCGCCGGTCAGTTGGTCGCGGGGGACGTGCCCGTCGCCGCCTTCGTCACCACTGACGCCCGTGCACCTTCATGCGCCTGGGCGGGGCCCGCGGTCACGGGTGCAGTCGCTGCCGCGGGCCTCGCTTCGGCTTCGGCCGGGAGGAACTGCTCCACGACTCTGACGAACATCTCCCGCCGGTCGGCGGGAACGCCCAGCAGGTCGGCCACCTCCTCCAGCGTCGGCCGGCGAGCGAATTCCGCGCTCGGGGCGGGGGAGGTCAGGTACTCGTGCGAATCGGCCAGTTCCTCGGCGGTCAGCCGACCAGAACGGATCAGCATGTCGCGGACCGGTACGCCCAGCACCCGCGCGAGGCGGCGTGTGGTTTCGAGGTCCGGCATGCTCTGGCGCTGCAGCAGGCGGGTGACGGCGGCGCGGTGGACGCCCGCCTCGTCCGCGATCCGGGACTTGCCGCCGCCGCGTGGACTGTCGATGTCGTAACCGCGTTCGCGCATGAGGTCTTCGACCCATGTCGCGAACGCGTCCAGGTCCTGGCTGGTCATCTCGGTGCTCACTTCCTTCGGGGGCGTCTGAGTTTAGCTTGCTTGCGCGCGCGGAATTACGCACTCTCGTGCAAGCAATTAGGAAAATCGGTGCGATATGACAGGGGGAAGATCCAAATTCGTTGCGAGCGCGCACGCAATATGTAAGCTGGGGGCCGTCCGTTGCCCGCACGGCTCGTCGCCGAACTTCAGGGGGTCCCATGTCCGTGGCCGACACTTGTCCACCGGCTCGCCTACGCCCGTCCCAGCCCCGCACACCGAGCGCCCGCCCCTCCGACTCGGCGGGCTGGCAGTCCGCGGCCGCCTGTGCCGGGCTGCCGCCGCGCGTGATCTTCTCCAAGAAGGCCAAGGAGGCTGCCCTGGCGCTGCGGGCCTGCGACGTATGCACTGTGCGCCGCGCCTGTGAGGAGGCGGTAGCCCCGGCGGAGAGCTGGTTCGACGGAGTCTGCGGGGGCCGCCTGTGGCGCTCGGGCCGCCCGGTCGCGGTGCCGGCTCCCCTCGCACCAGCACCTCGTCCGTCGACCGCCGCCCCGGGCACCCCGTCCTTCCTCCGGGGAGGTCCCCTTGGTTGACAACGACGCGAACACGAGCCGGCCGACCGCCGACCGAGTGCCGGTACCCCGTCCGACGACGAGCCGTCCGTCCGACGGTCGCCCGACAGCGGCCCACCCGACGGCAGCCCGCCCAGCCGCGCGTCACCCCGCCGACGGCGAATCCACGGCTTCTCGGCCGTCGACGAGTCGCCCGCCCGCCGCCGACACCCGGTCCTCCGGCGCGGCCCACCCGGCGGACGCCCACGGAGCCCGGAGTCACCCGACGGCAGCCCGCCCGCTCGACACCGACCGCGCCGCGCCCCGCCTCGACCGCACCGAATCTCGACCGGCCGACCTCCCGCCCACGTACCCCACTCCCACTGCCACCACCCAGTCCGCCCTCTGGATCACCCAGCTCCTCCAGCAGCTCCCCGAGTTGTCCGCCGAGCTCGTCCCTGGCCGCTCCGCCCCCGCCCACCGCCCGGCGCCGCCCCCGCCGCCCGCCGACCTCGCCGCGCGCCTGTCTGCGGAACGGGACGAGGCGCTGCTGCTCCAGCAGCGGAACGGTCTCGTCGCCCCAGGACACAGCGCCGCCCCCCTCCGTCTGTACGTCTCCGACGCCCTCCGGGACATCTCCGATGGTGTCGTCGAGCTTGAGGAAGCCGTCCGGGACCGGCTTGGACTGCCCCGCCCGCGCCGGGCGCCCGTGCCCGAGCGGCTGAAACGGATCTCCTCTCTCCTCCACGACATCGCCGCCGACCCCGTCCTGGCCGCGCATGTGCGGGACGAGACACGGCGGATGGCGCGCCGGTGCGCCCGCACGCTGGGGGACACCGAGACGGTCGTCCGGGTGTCCGGGCGCTGCCCCTGGTGCGACTCGGTGTCGCTGCGGGCTTTCCCCGACCGCGGGGCCGTCCTGTGCATCAACCCGGCCTGCCGCTGCCTGGAGCCGGGCTGCGGCTGCCACGACGATCCCTCCTACCGGCACACCTGGGACGAGGGCGAGTGGGAGGCGGCGGCCCGATGAGCAACCCAGACAACGGCTCCGACGGCTCCAACCGCTCTGCGAGCGGTCCCCGCAGCGGGGCGGAGCGGCCGGCGCTCATCCCTGGCCCGCTTGCCGCGCGGGAAGTCGGGGTGGCCCCGGCGACCATCCGCAAGTGGGTCCAGCTCGGTCACCTGAAGCCGGCCGGCAAGGCTGTCCGGGCTCAGCTCTTCCGGCTTGAGGACGTGTTCGCCGCCGAACGCGCGGCCCGCAGAGCGACCCGCCGGGGCCGGTGAGCGGCCCTGTCGCCACCTAGGTATCGATGGTTCAGGAGGGGGGAACCATCGCGGTGCGCCGTGCGTAGGTGAATGATGGAGGCATTCACGCCGTCCGGGGGAGGTGAGGGGTCCGTGTCGTATCCGACGCCATGGCAGCCGTGGCAGGGGCAGAGCAATCCGTCGATGCTCGCCTCGCATGCGGACCGGGAGCGCACCGTCGATGTGCTCAGAGCCGGTTTCGCCGAGGGACGCCTTCAGCAGGCCGAGTTCGACAGGCGGGTGACGCGGGCCTACGAGGCCCGTACGGTGGGCGAGCTGACCCTCGTCGTCGCCGACCTGCCGCAGGGGCCCGTGACGGCCCAGCCGGCCCTCCAGGCGTATCCCGTCCAGGTGCCGCGCACGTTCCTGCCCGCCCCGCCGCCGCCCACGAACGGCAAGGCGGTCGGCGCCATGGTCTGCGGCGTGCTCACCACGATGACGATGGGCATCACCGGCATCCCCGCGGTGATCCTCGGCCACACCGCCCGCGCGGAGATCCGCCGAACGGGCGAGGGCGGCGACGGCTTCGCCCTGGCCGGCCTCATCCTGGGCTGGCTCTCGGTAGCGGGCTGGGCCCTGTTCGTGATGTTCCTGGTCCTGGCGTCTTCATCGTCCTCGGGCTGAGGGACGCCTACGGCCCTCCCGGCTACGGGATGCCCAGTTCGAACATCACGTAGTGGGCGTACCAGCCCGATGCCAGCGCCACCGTCGTGAAGAAGACCGTCAGGCTGGGCCACTTCAGGCGGCTCATCGCGGCCGCGGGGCCCAGGAGGAGGGGGAAGACGGGGAGCAGGTAGCGCGGGGTGTTGCCGAACATCTGCTGGGTGCCCAGCACCGTCACGATGCTTGCCAGGGTGTACGCGACCAGTACCAGCGGCGGCTTCTTGCGCAGCATCAGGGCGATCAGGAAGGGCAGTGCCAGGACCAGCTGGACGGCGATGAGGTCGGAGGTGGTGAAGGCGAACAGGTACTTGTCGTGCCCGACCGCCACATTGCCCAGGACGTCCAGCGTGTAGGCGCCGAAGTCGAAGTAGTGCGCCCAGCCCTCCCGCTGGAGCGTGAAGTACGCCGTGAAGTCGCCCATGCTGAGGCTCACCCAGGTGATGTAGGTGATCAGGCCGAGCGGCGCCGCGAACATGGCGTACACCGGCCCCGCCACACCGTGCTCGCGTCTGCTCTCCCGCCGCGCCAGCGTCACCAGCGCGGCCAGTCCCACGGCCCCGATGAGCGCGGCGGACGTCGGCCGGTTGAGCCCGGCGACGAAGGCGAGCAGCCCCGCCGCCACCCAGCGGCGCTTCATCACGCAGTAGCAGCACCAGGTCGCGATCGCCACGAACAGCGACTCCGAGTACACCGCCCACTCGACGCCCGCGCCGGGCGCCACGGCCCACAACCCGGCCGCGATCGTGCCGGCCCGCACGCCGGCCAGCGTCGAGATCACGGCGTAGATCCCGGCCGCCGCGACGAAGGACGCGATCACCGAGATCAGGATCCCGGAGCCGAACAGACCGAGCCCCGTGACCTCGGAGACGCCCCTGATCAGGCCCGGGTAGAGCGGGAAGAAGGCCACGGAGTTCTGCTTCACCGTGAACAGCCCGCCGGGGTCGAGCCGCTCCAGGGGCTTCGGGTCGTACCCCTTCTCGGCGACCTGGAGGTACCACCAGCCGTCCCAGGTGCCGAGCACGTCCCACCAGTGGGCGCCGCCGCCGAAGCGCGGCTCCTTCTTGCGGAAGTCGTCGGCGGCCTCCAGCAGGACGGCGAAGACGGTGAGCCCGACCAGCTTCGTCACGCCGTACAGGAGCAGCGGAGCGAGGTACGGTCGTACACCGGCCGGCAGGGTGAGGCGGCGGAATCTCCCGGTCCGCGCGTCCTGCTCGCCGGGCACGGCGGGATCCGTCGCCGTGCTGCTGGAAGCCGTGCTCATGAGTGTGGACCCCCCTCGGCCCCGACCATCGGATCCCCGAGGAACCACTGTCCGGATGGTCGTAAGTGTCAGTCGTAAGATCACACCAGAGTCGCACATTCGCGCCGCAACCCGGGGGAGGGGCGGATGCCTGAAGCGACGGTCCTGTCGGTCGTCGTACCGATGTACAACGAGGAAGAGGTCCTTCCCGCGCTGGTGACACGGCTGCGCCCGGTCCTCGCCTCGCTCGGCGTCGCCTACGAGGTGGTCGCCGTCGACGACGGCAGCACCGACCGCACCGCCGAGCTGCTCACCGCGTTCCGGCTGGGCTGGCCGGAACTGCGGGTGATCGGCCTGCGCCGCAACTCCGGCCACCAGGCGGCCCTGACCGCCGGCCTCGACCGGGCGCTCGGCGCGTACGTCGTGAGCCTGGACGCGGACCTCCAGGACCCGCCCGAGAAGATCCCCGACATGCTCGCGCTCGCCCGCGGCGAGAACCTCGACATCGTCTACGGCATCCGCGCCGACCGGGCCAGCGACACCGGGTTCAAGCGCTGGACCGCCGGCCTCTACTACCGCCTGGTGCGCCGGCTGGCCGGGCCCTCGGTGCCCGCCCACGCCGGCGACTTCCGGCTGCTCAGCCGGGCCGCCGTGGACGCCCTCAAGGCCCTGCCGGACCAGCAGCGCGTCTATCGGCTGCTCGTGCCCTGGCTCGGCTTCCCCAGCGGCCGGGTCACCTACGAGCGCGCCCCGCGCCCGGCGGGCGTCAGCAAGTACCCGCTGGGCCGGATGATCCGGCTCGCCGTGGACAGCGTCACCGGCTTCTCCGCGGCCCCGCTGCGCATCGCGACCTGGCTGGGCGGCTTCGCCTTCCTGGTCTGCCTCGGGCTGATGGTCTACACCCTCGGCGCCCACGCCTTCGACCACACCGTCCCCGGCTGGACCTCGCTCTTCACCGGCGTGCTGTTCATCGGCGCGGTGCAGCTGATCTGCGTGGGGCTGCTCGGCGAGTACGTGGGCCGCATCTACACGGCCGTGCAGAACCGCCCGACGTACTTCGTGGGCCACGACACGGCCGGCGGGACCGGCGGGGCCGACACGCCCGGCAGGGCTGAGACGGCCGGTAGGGCTGAGACGGCCGACAGAGCCGGCGCGGCCGACGCGGAGACCCGTGTACCACAAAGATCATCCGGGCCGCGAACGTAACCGCGGCATGTCGGGCGTACTGCCTTTGTTTTGACCGGAGTGATTGCGCTCGGTACGCTCATACCTTGTGCCTGGGGTGTGCCCTGGCCCCCGTGCGTGCCTTCAACCGCAGCGGGGTCCGTGCGCGGCCACCGTGATCTGCGCCTCTTTCTGCCTCGCGGCGGAAGTCCGCGGGATTCGACACACCCGACCGCGTGGGTCGGCGAAGTTCCAGGTTAGCTGTACACATCGGCACACAGAAACCGGAGAAGTAGTGCCTACGATCCAGCAGCTGGTCCGTAAGGGCCGGCAGGACAAGGTCGAGAAGAACAAGACGCCCGCACTCGAGGGTTCCCCTCAGCGTCGCGGCGTCTGCACGCGTGTGTTCACGACCACCCCGAAGAAGCCGAACTCGGCCCTGCGTAAGGTCGCGCGTGTGCGTCTGACCAGCGGGATCGAGGTCACCGCTTACATTCCGGGTGAGGGCCACAACCTGCAGGAGCACTCCATCGTGCTCGTGCGCGGCGGCCGTGTGAAGGACCTGCCGGGTGTTCGCTACAAGATCATCCGCGGTTCCCTCGACACCCAGGGTGTCAAGAACCGCAAGCAGGCCCGCAGCCGCTACGGCGCCAAGAAGGAGAAGTAAGAAATGCCTCGTAAGGGCCCTGCCCCGAAGCGCCCGGTCATCATCGACCCGGTCTACGGTTCTCCTCTGGTGACCTCCCTGATCAACAAGGTGCTGCTGAACGGCAAGCGCTCGACTGCCGAGCGGATCGTTTACGGCGCCATGGAGGGTCTGCGCGACAAGACCGGTAACGACCCGGTCATCACGCTGAAGCGCGCCCTCGAGAACATCAAGCCGACCATCGAGGTCAAGTCCCGCCGCGTCGGCGGCGCGACCTACCAGGTCCCGGTCGAGGTCAAGCCCGGCCGCGCCAGCACGCTCGCGCTGCGCTGGCTCGTCGGCTACTCCCGCGCCCGTCGCGAGAAGACCATGACCGAGCGCCTGCTCAACGAGCTTCTCGACGCGTCCAACGGCCTCGGCGCCGCTGTGAAGAAGCGCGAGGACACGCACAAGATGGCCGAGTCCAACAAGGCCTTCGCGCACTACCGCTGGTAGTCGCTACCCACATCGAGACCGAGAGAAGACTGAAGCCTTATGGCTACCACTTCACTTGACCTGGCCAAGGTCCGCAACATCGGGATCATGGCCCACATCGACGCGGGCAAGACGACCACCACCGAGCGGATCCTGTTCTACACCGGCGTCTCGTACAAGATCGGTGAGGTCCACGACGGCGCTGCCACCATGGACTGGATGGAGCAGGAGCAGGAGCGTGGCATCACGATCACCTCTGCTGCCACCACCTGCCACTGGCCGCTGGAAGACGTCGACCACACCATCAACATCATCGACACGCCGGGCCACGTCGACTTCACCGTCGAGGTGGAGCGTTCGCTGCGCGTGCTCGACGGTGCCGTGACGGTGTTCGACGGCGTCGCCGGTGTCGAGCCGCAGTCCGAGACGGTGTGGCGTCAGGCGGACCGCTACGGCGTCCCGCGTATCTGCTTCGTCAACAAGCTCGACCGCACCGGTGCCGAGTTCCACCGCTGCGTCGACATGATCAGCGACCGCCTGGGCGCGCAGCCGCTCGTCATGCAGCTGCCGATCGGCGCCGAGGCCGACTTCAAGGGTGTCGTCGACCTCGTCACCATGAAGGCGTTCGTCTGGTCCGCCGAGGCCACCAAGGGCGAGATGTACGACATCGTCGACATCCCGGACACCCACACCGAGGCTGCCGAGGAGTACCGCGGCAAGCTCGTCGAGGCCGTGGCCGAGAACGACGAAGAGATCATGGAGCTGTACCTGGAGGGCGAGGAGCCTTCCGTGGAGCAGCTGTACGCCGCGATCCGTCGCATCACCATCGCGTCCGGCAAGTCCGCCGACACCACGGTCACCCCGGTGTTCTGCGGCACCGCGTTCAAGAACAAGGGCGTTCAGCCCCTGCTCGACGCGGTCGTGCGCTACCTCCCCTCCCCGCTCGACGTCGAGGCCATCGAGGGCCACGCCGTCAACAACCCGGAGGAGGTCGTCAAGCGCAAGCCGTCCGAGGAAGAGCCGCTGGCCGCCCTCGCGTTCAAGATCATGAGCGACCCGCACCTCGGCAAGCTCACCTTCGTCCGGGTCTACTCGGGCCGCCTGGAGTCCGGCACCGCCGTGCTGAACTCCGTCAAGGGCAAGAAGGAGCGCATCGGCAAGATCTACCGCATGCACGCGAACAAGCGTGAGGAGATCGCGTCGGTGGGCGCCGGCGACATCGTCGCCGTGATGGGCCTGAAGCAGACCACCACCGGTGAGACGCTGTGCGACGACAAGTCGCCGGTGATCCTGGAGTCCATGGACTTCCCGGCGCCGGTCATCCAGGTCGCCATCGAGCCCAAGTCGAAGGGCGACCAGGAGAAGCTGGGCATCGCGATCCAGCGCCTGGCCGAGGAGGACCCGTCGTTCCAGGTCCACTCGGACGAGGAGACCGGCCAGACCATCATCGGCGGTATGGGCGAGCTGCACCTCGAGGTGCTGGTCGACCGTATGCGCCGTGAGTTCAAGGTCGAGGCCAACGTCGGCAAGCCGCAGGTCGCCTACCGCGAGACCATCCGCAAGGCGGTCGACCGGGTCGACTACACGCACAAGAAGCAGACTGGTGGTACCGGCCAGTTCGCCAAGGTGCAGATCGCGATCGAGCCGATCGAGGGCGGCGACGCCTCGTACGAGTTCGTGAACAAGGTCACCGGTGGCCGTATCCCGAAGGAGTACATCCCTTCGGTGGACGCCGGTGCGCAGGAGGCCATGCAGTTCGGCATCCTGGCCGGCTACGAGATGACGGGCGTCCGCGTCACGCTCATCGACGGTGGCTACCACGAGGTCGACTCCTCCGAGCTCGCGTTCAAGATCGCCGGCTCGCAGGCCTTCAAGGAGGCCGCGCGCAAGGCCAGCCCCGTGCTGCTCGAGCCGATGATGGCCGTCGAGGTCACCACGCCCGAGGACTACATGGGCGAGGTCATCGGCGACATCAACTCCCGCCGTGGCCAGATCCAGGCCATGGAGGAGCGTGCGGGCGCCCGCGTCGTCAAGGGCCTCGTGCCCCTGTCGGAGATGTTCGGCTACGTCGGCGACCTCCGCAGCAAGACGTCGGGTCGCGCAAGCTACTCGATGCAGTTCGACTCCTACGCCGAGGTTCCGCGGAACGTCGCCGAGGAGATCATCGCGAAGGCCAAGGGCGAGTAACGCACTCCGTTCACACGCTTTAGGCTTGACTCCGGAGCCTCACGGGGCAAACAGCCGCATTCCCGGATGTTTGCCCCTGGGACCGGGCTTCCCAGCAAAGATCACCTGGCGCCGATGAAGTAAGGCGTACAGAACCACTCCACAGGAGGACCCCAGTGGCGAAGGCGAAGTTCGAGCGGACTAAGCCGCACGTCAACATCGGCACCATCGGTCACATCGACCACGGTAAGACGACCCTCACGGCCGCCATTACCAAGGTGCTGCACGACAAGTACCCGGACCTGAACGAGGCTTCGGCCTTCGACCAGATCGACAAGGCTCCCGAAGAGCGCCAGCGCGGTATCACCATCTCCATCGCGCACGTCGAGTACCAGACGGAGGCGCGTCACTACGCCCACGTCGACTGCCCGGGTCACGCGGACTACATCAAGAACATGATCACCGGTGCCGCGCAGATGGACGGCGCGATCCTCGTGGTCGCCGCCACCGACGGCCCGATGCCGCAGACCAAGGAGCACGTGCTCCTGGCCCGCCAGGTCGGCGTTCCGTACATCGTCGTCGCCCTGAACAAGGCCGACATGGTGGACGACGAGGAGATCCTGGAGCTCGTCGAGCTCGAGGTCCGTGAGCTCCTCTCCGAGTACGAGTTCCCGGGCGACGACGTCCCGGTCGTCAAGGTCTCGGCGCTCAAGGCGCTCGAGGGCGACGCCGAGTGGGGCCAGTCCGTCCTGGAGCTCATGGACGCCGTCGACAGCGCGATCCCGGAGCCGGAGCGCGACGTCGACAAGCCGTTCCTCATGCCCATCGAGGACGTCTTCACGATCACCGGTCGCGGTACGGTCGTCACCGGCCGTATCGAGCGTGGTGTCCTGAAGGTCAACGAGACCGTCGACATCATCGGCATCAAGACCGAGAAGACCACCACCACGGTCACCGGTATCGAGATGTTCCGTAAGCTGCTCGACGAGGGCCAGGCCGGTGAGAACGTCGGTCTGCTGCTCCGCGGCATCAAGCGCGAGGACGTCGAGCGCGGCCAGGTCATCATCAAGCCGGGTTCGGTCACGCCGCACACCGACTTCGAGGCCCAGGCCTACATCCTGTCCAAGGACGAGGGTGGCCGCCACACGCCGTTCTTCAACAACTACCGTCCGCAGTTCTACTTCCGTACGACGGACGTGACCGGCGTGGTGACCCTCCCCGAGGGCACCGAGATGGTGATGCCGGGTGACAACACCGAGATGAAGGTGGAGCTCATCCAGCCCATCGCCATGGAAGAGGGCCTGAAGTTCGCCATCCGCGAGGGTGGTCGCACGGTGGGCGCCGGCCAGGTCACCAAGATCACCAAGTAAGTTCCCTTGCTTGAGGGTCACTTGACCTGAAAGGGCCCGTACGACTCCGGTCGTACGGGCCCTTTCGCGTTGCCGGGGCCGACTTCACGGCGGTTGCGGCAGTCACGGCAGTAGGCCCCCGGCTGCGGGGTACGGATCGCGCGCTCGCAGCCCTCGCAGCTGTGGAGCCGTGCGGGGGCGGCGGGGTTTCCGTGGCCGGGCCGAAGGCCGCCGGGCTCAAGGGTGCCCGGCGATGGCGATGGCGCGGCCGGCGGCAGCAGCTCGGTGAGGCGGTGGGCGAGGAGGGCCGCCGGGTTGCGGAGGGGCTCGGGGAGATCCGCGGTCAGGGCATGGCGTACGGCCTCCGGGCGCGCGCCGCGTTCGAGCCAGGCGGCGACGGCCGGTGCGAGGTGCCGGACGGCGCGCTCGGCCAGGAGCAGGCGGGGGTCGCGGTGGTGGAGCGTGGCGAGAAGGGCGGTGGCGCTGCGCTGGCGAGCGAGGTCGGGATCGGGGGTGTGGGGCGCGGGGAGCGGGGGTTTGGACGGCTGGGGCTGGGGCTGGGGCTGGGGCTGGGGCGCGGTGTCGGGGGCTGCTTGGGGTGTGGGTGCGGGCGCGGGTGTGGGAGTTGGTGCGCGTGCTGGCGCGGGCGTGGGCTTCGGCCTGGGCGTCGGGGCAGATCCGGGCTCGGGCGTCGGGGTGGGGCCGGGCTGGGGGTGTGGGGCCGCGGGCGGTGGTGGTACGGCTGCGGCTGCCGGGCCTGGGGGCCGCTGGGGAGCGGGCGCGGTGTCGGGCTGAGGCTGTAGGGCCGCGGGTGGTGGCGGTGCGGCGGCTGTCTGGTTCGAGGGCCGCTGGGGAGCGGGCGCTGGGCCGGGCTGGGGCTGTGGGGCCGCGGGTGGTGGCGGTGCGGCGGTGGATGCCGGGTTCGGGGGCCGCTGGGGGGCGGGCGCGGGGCCGTTGGCGGGGTGAGCGGCCTGGGGCTGGTTGTACGAGACCGTGTGCGTCACGATGCGGCCGTTGGGGAGGCGTTTGCGGATCTGGGCCAGGTAGCCGTGGGCCTTCAGCTCGCGCAGGGCGGCGGCGATACGGGTCTCGCCCTCGGGGAAGCGGTCGGCGAGGGTCTTGATGTCGACGCGGGCCTGGTCGGGCAGCGACTGGATGTGCAGCGCGAGGCCCATCGCGACGAGGGAGAGCTGCCGGTGCTGGGCGAGATGGTTGCCGACGACCGTGTAGCGCGTGGTCTGCGCGGTCTTGATGTGGGTGATGCCGCGCGGATTGAGCGCCTGCGCGCACGAGGGCGCGCTAAGGTTCTGGGTATCCATCGGGAAGGTCTCGCTTCCTCGGTGGTCAGGCCCTCGCACTGGGATTGCCGTCCCGGCGGGGGCCGACGCATGTCTGCGGTGGTGTGATCGCGGCGAGCATATGCCAGCGAACCGGTCGGAAAGCCAGCCGAGTTGAGGATCATCACGGTATTCGTCCCGAAGTCATGGAAAAGCTTTGATCACGCGCCGGGCCGGTCGGTGGAGCACCGGGGCGTGGCGGGCCGCGATCCGGTGGGGCGGAACTCGACTTCGGCCCAGACGGTCTTGCGCGGGGTGCGGCCCGGGGCGAATCCCCAGCGGTCGGCGAGCGGCGTCCACGAGCAGGAGTCCCCGGCCGGACTCGCCGTCCGGCGCGGGCTGTTGAGCCCGGGGCATCCGGTCACCGCGTGTGTCGGTGACCTCGATGCGGAGCGTGTCGCCGATGACGTAGAGGGTGAGCCGGAAGTCCCTGCCGGGGACGCGGCCGTGGGTCACCGCGTTGGCGGCGAGCTCGGCCACGATGTGCTCCGCCGGGTGCGTCGGCAGCCCCCAGGACCGGAGTTGCTCGGTGGCCAGCAGGCGGGCGAGGCGGGCGCCGCGGGGGGTTGCCGACAGGAGCTGGGTGAAGTCACGGCTGCGGCCGTCGAGTTGGGCCGTGGGGGCAGCGGCGATTTCCTGATTCATGTCACTCAGCGTGGCTGGTTCCGCCTACCGTGATGAGTGACGATGCCATTGCGTACGGTTACTGTCCGAGGCTTGTCCGGTGGTGTCCGGGCTGTCGGAGCGGGGCGGACGGGTAGGGGCGTGGCGGACGGCGAGGTACGACGGAGGGGTTCGCGCGATGTCGGTGGACGCGGAGCCGGGGCGGCTCAGGACCGAGGCGGACGAGCCGGGCTGGGAGGTGGACCCGGACGATGAGTGGGGAGTCGCGGTCATCGCCACGGTGGGGCGGCAGTTGAGGCTGCGGCGCGAGGCGGCGGGGATGCGGGCGGCCGAGTTCGGGCAGGCGGTCGGGTACGGGGAGGACCTCGTCTACAAGATCGAGGGCGGGAAGCGGATTCCCCGGCAGGAGTATCTGGACAGGGCCGACGAGGTGTTGGACGCGGGCGGCATGGTCTCCGCGATGTGGGAGGACGTGAAGAAGGTCCGGTACCCCAAGCAGGTACGGGACTTGGCGCAGATGGAGGCCAGGGCGGTCGAGTTGGGCGTCTACGTCGGGCTCAGCATCCACGGTTTGTTGCAGACGCCGGACCACGCTCGTGCCCTGTTCGAGGCCTGGCAGCCGGCGTACTCGCCGGAGGAGGCGGAGCAGATGGTCGCCGCCCGCATGGCGCGGAAGGCCATTTTCGAACGCTCGCCTGCCCCGGCGCTCAGCTTCGTGCAGGAAGAGGCGGCGCTCCGTCGTCCGGTCGGAGGCACAATGGTGTGGCGTCGGCAGTTGGAACATCTGCTGGAGGTGGCGCGAATGCGCAACGTCACGCTCCAGGTGATGCCGACGAAAGCCGAGGCTCACCCGGGACTGAGCGGCAGGATCGAGGTTCTGAAGTTCGCGGACGGCGCTGCGGTGGGCCGTTCCGACGGGGCGTTCAACGGACGGCCGATCACCGATCCGAAGCAGCTGCGCATCCTTGAGCTGCGGTATGGCACCATCCGAGCGCAGGCTCTCACCCCACGGGAGTCGCTGGCCTTTGTCGAGCAAGTGCTGGGAGAGACATGACCCGCAAGACGTCCGCCGACCTGGTCTGGTTCAAGAGCAGCTACAGCGACGGCCCTGACGGCAACTCCTGCGTCGAACTCGCCCTCACTCCCGAAGCCGTCCACGTCCGTGACTCCAAGGTCGTCGAAGGACCCCAGTTCACGGTCGCCCCCACCGCATGGGCACGCTTCCTGCCGTACGTGTCCGAAGGCTGAGCCACCGCCGGCTCACGGCAGCAAGGTGAACGACGCGACGTGCGCGGGCCGCACCGCGCCGAAGTGCTTGCGGTCGACCGTGGCCACCTCCTCGACTCCGAGGCGCTCCGCGCAGGCGATCACCGAGGCGTCGACCATGCCCAGGGGGAGATCGACGTAGCGGGCGGTCAGCTCGGCGATGCGCAGCCAGTCGCCGGGATGGACGGGCTCGACGGTGAACAGGCCCTCCGCGAAGTCCTGGGCGAGCAGCAACTCGGCTCTGGGTCCGAGGCGGCGCTCGGCCAGGTGGGCCACTTCGGCGATGACGAGGCTGGGAACGAGGAGCGGGCCGGGATGCGATTCGAGGAGCCGGCGGCAGGCCGTGTGCCAGGAGTCGCGCCGGTCGAGCAGCGCATAGAGGGGACCTGCGTCGACGATCAGAGCGCTCATGCGCTGAGCCGTCGTCGGCCGGTTCCCTCCTCTTCGGCGACTATGTCCCGCCCCTCGGCGAGCCCGGCCAGCAGTTCCTCCATGCGCTCGGAGATGTCCGTGCGGCCGCTGTCACCTGCGCCCGCGGAACGGAAGGTCCGGCGCGGCACCGCTTCATGGCGGTCGTCCCCGCCCGGCAGATGGGCCGCGATGGCCTCCCTGGTCCACTCGGAGACCGTCATGCCCCGCCGCGCCGCCTCGTGGCGCATCCTCGCGTCGAGGGCGTCGTCGACCTTTACCGTGGTCCGCTTCACGTATGCCAGCATACCTCCGTCGACCGGGCCGGCTCAGGCGGTTTCGCCGCGTACGGAGGTCGGTCAGGTCCACCCGCCAGGTCCACCCGCGCGGTGGACGAGCGGATCGGCCGTCGGCTGGACGCCACCGCCAGGCGTCAAGGGAGCGCCTGTTTGACCTACGTCACCTTCGGGGTATTCTCTCCGGCTCGATTGGCGGAGGCCGTGTCCTGTATGGCAGACTAGCGGGGTTGCTCGGTCGAGTGTTGATGCTGCGCGCCTCCCGCCGGGAGGACCGGAAGCGAGTCCCACAGTACTCGTCGCCCCAACTGCCTTACGGCAGCGCTGGAGCGGACGTACGGGAATCTTTCGGGAAGTGTCAGTGCGGCACTGGCCAGGCACCCGGTGGGCCTCCGCCCCCGGCCTGCGGTTCCGGAAGGGCCGCGTTTCCCGGACGAGGGATGTTCGAACAAGGGGCATCTGTGTCAGCGGGGGCGCGACACACCCGACCGCGTGGGTCGGAGGAGCGGGTGACGGAACACCGGGTTCCAGAGCGTTAAACGAGACAAAGGACTACTGAGTAGCCATGGCGGGACAGAAGATCCGCATCCGGCTCAAGGCCTACGACCACGAGGTCATCGACTCCTCGGCGAAGAAGATCGTCGAGACGGTGACCCGCACTGGTGCGTCGGTCGCGGGCCCGGTGCCGCTGCCCACTGAGAAGAACGTGTACTGCGTCATCAAGTCGCCGCACAAGTACAAGGACTCGCGCGAGCACTTCGAGATGCGCACGCACAAGCGCCTGATCGACATTCTCGACCCGACCCCCAAGACCGTTGACTCTCTGATGCGACTCGACCTCCCGGCCGGTGTCGACATCGAGATCAAGCTCTGAAGGCCGGTGATCTGAGAATGGCTAAGCAGATCAAGGGCATCCTGGGCGAGAAGCTCGGCATGACGCAGGTGTGGGACGAGAACAACCGCGTTGTTCCCGTCACCGTCGTCAAGGCCGGCCCCAACGTCGTGACCCAGGTCCGCACGAACGACGCCGACGGCTACGAGTCCGTCCAGATCGCGTTCGGCGAGATCGACCCGCGCAAGGTGAACAAGCCCCTCAAGGGCCACTTCGCCAAGGCCGACGTCACTCCCCGCCGCCACCTCGTCGAGATCCGTACCGCCGACGCCGGCGAGTACACCCTCGGCCAGGAGATCACCGCTGAGGTGTTCGAGGCCGGCATCAAGGTCGACGTGACCGGCAAGAGCAAGGGCAAGGGCTTCGCCGGTGTCATGAAGCGTCACAACTTCAAGGGCCTCGGCGCCGGTCACGGCACCCAGCGCAAGCACCGCTCGCCCGGTTCCATCGGTGGCTGCGCCACCCCGGGCCGCGTGTTCAAGGGCCTCCGCATGGCGGGTCGCATGGGCAACGAGCGGGTCACCACCCAGAACCTGACCGTCCACGCCGTTGACGCGGAGAAGGGTCTGCTGCTCATCAAGGGCGCTGTCCCCGGTCCGAACGGCGGCCTCGTCCTGGTCCGCACCGCGGCCAAGGGGGCCTGAGGTAACCGATGAGCACTGTTGACATCCTTTCGCCTGCCGGCGAGAAGACCGGTAGCGTCGAGCTCCCCGCGGAGATCTTCGGCGTGGAGAAGGTCAGCATCCCGCTGATCCACCAGGTCGTCGTCGCGCAGAACGCGGCTGCCCGCCAGGGCACGCACAAGACCAAGACCCGCGGTGAAGTCCGTGGTGGTGGCAAGAAGCCGTACCGCCAGAAGGGCACCGGCCGCGCCCGTCAGGGCTCGACCCGCGCCCCGCAGTTCGCCGGCGGTGGCGTCGTCCACGGCCCGCAGCCGCGCGACTACTCGCAGCGGACCCCGAAGAAGATGAAGGCTGCCGCCCTGCGTCACGCCCTCACCGACCGGGCCCGCCACAACCGCATCCACGTCGTCTCCGGCGTGATCGAGGGCGAGACCCCCTCCACCAAGGCCGCTCGCACGCTGTTCGGCAAGATCTCGGAGCGCAAGAACCTGCTCCTGGTCGTCGACCGCGCCGACGAGGCCGCGTGGCTGTCCGCCCGCAACCTGCCCCAGGTCCACATCCTGGAGCCGGGCCAGCTGAACACGTACGACGTGATCGTCTCTGACGATGTGGTCTTCACCCAGGCCGCCCTGGAGTCCTTCGTGTCCGGCCCGAACAAGGCCAACGACACCGAAGGGAGCGAGGCCTGATGGCTACGCGTCACCCGAGCATTGCCTCCAAGGCCGCGAAGGCGGCCAAGGCCGCGCGCGTCGCCAAGGCGCGCCGCCACGAGGCCGAGGGCAAGAACACCGTCGTCACCGCGCCCAGCAAGGCGTACACGGACCCCCGTGACGTGCTGCTGAAGCCGGTCGTGTCGGAGAAGAGCTACGCGCTCCTCGACGAGAACAAGTACACGTTCATCGTCGACCCCAACGCCAACAAGACCCAGATCAAGCAGGCCGTCCAGGCGGTCTTCTCGGTCAAGGTCACCGGGGTCAACACGATCAACCGCCAGGGCAAGCGCAAGCGCACCAAGACCGGTTTCGGTCAGCGTGCCGCCACCAAGCGCGCGATCGTGACCCTTGCCGAGGGCGACCGTATCGACATCTTCGGCGGTCCGACCGCCTGAGGGCGGTCCGGATCGTCCGATATCGGACGAGGACTGAGAAATGGGAATCCGCAAGTACAAGCCGACTACGCCGGGCCGTCGTGGTTCCAGCGTCGCCGACTTCGTCGAGGTCACGCGGTCCACGCCGGAGAAGTCGTTGGTCCGCCCCCTGCACAGCAAGGGTGGCCGTAACAACTCCGGTCGTGTGACCGTCCGCCACCAGGGCGGTGGCCACAAGCGCGCCTACCGCGTGATCGACTTCCGTCGTCACGACAAGGACGGCGTGCCGGCGAAGGTCGCGCACATTGAGTACGACCCCAACCGCACCGCGCGCATCGCGCTGCTGCACTACGCCGACGGCGAGAAGCGCTACATCCTCGCCCCGCGCAACCTGTCGCAGGGCGACCGCGTCGAGAACGGCGCTGGGGCCGACATCAAGCCGGGCAACAACCTGGCGCTCCGCAACATCCCGGTCGGTACCACGATCCACGCGATCGAGCTCCGTCCCGGTGGCGGCGCCAAGTTCGCCCGCTCCGCCGGCGCTTCCGTGCAGCTGCTCGCGAAGGAGGGCTCGATGGCCCACCTCCGCATGCCGTCCGGTGAGATCCGTCTGGTCGACCAGCGCTGCCGCGCCACGGTCGGCGAGGTCGGCAACGCCGAGCAGAGCAACATCAACTGGGGCAAGGCCGGCCGCAAGCGCTGGCTGGGCGTCCGCCCGACCGTTCGCGGTGTGGCGATGAACCCGGTTGACCACCCCCACGGTGGTGGTGAGGGCAAGACCTCCGGTGGTCGCCACCCGGTCAGCCCCTGGGGTCAGAAGGAGGGTCGTACTCGTTCGCCGAAGAAGGCTTCGAACAAGTACATCGTCCGCCGCCGCAAGACGAACAAGAAGCGCTAGGAGCGGGTTTAGATGCCGCGCAGTCTCAAGAAGGGGCCCTTCGTCGACGACCACCTGATCAAGAAGGTGGACGCACAGAACGAAGCCGGTTCCAAGAACGTCATCAAGACCTGGTCCCGTCGCTCGATGATCATCCCGGCCATGCTGGGCCACACGATCGCGGTGCACAACGGCAAGACCCACATCCCGGTGTTTGTCACCGAGTCGATGGTCGGCCACAAGCTCGGCGAGTTCTCGCCGACGCGCACCTTCCGGGGTCACGTCAAGGACGACCGGAAGTCGAAGCGCCGCTAAGCGCGGGGTGGAATGACCATGACAGACACTGGAAGGACAACCATGGAAGCCAGGGCCCAGGCGCGGTACATCCGCGTCACGCCCATGAAGGCCCGCCGCGTGGTGGACCTCATCCGTGGCATGGACGCCACGGAGGCTCAGGCGGTCCTGCGTTTCGCCCCGCAGGCCGCGAGCGTGCCGGTCGGCAAGGTGCTGGACAGCGCCATCGCCAACGCCGCGCACAACTACGACCACACCGATGTCGACAGCCTCTTCATCTCCGAGGCCTACGTCGATGAGGGCCCGACCCTGAAGCGGTTCCGTCCGCGCGCCCAGGGCCGTGCCTACCGGATCCGCAAGCGGACCAGCCACATCACCGTGGTCGTCAGCAGCAAGGAAGGAACCCGGTAATGGGCCAGAAGGTAAACCCGCACGGGTTCCGGCTCGGCGTCACGACCGACTTCAAGTCGCGTTGGTACGCCGACAAGTCCTACAAGGAGTACGTCGGCGAGGACGTCGCCATCCGTCGGATGATGACGTCCGGCATGGAGCGCGCCGGCATCTCGAAGGTGGAGATCGAGCGCACCCGTGACCGCGTGCGCGTCGACATCCACACCGCGCGTCCGGGCATCGTCATCGGCCGCCGCGGCGCCGAGGCCGACCGTATCCGCGGCGACCTGGAGAAGCTGACCAAGAAGCAGGTCCAGCTCAACATCCTCGAGGTCAAGAACCCGGAGACGGACGCTCAGCTGGTGGCCCAGGCCGTCGCCGAGCAGCTCTCCTCCCGCGTCTCCTTCCGTCGCGCCATGCGTAAGAGCATGCAGTCGGCGATGAAGGCCGGCGCCAAGGGCATCAAGATCCAGTGCGGTGGCCGCCTCGGTGGCGCCGAGATGTCCCGCTCGGAGTTCTACCGCGAGGGCCGTGTGCCCCTGCACACGCTCCGCGCGAACGTGGACTACGGCTTCTTCGAGGCCAAGACGACCTTCGGCCGCATCGGCGTGAAGGTCTGGATCTACAAGGGCGACGTCAAGAACATCGCCGAGGTCCGCGCCGAGAACGCCGCTGCCCGCGCCGGCAACCGCCCGGCCCGTGGTGGCGGCGGCGCCGACCGCCCGGCCCGCGGTGGCCGTGGTGGCGAGCGTGGCGGTCGCGGTCGTAAGCCGCAGCAGGCTCCGGCTGCCGAGGCCCCCAAGGCCGACGCTCCCGCCGCCGCTCCGGCTGAGAGCACCGGAACGGAGGCCTGACCGAAATGCTGATCCCCCGTAGGGTCAAGCACCGCAAGCAGCACCACCCGAAGCGCCGTGGCATGGCCAAGGGCGGTACGACGGTTGCGTTCGGCGAGTACGGCATCCAGGCGATGACCCCGGCCTACGTGACCAACCGCCAGATCGAGGCGGCCCGTATCGCGATGACCCGCCACATCAAGCGTGGCGGCAAGGTCTGGATCAACATCTACCCGGACCGTCCGCTGACCAAGAAGCCTGCCGAGACCCGCATGGGTTCCGGTAAGGGTTCGCCGGAGTGGTGGATCGCGAACGTTCACCCGGGTCGGGTGATGTTCGAGCTGTCCTACCCGAACGAGAAGATCGCCCGTGAGGCCCTGACTCGCGCCGCCCACAAGCTGCCGATGAAGTGCCGGATCGTCAAGCGCGAGGCAGGTGAAGCGTGATGTCGGCCGGTACCAAGGCGTCCGAGCTGCGCGAGCTGGGCAACGAGGAGCTTCTGGCGAAGCTCCGCGAGGCCAAGGAAGAGCTGTTCAACCTCCGCTTCCAGGCGGCGACGGGCCAGCTCGAGAACCACGGTCGGCTCAAGGCCGTCCGTAAGGACATCGCGCGGATCTACACCCTGATGCGTGAGCGCGAGCTGGGCATCGAGACGGTGGAGAGCGCCTGATGAGTGAGAGCAACGTGACTGAGCAGACTGCAGAGGCCCGCGGCTTCCGCAAGACCCGCGAGGGTCTCGTCGTCAGCGACAAGATGGACAAGACCGTCGTCGTCGCCGTCGAGGACCGCGTCAAGCACGCGCTGTACGGCAAGGTCATCCGCCGTACCAACAAGCTCAAGGCCCACGACGAGCAGAACGCCGCCGGCGTCGGCGACCGCGTCCTCCTGATGGAGACCCGGCCGCTGTCCGCGACGAAGCGCTGGCGCGTCGTCGAGATCCTCGAGAAGGCCAAGTAGGTAATTCCCGCAAGGGAATTCCGGTAAGTACGCCTGCGGGCAAACCCGCAGGACGGTTCCGCCAGGCTCCAACGGGGCTGAGTGATCAGCCCCGTTGGGGAACCGGCAGACAAACAGGAGATAGACGTGATCCAGCAGGAGTCGCGACTGCGTGTCGCCGACAACACTGGTGCGAAGGAGATCCTTTGCATCCGTGTGCTCGGTGGCTCCGGTCGCCGCTACGCGGGCATCGGTGACGTCATCGTCGCCACCGTCAAGGACGCGATCCCCGGTGGCAACGTGAAGAAGGGTGACGTCGTCAAGGCGGTCATCGTTCGCACCGTCAAGGAGCGCCGCCGTCCGGACGGCTCGTACATCCGCTTCGACGAGAACGCCGCCGTCATTCTGAAGAACGACGGCGACCCTCGCGGCACCCGCATCTTCGGCCCGGTCGGCCGTGAGCTGCGCGAGAAGAAGTTCATGAAGATCATCTCGCTCGCGCCGGAGGTGCTGTAAGCATGAAGATCAAGAAGGGCGACCTGGTCCAGGTCATCACCGGTAAGGACAAGGGCAAGCAGGGCAAGGTCATCGCGGCCTTCCCCCGCGAGGACCGCGTCCTGGTCGAGGGTGTCAACCGGGTCAAGAAGCACACCAAGGCCGGGCCGACCGCTCGCGGTTCGCAGGCCGGCGGGATCATCACCACCGAGGCGCCGATCCACGTCTCCAACGTCCAGCTGGTCGTTGAGAAGGACGGCAACAAGGTCGTGACCCGCGTTGGTTACCGCTTCGACGACGAGGGCAACAAGATCCGCGTTGCCAAGCGGACGGGTGAGGACATCTGATGGCTACCACCACGACCCCGCGTCTGAAGCAGAAGTACCGCGAGGAGATCGCGGGCAAGCTGCGTGACGAGTTCAAGTACGAGAACGTCATGCAGATCCCCGGCCTCGTCAAGATCGTGGTCAACATGGGTGTGGGCGACGCCGCCCGCGACTCCAAGCTGATCGAGGGCGCCATCCGCGACCTCACCACGATCACCGGTCAGAAGCCGGCCGTCACCAAGGCCCGCAAGTCCATCGCGCAGTTCAAGCTGCGCGAGGGTCAGCCGATCGGTGCCCACGTCACGCTCCGTGGCGACCGCATGTGGGAGTTCCTGGACCGCACCCTGTCGCTCGCGCTCCCGCGCATCCGCGACTTCCGTGGTCTGTCCCCCAAGCAGTTCGACGGCCGTGGCAACTACACCTTCGGTCTCACCGAGCAGGTCATGTTCCACGAGATCGACCAGGACAAGATCGACCGCGTCCGGGGTATGGACATCACCGTGGTGACCACGGCGACCAACGACGCTGAGGGCCGCGCGCTCCTTCGTCACCTCGGCTTCCCCTTCAAGGAGGCGTGAGCGAGATGGCGAAGAAGGCTCTGATCGCGAAGGCTGCTCGCAAGCCCAAGTTCGGCGTGCGTGGCTACACGCGCTGCCAGCGCTGCGGCCGTCCCCACTCCGTGTACCGCAAGTTCGGCCTGTGCCGCGTGTGCCTTCGTGAGATGGCTCACCGTGGCGAGCTGCCGGGCGTGACCAAGAGCTCCTGGTAATCACCTAATTCAGGGATTACCCGGGCTCTCGGTAAGCATCTGGGTCGGCAGGGGCTCACCTCCGCATGCCTTAGGCTTGTGGGGTTGGGCGTCTGCCGCCCGTACGACTTACTACGCCGTAGGTCCACCGCGCCGCACCCGTCCCGTCTCGGATCGGGGAGAGGGATGGCGCACCAGGAAACCCCGGCGAGAGAGGCCACAGGCCAATTCATGACCATGACTGATCCGATCGCAGACATGCTGACGCGTCTGCGGAACGCGAACTCGGCGTACCACGACTCCGTGACGATGCCGGCGTCCAAGATCAAGTCTCACATCGCGGAGATCCTCCAGCAGGAGGGCTTCATCACGGGCTGGAAGGTCGAGGACGCCGAGGTCGGCAAGAACCTCGTCCTGGAGCTGAAGTTCGGCCCCAACCGTGAGCGCTCCATCGCGGGGATCAAGCGCATCTCCAAGCCCGGTCTCCGGGTGTACGCGAAGTCCACCAACCTGCCGAAGGTGCTCGGCGGCCTCGGCGTGGCGATCATCTCCACGTCGCACGGGCTCCTCACCGACAAGCAGGCCGGCAAGAAGGGCGTAGGCGGAGAAGTCCTCGCCTACGTCTGGTAGCAGAAGGGAACGGAGGAAACAGCTATGTCGCGCATCGGCAAGCTCCCCATCGCGGTTCCCGCCGGCGTGGACGTCACCATCGACGGCCGGACCGTGTCGGTCAAGGGTCCCAAGGGCTCGCTGACTCACACCGTCGTGGCACCGATCGACATCGCCAAGGGTGAGGACGGCGTCCTGAACGTCACCCGCCCCAACGACGAGCGTCAGAGCAAGGCCCTGCACGGCCTGTCCCGCACGCTGGTGGCGAACATGATCACCGGCGTGACCCAGGGTTACGTGAAGAAGCTCGAGATCAGCGGTGTCGGTTACCGCGTGACCGCCAAGGGCTCGAACCTCGAGTTCGCGCTCGGTTACAGCCACCCGATCCTCGTCGAGGCCCCCGAGGGCATCACCTTCAAGGTGGAGAACCCGACCCGTTTCTCGGTCGAGGGCATCGACAAGCAGAAGGTCGGCGAGGTTGCGGCCAACATCCGCAAGCTGCGCAAGCCCGACCCGTACAAGGCCAAGGGCGTCAAGTACGAGGGCGAAGTCATCCGCCGCAAGGTCGGAAAGGCGGGTAAGTAAGCCATGGCATACGGGCAGAAGATCCTGAAGGGCGACGCCTACAAGCGCGCCGCGATCAAGCGCCGTCACATCCGGATCCGCAAGCGGATCAACGGTACGGCGGAGCGTCCCCGTCTGGTCGTGACCCGCTCCAACCGCCACATCGTGGCGCAGGTGATCGACGACCTGAAGGGCCACACCGTGGCTTCGGCGTCCACGCTGGACACGTCCATCCGCGGTGGCGAGGGCGACAAGTCGGCGCAGGCCAAGCAGGTCGGCGCCCTGGTCGCCGAGCGTGCCAAGGCCGCCGGTGTCGAGGCCGTCGTGTTCGACCGTGGTGGTAACCAGTACGCCGGGCGCATCGCCGCCCTGGCGGACGCCGCCCGCGAGGCCGGACTCAAGTTCTGAGTCCTGGTTCCGTAGCTAGCGGAGACAGAGAGAGGTAATTCCAATGGCTGGACCCCAGCGCCGCGGTGGCGGTGCCGGTGGCGGCGAGCGGCGGGACCGGAAGGGCCGTGACGGCGGCGCAGCTGCCGCCGAGAAGACCGCGTACGTTGAGCGCGTCGTCGCGATCAACCGCGTCGCCAAGGTTGTGAAGGGTGGTCGTCGCTTCAGCTTCACCGCGCTGGTCGTGGTGGGCGACGGTGACGGCACCGTGGGTGTCGGTTACGGCAAGGCCAAGGAGGTGCCGGCCGCCATCGCCAAGGGCGTTGAGGAGGCCAAGAAGCACTTCTTCAAGGTCCCCCGTATCCAGGGCACCATCCCGCACCCCATCCAGGGTGAGAAGGCTGCCGGCGTCGTCCTGCTCAAGCCCGCGTCCCCCGGTACCGGTGTTATCGCCGGTGGCCCGGTGCGCGCCGTGCTCGAGTGCGCCGGTATCCACGACGTGCTGTCGAAGTCGCTCGGCTCCGACAACGCGATCAACATCGTGCACGCGACCGTGGAGGCCCTGAAGGGTCTTCAGCGTCCCGAGGAGATCGCGGCCCGCCGCGGTCTGCCGCTCGAGGACGTCGCCCCCGCGGCCCTGCTGCGTGCGCGTGCCGGGGCGGGTGCGTGATGGCTCAGCTGAAGATCACGCAGACGAAGTCCTACATCGGCAGCAAGCAGAACCACCGTGACACCCTGCGTTCCCTGGGCCTCAAGCGCCTCGGTGACGTGGTCGTCAAGGAGGACCGCCCCGAGTTCCGCGGCATGGTGCACACCGTCCGCCACCTCGTGACGGTCGAGGAGGTCGACTGATCATGGCGGAGAACAACCCGCTCAAGATCCACAACCTCCGTCCCGCCCCGGGCGCCAAGACCGCCAAGACCCGTGTGGGTCGTGGTGAGGCGTCGAAGGGTAAGACGGCCGGTCGTGGTACCAAGGGCACGAAGGCCCGTTACCAGGTTCCGGAGCGCTTCGAGGGCGGCCAGATGCCGCTCCACATGCGCCTCCCGAAGCTGAAGGGCTTCAAGAACCCGTTCAAGACCGAGTTCCAGGTCGTGAACCTCGACAAGCTGGCGGCGCTGTACCCGGAGGGTGGCGAGGTCACCGTCGAGGGGCTCGTCGCCAAGGGCGCGGTTCGCAAGAACAGCCTCGTCAAGGTCCTCGGCCAGGGCGAGATCTCCGTGGCGCTCCAGGTGACGGTCGACGCCGTCTCCGGTTCCGCCAAGGAGAAGATCACCGCCGCCGGCGGTACCGTCACCGAGCTCGTCTGAACACATCAGGCGTCTCGATGACTTGAGCGATCCCGACCGGGGATGCCCCACAAATGGGGTATCCCCGGTTGGTCGTTCCTAGGGCGGCTGTGTCGCCGGTAAGGTGGCCTGCACTGCCCACTTTCACAAGGTGCGCCCGGACGGGCACCTTGAGCGGCAGTCGCCCGTTACACATGTCGTTGTTCTTATTGGACCTTCAAGACCGTCACCCTTGACGCACTTGCGCGGGGGTCGCAGGAGGCACCGTGCTCACCGCGTTCGCCCGGGCGTTCAAGACGCCCGACCTGCGCAAGAAGCTGCTCTTCACGCTCGGCATCATCGTGGTCTACCGGGTGGGTACCCACGTACCGATCCCCGGCGTCGACTACACGTCCGTCCAGCGCTGCGTGGACGAGGCGTCCGGCAACCAGGGCCTCTTCGGGCTGGTGAACATGTTCAGCGGCGGTGCGCTGCTGCAGATCACGGTCTTCGCGCTGGGCATCATGCCGTACATCACGGCGAGCATCATCCTTCAGCTGCTGACCGTGGTCATCCCACGCCTGGAAGCCCTCAAGAAGGAGGGCCAGGCCGGCACCGCGAAGATCACGCAGTACACCCGTTACCTGACCGTGGCGCTCGCGATCCTCCAGGGCACCGGCCTGGTGGCCACCGCCCGCAGCGGCGCCCTCTTCTCCGGCTGCACGGTCGCGAGCCAGATCGTCCCCGACCGCGCGATCTTCACCACCGTCACCATGGTCATCTGCATGACCGCCGGCACCGCCGTCGTGATGTGGCTCGGTGAGCTCATCACCGACCGCGGCATCGGCAACGGCATGTCGATCCTGATGTTCATCTCGATCGCCGCGACCTTCCCGGCCTCGCTGTGGGCCATCAAGAAGCAGGGCACCCTGGCGGGCGGCTGGATCGAGTTCGGCACGGTCATCGCCGTCGGCCTCGTGATGATCGGCCTCGTGGTCTTCGTCGAGCAGGCCCAGCGCCGCATCCCGGTCCAGTACGCGAAGCGCATGATCGGGCGCCGGTCCTACGGCGGCACCTCGACGTACATTCCGCTGAAGGTCAACCAGGCGGGCATCATCCCTGTGATCTTTGCCTCCTCGCTGCTCTACATTCCGGCGTTGGTCGCGCAGTTCGCCGGTGGAACCGCGGGCTGGAAGACCTGGATCGAACAGAATCTCGCAAAGCCGGACGCGCCCGCGCACATCACGCTGTACTTCTTCCTGATCATCTTCTTCGCCTTCTTCTACGTGGCCATCTCGTTCAACCCCGAGGAAGTCGCGGACAACATGAAGAAGTATGGTGGCTTCATCCCGGGCATCCGGGCTGGCCGACCGACCGCTGAGTACCTGAGCTACGTGCTCAACCGGATCACCTGGCCGGGTTCGCTGTACTTGGGTCTGATCGCTCTCGTCCCGACAATGGCGTTGGCTGGTTTCGACGCGAACCAGAACTTCCCGTTCGGCGGTACCAGCATCCTGATCATCGTGGGTGTCGGCCTCGAGACGGTGAAGCAGATCGAGAGCCAGCTTCAGCAGCGCAATTACGAAGGGTTCCTCCGCTGATGCGAATCGTCCTCGTCGGGCCGCCGGGTGCCGGAAAGGGTACGCAGGCCACGCGCCTTGCCGAGAAGCTGCGCGTTCCGCACATCTCCACGGGCGACCTTTTCCGCACCAACATCAGCCAGCAGACGGAGCTCGGGAAACTCGCGAAGTCCTACATGGACGCCGGCGACCTCGTCCCCGACGAGGTGACCATCGCCATGGCCAAGGACCGCATGGGCCAGCCGGACGCCAAGCGCGGCTTCCTGCTGGACGGCTTCCCGCGCAACGTCTCGCAGGCCGAGGCGCTGGACGAGCTCCTCACCACCGAGGGCATCAAGCTGGACGCGGTACTGGACCTGGAGGCCCCCGAGGAGGAGGTCGTCAAGCGGATCGCCGGCCGGCGCATCTGCCGCAACGAATCCGCCCACGTCTTCCACGTGACGTACAAGAAGCCGGCGAAGGACGGCGTGTGCGACGTGTGCGGCGGCGAGCTGTACCAGCGCGACGACGACTCCGAGGAGACCGTGCGCACGCGGCTGGAGGTCTACCACACGCAGACCGAGCCGATCATCCAGTACTACGAGTCGCAGGGCCTGGTCACCACCATCTCCGCGATGGGCGAGGTCTCCGAGGTCACCCGCCGCGCGATGGCGGCCCTGCCCCAGCTGGAGGACTGAGCGCACTCGCACTGAGCGCCCGCGGTCCCGTAGTACCGAGGAACTCGAGGAACCACGAAGAGGCCCCCGCCGTCCACCGGACGCCGGGGGCCCCTTCGTTTCCCGGCGCTTCGGCGTGCGTCTGTGCGTGCGCGTATCCTGGAGGGCCGCGATACCAGTGGCCAGGAGGCGCAAGCGAGCATGGTGCAGATCAAGACCCCCGAGCAGATCGCCAAGATGCGTGCGGCGGGGCTGGTCGTCGCCGCGATCCACGCGGCCACCCGTGAGGCCGCGGTGCCCGGGGCCACGACGAAGGACCTGGACGAGGTCGCCCGCAAGGTGCTCGCGGAGAACGGCGCCAAGTCGAACTTCCTCGGGTACGGCGGCTTCCCCGCCACCATCTGTACCTCCGTGAACGACGTCGTCGTCCACGGCATCCCCTCCGACGAGGTCGTGCTGAAGGACGGGGACGTCATCTCCATCGACTGCGGCGCGATCATCGACGGCTGGCACGGCGACGCCGCGTACACCGCGTTCGTCGGCTCGGGGCACGCCCCGGAGCTGGTCGAACTCTCCCGGGTGACCGAGGAGTCGATGTGGGCCGGCATCGCGGCGATGAAGCAGGGCAACCGGCTCGTCGACGTCTCCCGCGCCATCGAGACGTACATCCGTCGCCAGCCGAAGCCCGGCGGCGGCCGGTACGGCATCATCGAGGACTACGGCGGCCACGGCATCGGCACCGAGATGCACATGGACCCGCACCTGCTGAACTACGTCGACCGGCGGCGGGGGAAGGGGCCGAAGCTCGTCCCCGGGTTCTGTCTCGCCATCGAGCCGATGGTCTCCCTGGGCACCCCCAGGACGGAGGTCCTCTCGGACGACTGGACCGTCATCACGACGGACGGCACCTGGTCCTCCCACTGGGAGCACTCGGTCGCGCTGACCGAGCAGGGTCCGCTCGTCCTGACCGCCCCGGACGGCGGCAAGGCCAAGCTGGCGGAGCACGGTGTGGAGGCCGCGCCGGATCCGCTTGCTTAATGATCTTCGTCGTGGGGCAGGCTTTCCCGATTCGTGTTTCTGGGGGCGCTGACGTAGACTGAATCGTCGGCTCTTGTGCACCCGCATGTCTGCATGCGCCCCTAGGGAATCCAACGGGAACGCCCAGGAGTCGATCAAGGTAGTCGATTCGAAGGGCGAAGCGTGGCCAAGAAGCAAGGTGCCATCGAGATCGAGGGCACTGTCGTCGAGTCTCTTCCGAACGCCATGTTCAAGGTCGAGCTCCAGAACGGCCACCAGGTCCTGGCACACATCAGCGGCAAGATGCGCATGCACTACATCCGCATCCTCCCTGACGACCGGGTCGTGGTGGAGCTGTCTCCGTACGACCTGACGCGTGGCCGGATCGTCTACCGCTACAAGTAGATCTTGCCCACGCCCCGTGCGCCTCTGGTGCCCGGGGCGCCGGCAACTGACCCGGAGAACCTCATCACATGAAGGTCAAGCCGAGCGTCAAGAAGATCTGCGACAAGTGCAGGGTGATCCGCCGTCACGGTCGGGTCATGATCATCTGCGACAACCCGCGCCACAAGCAGCGCCAGGGCTGATCGCACACTGATCACACCCTCTGCATCGATATCGCAGAGACTTCGCGCGACGCGAGCTGAATATGTTCATACGCAGGACCCAGGCGACCTCGACACTCGTCTGACACCCCCGGTTCGGAGGCCGGGGACCCAGTTCGTACCTGGTACGGCGGCTGGGAGCAGGTTCTGCGGAAGACCTCCGAAGATCACCAGGAGCCATTGAAATGGCACGCGTTTCCGGTGTTGACATCCCGCGCGAAAAGCGCGTGGAGGTCGCCCTCACCTACGTGTTCGGCATCGGCCGGACCCTCTCGCAGGAGACGCTGGCTGCGACCGGCATCGACCCGAACACCCGTGTTCGGGACCTGACCGAAGAGCAGCTGGTCGCCATCCGCGAGTACGTGGACAACAACATCAAGACCGAGGGTGACCTCCGTCGCGAGATCCAGGCCGACATCCGCCGCAAGGTCGAGATCGGCTGCTACCAGGGTCTTCGTCACCGTCGTGGTCTGCCCGTCCGCGGTCAGCGCACCAGCACCAACGCCCGCACCCGCAAGGGCCCGCGTCGCGCCATCGCCGGCAAGAAGAAGCCGGGCAAGAAGTAGTCCGCAGCGGACTCGCCGTCCAGCGGTCTTCGCTGTAGGACCGACCACCTCCAGTAGGAGTTTTCCACATGCCCCCCAAGGGACGTCAGGGCGCTGCCAAGAAGGTGCGCCGCAAGGAAAAGAAGAATGTCGCGCACGGCCAGGCGCACATCAAGAGCACGTTCAACAACACGATCGTGTCCATCACGGACCCGGCCGGCAACGTGATCTCCTGGGCCTCCGCCGGCCACGTCGGCTTCAAGGGCTCCCGCAAGTCCACGCCGTTCGCCGCGCAGATGGCCGCCGAGTCGGCTGCCCGCCGCGCTCAGGAGCACGGCATGCGCAAGGTCGACGTGTTCGTCAAGGGTCCGGGCGCCGGTCGTGAGACCGCCATCCGTTCCCTCCAGGCCACGGGCCTCGAGGTCGGCTCCATCCAGGACGTCACCCCGACCCCGCACAACGGCTGCCGTCCGCCGAAGCGCCGCCGCGTCTGACGCACGGCTCACGGCGGCTCGGCTTCCGGCTGGGGGTGTGGGGGTCGTCCCCCACATGTCGCAGTACGGCTGCCGTCCGCCGAAGCGCCGCCGCGTCTGACGCACGGCTCACGGCGGCTCGGCTTCCGGCTGGGGGTGTGGGGGTCGTCCCCCACATGTCGCAGTACGGCTGCCGTCCGCCGAAGCGCCGCCGCGTCTGACGCACGGTCGTCTCAGGTTTTTCCGGGTTGCGGGCGGTACGTCTCGTTCAAGGCGTACCGCCCGTACCCTTGCAGTACAGAGTCGGGCGTCAAATAGCGGGCGCCCCTGACTGAAGGACTCACATCCATGCTGATCGCTCAGCGTCCCTCGTTGACCGAAGAGGTCGTCGACGAATTCCGCTCCCGGTTCGTGATCGAGCCGCTGGAGCCGGGCTTCGGCTACACCCTCGGCAACTCCCTGCGTCGTACGCTCCTGTCGTCGATCCCCGGTGCGGCTGTCACCAGCATCCGGATCGACGGCGTCCTGCACGAGTTCACCACCGTGCCGGGCGTCAAGGAGGACGTCACCGACCTGATCCTCAACATCAAGCAGCTGGTCGTCTCCTCGGAGCACGACGAGCCCGTCGTGATGTACCTGCGCAAGCAGGGCCCGGGTCTGGTCACCGCCGCCGACATCGCGCCCCCGGCCGGTGTCGAGGTGCACAACCCCGACCTCGTCCTCGCCACGCTCAACGGCAAGGGCAAGCTGGAGATGGAGCTGACGGTCGAGCGCGGCCGCGGTTACGTCTCCGCCGTGCAGAACAAGCAGGTCGGCCAGGAGATCGGCCGTATCCCGGTCGACTCCATCTACTCGCCGGTCCTCAAGGTCACGTACAAGGTCGAGGCGACCCGTGTCGAGCAGCGCACCGACTTCGACAAGCTGATCGTCGACGTCGAGACGAAGCAGGCCATGCGTCCGCGTGACGCCATGGCGTCGGCCGGTAAGACGCTCGTCGAGCTGTTCGGTCTCGCCCGCGAGCTGAACATCGACGCCGAGGGCATCGACATGGGTCCGTCCCCGACGGACGCCGCCCTCGCCGCCGACCTCGCCCTGCCGATCGAGGAGCTGGAGCTCACCGTTCGGTCGTACAACTGCCTCAAGCGTGAGGGCATCCACTCCGTGGGTGAGCTCGTGGCTCGTTCCGAGGCCGATCTGCTCGACATCCGCAACTTCGGTGCGAAGTCGATCGACGAGGTCAAGGCGAAGCTGGCGGGTATGGGCCTGGCGCTCAAGGACTCGCCTCCCGGGTTCGACCCGACCGCCGCGGCGGACGCCTTCGGCGCGGACGACGACGCGGATGCCGGGTTCGTCGAGACCGAGCAGTACTGAGCGCTCCGCGGGGAGGCCGTACTACCGCTGCGGGCCGGTTGTGGCTGGTCGCGCAGTTCCCCGTGCCCCTTCGGGGGCGCGGACCCTCCAGGCGTCTGAAAAGGCGCCCGGATCTCCGACAGGCGGCCGCCTGCTCGGATACTGACTCCGGTACCTGACACGGCCGGGGCAGACACCTAGGAGAGACATCATGCCGAAGCCCACCAAGGGTGCCCGTCTGGGCGGCAGCGCCGCGCACGAGAAGCTGCTCCTCGCGAACCTCGCGAAGAGCCTCTTCGAGCACGGCCGTATCACCACCACCGAGGCGAAGGCCCGCCGCCTGCGCCCGTACGCCGAGCGTCTGGTCACCAAGGCGAAGAAGGGCGACCTTCACAACCGCCGTCAGGTGCTCCAGGTCATCACGGACAAGAGCGTCGTCCACACGCTCTTCACCGAGATCGGCCCGCGCTACGAGAACCGTCCGGGTGGCTACACCCGCATCACCAAGATCGGTAACCGCCGTGGCGACAACGCGCCCATGGCCGTCATCGAGCTGGTCGAGGCGCTGACGGTGGCGCAGCAGGCGACGGGCGAGGCCGAGGCCGCGACGAAGCGCGCGGTCAAGGAGGCCGAGGAGACCAAGGCCGACGAGACCGCCGAGGCTCCGGCCGAGGAGTCCAAGGACGCGTAAGGCGTCCGCGGAGTCCTGTTGAGGGCGTTGCGGGCCCGTTCCTTTCGAGGAGCGGGCCCGCTTTCGTGTCGCTGAGAGGATCTGTGCGTGAGTGATGAAGTGGCACCCGGTGAGGTCCGTGTCCGGCTGGACCTCTCCTACGACGGCTCCGAGTTCTCCGGGTGGGCCAAGCAGGCCGGCGGGCGGCGGACCGTGCAGGGGGAGATCGAGGACGCGCTGCGGACCGTCACGCGGTCCCGGGAGACGTACGAGCTGACCGTGGCGGGGCGGACGGACGCCGGGGTGCACGCCCGGGGGCAGGTCGCCCATGTCGATCTGCCGGAGGCGGTCTGGCGCGAGCACCACGAGAAGCTGCTGAAGCGGCTCGCCGGGCGGCTGCCCAAGGACGTGCGGGTGTGGGCGCTGCGGGAGGCGCCGAGCGGGTTCAACGCGCGGTTTTCGGCGGTCTGGCGGCGGTACGCCTACCGGGTCACCGACAACCCGGGCGGGGTCGACCCGCTGCTGCGGGGCCATGTGCTGTGGCACGACTGGCCGTTGGACGTCGACGCCATGAACGAGGCCGCGGGCCGGCTGCTCGGCGAGCACGACTTCGCGGCCTACTGCAAGCGCCGCGAGGGCGCGACCACCATCCGGACCCTCCAGGAGCTGAGCCTCGTGCGGGGCGACGACGGGATCGTCACGGCGACCGTCCGGGCCGACGCGTTCTGCCACAACATGGTGCGCTCGCTCATCGGGGCGCTGCTGTTCGTCGGCGACGGCCACCGGGGGCCCGAGTGGCCGGGCAAGGTGCTCGCCGCGGGCGTGCGGGACTCGGCGGTGCATGTCGTGCGGCCGCACGGGCTGACGCTGGAGGAGGTCGGCTATCCCGCCGACGAGCTGCTCGCCGCCCGTAACAAGGAGGCGCGCAACCGGCGGACGCTGCCCGGTGCGGCCGGGTGCTGCTGACCCCGGACGGGGTTCCGGGTCAGCGGATCACTGGTTCGCCGCGGCCGAGGCCTGGGCCGCGCCGCGGCGGCTGATCTGCTGGAACGCGAAGTCGGCGAGGCCGTCGCCGGTGGTGAAGATCTGCGCGTCCTTCTCCGTGACGTCCTTGCCGTCGGTGAAGCCGGTGATCGTGAAGTAGGCGTACCGGCCGTAGGAGTTGGTCGTCGAGCGGCAGATCGCGCCGTTGCAGAAGGGCTTGACGCCGTTGCCGGTGAGGGCCTTGACGATGCTGCCCTTGTCCGCCTGGCTCTTGGCCTTGAGGGCCTGCGCCTCGGTGTCGAAGACGGCCACGCCGACCGTGGCCGCGATGCCGTCCTTGACATAGGTGACGCGCATCACCCGGGTGCAGCCGTTGGCGGTGAGGACCTTGGGCAGGGTGCCCTGGACGGCGCCGGCGCAGGTGGTGGTGTCGGCCTTGGCGGCCTTCTTGTACACCGCCGAGCCCATCGTCAGCTGGGTGCCGGGGAAGAGGATGTCCGGGCCGTTGGGCGCCGTGTCCTTGGCCTTGCTGGAGACGAACTCCTTCGGGTCCAGCGGCGGCGGCGCGCTGGTCGGGGCGAAGGAGGGGGTGCCGGACGCGCTCGGCAGGCCGGCGCTCGCGGGCAGCGAGGAGGTCGGTCTGTTCGACTCCTCGCCGTCGTTGGCCGAGACCACGGCCATCGCCACGGCGGTGCCTATCGCGAGCGTCGCGACGGCGCCGCCGCCTATGAGGAACAGACGGCGGCGTCTGCTGCGCGTTTCGGACGCCTCGGCGAGCGCGGCCCAGTCCGGGGTCGGATCCGTGGCGCCGCTGGTCCACGGCTGCTCGGAATTCGGTTTCCAGGGATCCCACTGGGACTGAGGTCCCCCCTGCCCATAGCTCATGGGGCGCATCTTAGACGGGGCGCGGGCGGTGCTGTTCCGCCTCGGCGGGCTCCGCTGCCCCCGGCGTCCCAGGGGTGAGTGCGGGCAAAGGTGACATGTCCGGGTGGTTGGTGCGGCGTTCTCCCTGGTCGCCGAGGTGAGACGGTCATTCGGCCGGCGTACGGGTTTCCGGGAGGGCGGGGCCGCCCGGCGTCGGCAGGGCTCGTTTTGACCTGACTCCCGCGCCTTGGGTATCCTGCATCTTCGTTGTGTATTGGCTTGCTCATTCTCACGGGACGGGCCCTTACACCGGTCCACCGGGCCGATGACCAGCGACCTGCACGCGGTATGCGTCACCGCAGTGCGGTCTGGGCTGTCGTGATCGTCTTCGGTGACCTGTCAGGACCACTCACTCGAAGCGAAGGCTACGAACCGTGCGTACGTACAGCCCCAAGCCCGGCGATGTGACGCGCCAGTGGCACGTCATCGACGCTCAGGACGTTGTCCTGGGCCGTCTCGCCAGCACCGCCGCCTCCATCCTGCGCGGCAAGCACAAGCCGATCTACGCCCCCCACGTCGACACCGGTGACTTCGTCGTCATCATCAACGCCGACAAGGTGCACCTGTCGGGCAACAAGCGGACCCAGAAGATGGCGTACCGCCACTCCGGCTACCCGGGTGGTCTGCGCTCCGTCCGCTACGACGAGCTGCTGGACAAGAACCCCGAGAAGGCCATCGAGAAGGCCGTCAAGGGCATGCTCCCGAAGAACACGCTGGGCCGTCAGATGCTCTCGAAGCTGAAGGTCTACAAGGGTGACCAGCACCCGCACGGCGCGCAGCAGCCGCAGCCGTTCGAGATCACCCAGGTCGCGCAGTAACACCGGCCAGACCAAACCAAGCCAAGAGAATCTGAGGAATCACCGTGGCCGAGACCACTGCCGAGCAGCCGCTCGAAGAGCTTGACATCGACAGCTACACCACCGAGTCGGACGTGCCCGTCGAGGGCGAGTACACCTCGGAGTCCCTGGCGTCCCGCTTCGGCGAGCCGCAGCCGGCCGCCGGCCTGGGCCGTCGCAAGAACGCCATCGCCCGCGTCCGGATCGTCCCGGGCACCGGCAAGTGGAAGATCAACGGTCGCACCCTCGAGGACTACTTCCCGAACAAGGTGCACCAGCAGGAAGTCAACGAGCCGTTCAAGGTCCTCGAGCTCGAGGGTCGTTACGACGTCATCGCCCGCATCGCCGGTGGCGGTGTCTCCGGTCAGGCCGGTGCGCTCCGTCTCGGTGTCGCCCGCGCGCTGAACGAGGCCGACGTCGACAACAACCGCGGCCCGCTGAAGAAGGCCGGCTTCCTCAAGCGCGACGACCGTGCGGTCGAGCGCAAGAAGGCCGGTCTGAAGAAGGCCCGCAAGGCCCCGCAGTACAGCAAGCGCTAATCTCAGCTGCCTGCACGTACGTCGAACGCCCCGGCGGCACGCCATTGTGCCGCCGGGGCGTTCGTTTTATCGCAGACCTGGGCGTATAACGGCACAAGGTGCTCAAAGGCTTGTGTGATCGGATGTTCAGGGCATCAAATGCCTGGGTGCGGGAGCCGGCGCCGACCAACCGAGGCACCCGTGACGTACTACCGAAACTGAAGCTTCCTCAGGAGGACACGTGGGACGACTCTTCGGCACGGACGGCGTGCGCGGTGTGGCCAACGCGGATCTCACGGCCGAGATGGCGCTCGGCCTGTCCGTGGCCGCGGCGCACGTACTGGCCGAGGCGGGCTCCTTCGCGGGCCACAGGCCGACGGCCGTGGTCGGACGGGACCCGCGCGCGTCCGGGGAGTTCCTGGAGGCCGCCGTGGTGGCCGGCCTGGCGAGCGCCGGCGTGGACGTGCTGAAGGTGGGCGTGCTGCCCACGCCCGCGGTGGCGTACCTGACCGGCGCGCTCGGCGCCGACCTCGGTGTGATGCTCTCCGCCAGCCACAACGCCATGCCGGACAACGGCGTCAAGTTCTTCGCCCGCGGCGGCCACAAGCTGGCCGACGAGCTGGAGGACAAGATCGAGGCCGTCTACGAGGAGCACCGCACCGGCGCTCCCTGGGACCGGCCGACCGGCGCCGGCGTCGGCCGCGTGCGCTCCTACGACGAGGGGTTCGACCGGTACGTCGCCCACCTCATCGCCGTCCTGCCCAACCGGCTCGACGGGCTGAAGATCGTCCTCGACGAGGCGCACGGCGCCGCCGCCCGGGTCTCGCCGGAGGCGTTCACGCGGGCCGGCGCGGAGATCGTCACGATCGGCGCCTCGCCGGACGGGCTCAACATCAACGACGGCTACGGCTCCACGCACCTGGACAAGCTGAAGGCGACGGTCGTCGAGCACGGGGCCGACTTCGGCATCGCGCACGACGGGGACGCCGACCGCTGTCTCGCCGTGGACCACACCGGCGAGGAGATCGACGGCGACCAGATCCTGGCCGTGCTCGCCCTCGCCATGCGGGAGCGGGGCGCACTGCGCTCGGACACCGTCGTCGCCACCGTGATGTCCAACCTCGGCTTCAAGCTGGCCATGGAGCGGGAGGGCATCCACCTCGTCCAGGCGTCGGTCGGCGACCGGTACGTGCTGGAGGAGATGAAGCAGCACGGGTACGCGCTCGGCGGCGAGCAGTCCGGGCACGTGATCATCCTCGACCACGCGACGACCGGCGACGGCACGCTGACCGGGCTCATGCTCGCGGCGCGCGTGGCGCAGAGCGGGAAGTCGCTGCGCGAGCTGGCGTCCGTGATGGAGCGGCTGCCGCAGGTGCTGATCAACGTGCCGGACGTGGACAGGACCCGGGTCTCCTCCTCGGCGGAGCTGGCCACGGCCGTGGACGAGGCGGAGCGGGAGCTGGGATCCACCGGGCGGGTGCTGCTGCGGCCCTCCGGGACGGAACCGCTGGTGCGGGTGATGGTGGAGGCGGCTGATATCGAGCAGGCTCGGGCTGTGGCGGGGCGGTTGGCTGATGCGGTGAAGTCTGCGCTTGGCTGAGCCGGGGGCGGGTTCGGGGTGGGGGGTGCGGTGCGTTGCGGGCTTGCGGGTCCGTTGTGGTTTCTCGCGCCCACGCGGCGGAGCCGCAAATCGACAGAGCCCCGCGCCCCTTCAGGTGGGTCTCGTCCCGCCCCTTTCAAGTCCCCCTAGAGCTTGCGGAGGCTCAGGCGTTGGACTTTGTGGTCCGGGCCCTTTCGGACCACCAGGGTGGCTCGGCCTCGGGTGGGGGCGATGTTCTCGACCAGGTTGGGCTTGTTGATGGTGCGCCACATCGTGCGGGCGTAGTCGAGCGCCTCCGCCTCGGAGACCTGGGTGTACTTCCTGAAGTACGAGGACGGGTCCTGGAAGGCGGTGGCGCGCAGCTTGCGGAAGCGGTTGAGGTACCAGCGTTCGATGTCCTCCAGGCGCGCGTCGACGTACACGCTGAAGTCGAAGTAGTCGGCGAGGCCGACGCGCGTGCGGCCGTCCTGGCCGGGCAGGGCGGGCTGGAGGACGTTCAGGCCCTCGACGATCAGGATGTCCGGGCGGCGGACGGTGAGCCGCTGGTCCGGGACGATGTCGTAGATGAGGTGCGAGTAGACGGGGGCCGTGACCTCGTCCTTGCCGGCCTTGATGTCGGCCACGAAACGGGTCAGGGCGCGGCGGTCGTACGACTCGGGGAAACCTTTCCGCGACATCAGACCGCGCGACTCCAGCTCCCGGGTGGGGAGCAGGAAGCCGTCGGTGGTGACCAGTTCGACGCGGGGGTGCTCCGGCCAGCGGGACAGCAGGGCCTGGAGGAGGCGGGCGACGGTCGACTTGCCGACGGCCACCGAGCCGGCGACCCCTATGACGAACGGGGTGCCGGCCTGGGAGCCCTGTTCGCCGAGGAAGGTGTTGAGCGCGCCTCGGAGACCGTCGGTGGCGCCCACGTAGAGGTTCAGGAGGCGGGACAGCGGGAGGTAGATGTCACGGACCTCGTCGAGGTCGATGACGTCACCGAGACCGCGCAGTCTCTCGACCTCGTCGGCGGTCAGCGGCAGCGGCGTCTTGTCGCGCAGCGCGCTCCACTCGCAGCGGGTGAGGTCGACGTAGGGAGTCGCCTCCGGCCTGTGCCGGTGGGCGCTCCGGGGCATCGGGGAGACCGGAGAGATCACAGTCCATTGTTAACGGAGTTTGAACGGCGTGGTGGGTGGGGTGCGTCACGCCGTCCGGCGGGCCCGGGGGTGTCTCATTCGCCGCGCAGGGCGCTCAGGACGGCCGCGCCGGTCAGCTCGACGACGACGGCGTCCCGTCGGAGGTCGTCCGGCAGGCTCGCGCGGTGGAACTCGCTGGTGACGAGGACCGAGAACCCCGGCAGGATCAGCACGGCGTCCAGCTGTTTCACCAGGTCGGCGACGATGTCCAGGACGACGCCCGGTCGCGGCCGGTCGACCATGATGCCCTTCGGGTCGACGTACACCTCGATCTCGCTGTCGTCGGATGCCCGGATCAGCAGGGGCTGGTGGGTCGCGTCCCCGGCCACGACGTGGGGGCGGAGGACGCGGTAGGCCAGTTCCTCGTCGAGTGTGAACGGCAGGCTGTACCCGAAGCACTGAACGAGCATGCAGTAGCTCATGCCTGATGGTGGCACGTACGACCGTGGGAATATCCGGAATCGGGCACGCAGAGGCGTGTTCGGGCGGCTTGCCGAGCCTAGGCTGCCGCTCATGTGCGGAATCGTGGGATACGTGGGGGCGCAGTCGGCGCTCGAGGTCGTGACGGCCGGACTGAAGCGCCTGGAGTACCGGGGGTACGACTCGGCGGGCGTGGCCGTCCTGGCGGACGGCGGGCTCGCCGCCGCCAAGAAGGCGGGCAAGCTCGTCAACCTGGAGAAGGAGCTGGACGAACGGCCGCTGCCGGCCGGCACGACCGGCATCGGGCACACGCGGTGGGCCACGCACGGAGGGCCGACGGACGCCAACGCGCATCCGCATCTGGACAACGCCGGGCGCGTCGCCGTCGTGCACAACGGGATCATCGAGAACTTCGCCGCGCTGCGGGCCGAGCTGGCCGAGCGCGGGCACGAGCTGACCTCCGAGACGGACACCGAGGTCGTGGCGCATCTGCTCGCCGAGGAGTTCTCCGCGTGCGCGGACCTCGCCGAGGCGATGCGGCTGGTGTGCCGGCGGCTGGAGGGGGCGTTCACGCTGGTCGCGGTGCACGCCGACGAGCCGGAGAAGGTCGTGGGGGCGCGGCGGAACTCACCGCTGGTGGTGGGCGTGGGGGAGGGCGAGGCCTTTCTCGCCTCGGACGTCGCCGCGTTCATCGCCCACACGCGGTCGGCGATCGAGCTGGGTCAGGACCAGGTGGTGGAGCTGCGCCGGGACGAGGTGACGGTGACCGGCTTCGACGGCCGGCCGGCGGAGGTCAGGTCGTACCACGTCGACTGGGACGCGTCGGCGGCGGAGAAGGGGGGCTATGACTACTTCATGCTCAAGGAGATCGCCGAGCAGCCCAAGGCGGTCGCCGACACGTTGCTGGGGCGCGTCGACGCGGCGGGTTCGCTGACGCTCGACGAGGTGCGGATCCCCGCGGGGGTGCTGCGGGAGGTCGACAAGGTCGTCGTGGTCGCCTGTGGGACGGCCTTCCACGCCGGGATGATCGCCAAGTACGCCATCGAGCACTGGACGCGGATCCCGTGCGAGGTGGAGCTGGCGAGCGAGTTCCGGTACCGGGATCCGATCCTGGACCGGCAGACGCTGGTGATCGCGATCTCGCAGTCCGGCGAGACCATGGACACGCTGATGGCGCTGCGGCACGCCCGTGAGCAGGGGGCGAGGGTGCTGGCGATCTGCAACACCAACGGCTCGACGATCCCCCGGGAGTCGGACGCGGTGCTGTACACGCACGCCGGGCCGGAGGTGGCGGTCGCCTCGACGAAGGCGTTCCTGACGCAGTTGGTGGCCTGCTATCTGGTGGCGCTGTACATCGGCCAGGTGCGGGGCACCAAGTGGGCGGACGAGATCCGGGCCGTGGTGCGGGACCTCGCGCGGATCTCCGGTGAGGTCGAGCGGGTGCTGGAGACCATGGAGCCGGTGCGGGAGCTGGCGCGGTCGCTCGCCGGCAAGGACACCGTGCTGTTCCTGGGGCGGCACGTCGGGTATCCGGTGGCGCTGGAGGGGGCGCTGAAGCTGAAGGAACTGGCGTACATGCACGCCGAGGGGTTCGCCGCGGGGGAGTTGAAGCACGGGCCGATCGCGCTGATCGAGGAGGATCTGCCGGTCGTGGTGGTCGTGCCGTCGCCCCGGGGGCGGTCCGTCCTCCACGACAAGATCGTGTCCAACATCCAGGAGATCCGGGCGCGGGGGGCGCGGACGATCGTGATCGCGGAGGAGGGGGACGAGGCGGTCGTGCCGTACGCCGACCACCTCGTACGGATCCCCGCCACACCGACGCTGCTGCAACCGCTGGTGGCGACGGTGCCGTTGCAGGTCTTCGCCTGCGAACTGGCCACGGCCCGAGGCAACGAGGTGGACCAGCCGAGGAACTTGGCGAAGTCGGTGACGGTGGAGTAGGGGCGCGTGTCGCAGTGGGGGCGGGAGCGCCTACCGAAGTGGGGGGCGGGGGTGGTCGCGCGAGTACCGGCGCGTCGTGGCCGTTCGCGCAGTTCCCCGCGCCCCTGATCGCCTCCGGCGATCCGGGCACGCCACACGAGCTTGATCGCGCGCGGCGACCCTGTGGCGCGCCCCACGGCCCTGATCGGGCGCGGCGATCTCGGGCCCGCGCTCGCGCCCGGAGATCGCCGGAGGCGATCCAGGGGCGCGGGGAACTGCGCGACCAGCCACGACGGGCCCGCGGTCGCCCGAGAACCCATCACCCCCACCCCCGTGGGCGCCCCTCACAACCCCCGGCGGACCTTGCGGGCTGTTCGTAGTTTCCAGGTGATCAGGAGGAGGGGAGCCGCCAGGATCCAGACCGCGACGACCGTCCCCCAGTCCGGCGCAGCCGCAGCCGCTTCGTCCGCGGTGATCAGCGCGCACAGCAGCGTCCACACCGCGGCCAGCAGACCGACCGTCCACAGGCCGGCGGTCCAGGCCCAGGTCGAACGGCCCGTACCGGTGGGGGCGGCGGTGCGCGGGCGGGGCCGGGGGATCCGGTCGGGGGTGCGGGGCGGCATCCGGACCACCGCCTGGGGCGGCACCGCCGCGTCCAGCGCCGCGAGGCGCTCCGGCGTGACCCCCTTGTAGAGCGTCGGCTCCACGGTGACGGAGAACCCGTCGTGGCCGGTGAGGACACGGCCCCCGTCCGGCCGGGCGGACATCGCCGCGCACGCGTCGTAGCGGACGGTGACCGGCCCGCGCGGCGTCGTGAGGCTGACGCCCTCCGCGCCGATGAGCAGGGTGACCTGGTCGTCCTCCAGGGACCGGTGCCGGGTGCCGGCGACGGACGTCGCGGAGAACTGCGGCGCGGCGCTGAAGCCCGCCCAGTCGACCCCGCGGCCCGGGGCCTGGAACAGCCCGTTGTCCCAGGCCTCGCGGGCGACCGCGTGCAGATCGGCGAGGGTGACCGCGTTCAGCTCGGCCTTGTGCTGCTCGGGGGAGAGGATCCGGTGCCCGAGCAGCAGGCTCAGCGCGTACGACGGCAGCGCGACGGCCCCGAGGTCCTGGACGTCGTACTGCTTGAGGGCCTTGGCGCGGGCGGAGTCCAGCTCGGACTGCTCGATACGGCCGGCCCGCAGCCGGGCGAGGGTGTCGACGAACCCGCCGATCACCGCGTCCTGCTTCTGCGGCAGCGCGTCGGCGTACGCGGTGAGCGTGGCGAAGTCGGCGTCGCGCGGGGAGTAGTCGGCCTCCGCGGAGTACGAGTAGCCGCCCTCCTGGCGCAGGTCCTGGAAGAGCGCCCGGCCGAGGACGTCCGCGAAGACGGAGGCCGCGGTGGAGCGGGGCAGCACCGACGTGAACGCGACATGACCGTCGTCGCCCTGGATGTAGGCCGGGGTGACGGGCAGCGCGCTGGTGGGCGCAGGGGCGGGGACGCGGGCGCCGACGGGCAGCGTGAGGTCCAGCCCGTCGGGTATCCGGTCGCTGGTGATCCACAGCACCGCGTTGTCCCGGGTGAAGCGGGTCTGCGCCCAGTGCCGCACCTGATCGGGGGTCAGGCTCCAGGTGCCGAGCTCGCTGTAGCTGGACAGGCCGTAGCCCTGGGCGCCGTAGCGCCACAGCGGGAGCTGGGAGAAGGGGCCGCCGCCGCGGCCCGCGGCCTCGGTGCGCAGGATCTCCTTCTCGGTCTCCAGCCGGTCCATCGGCAGGTCCCGCAGTCCCGCGCACACGCTGTTGAGGTAGGAGACGACCTCCTCCTCGCTGCCGGTGACGTGGAAGAGGGTGTACGCGTTCGCCGTCGCGCCGTTGTAGTGCAGGTCGGACAGGCCGATGCGGTGCAGGGCGAGGTGCTCGACGAGGTGGGTGATCCCGGAGGTGGCCAGGGTCTCGTCGGCGCGCCCCACCCGGAAGAACAGCCCGGCGGTGATCTCGTTGCCGGAGGCCGGCGCGTAGAGGGCGGGGACGCCCTGGACGGCGGTGTGGGAGATCAGGCCGTCGAGGGCGGCGAGGCCGCCCCGGTCGTGCAGGTCGGTGGTCACCGGCGGCCGCCCCCTCGGGTTTCCAGCGCGGACTTGCGGTACTTGCGGAAGGACGCCTTCGGGTCGGGCAGGTAGTCCCACGGGGACTCCGAGGCGCGGTCGCCAAGGAAGGCGAAGTGCGGGGCCGCGTCCTCGAGGTGGCCGCCGAGCGAGAAGGCGAACGCGAACAGGCTGTGCGCGCCGATGGAGTTCCACGCGACCTGGTGGGCGGGGTGCAGCACGGAGGCCTGGGCGGCGAAGCGCAGGTCGTCGCGGACCGGAACGCCCCGCAGATAGGCCGCGCCCTCGCGGTCCCCGAGGTCCAGCCAGTGCTCGATGTGGGCGTCGGCGACCAGGGCGCCGTTGACGGAGCCGTCGGGCGCCGTCCTCGCGCACTCCTGGGCGAAGCCGTGCGCGGCCTCCCAGGAGCCGCCCCACTTGGGGCACAGCTGCTGGAGCAGGCTCGTCTGGGCGTGGTAGTGGTGCGGGTGGTGCACGGACAGCCGGTCGTAGCGGCGGCGGGCCTCGGACTGCCCCAGCTCCAGGCCGCGCGCGGTGGTCAGGCGGGCGTTCCAGGCGGGGGCGTAGGCCGGCTGTTCGGCGCAGACCTCGATCAGCAGCTGCTCGGCCCGGCGCAGCCAGGCGTGGAACTGGTCGAACTGCTCGCGGGAGACGTGCTGGGCGCGATAGCTGCTGCGGATCTCCCAGCCGATGTACACATAGCGCTGGGCGAGCACGGTGCGCGGCAGCGGGTCGCCGGGCTGCTCCCGGACCGCCCGCTCCAGCATGTGCTCGGCGCCGGGGACGTCCGCGACCAGGTACACGGCCGAGTTGAGCTTGGCCGTCGAGTCCAGTCCCGCGATGTAGGCGCGCACGGACGGCCAGTCGCCGGCCCGCGCGGCGGCGCGCAGCGGGATCAGCTCGGGTGTGTTGTCGTACGGGTCGAAGGTCGGCCCCGACGAGCCCCAGGGGCCCGTGGGTCCGCCGTAGGTGGTGCTGCTCATTCCTCCGCCCCCGTGGCCTGCGACAGGCCTGTGTGCTTGTGTGGCTGATGTGATCGATGTGATCAATGTGACGAGACGCCGCAGGCTAGCAGCACGGTCCGACAGTCGCGTGGGCGACCGGTCGCGGCGCGGCCCGGTCCGGGGCCCTGGTCGGCAGAGCCTAGGGTGCTCGGCATGAGCATCATCGGGGTCGGCATCGACGTTGCCGAGATCGACCGGTTCGCGGCGTCGTTGGAGCGGACGCCCGCGCTGGCCCAACGCCTCTTCCTGGACAGCGAGTTGCTGCTGCCGAGCGGCGAACGGCGCGGGATCGCCTCGCTGGCGGCCCGGTTCGCGGCGAAGGAGGCCCTGGCCAAGGCGCTGGGTGCGCCGGCGGGGCTGCTGTGGACCGACGCGGAGGTGTACGTCGAGGACAGCGGGCAGCCCCGGTTGCGGGTGCGGGGCAGTGTCGCCGCGCGGGCGGCGGAGCTGGGGGTGCGGGGCTGGCACGTGTCGCTGAGCCACGACGCGGGGGTCGCCTCGGCGGTGGTGATCGCCGAGGGGTGAGGCGGTGTCAGGCGGTCGGTGTGAGACTGGGGCTCATGCGTACTGCCTACTGTGTGGACACCGTCAGGGCCGCCGAGCGGGAGTCGATGGCGCGGCTCCCGGAGGGCGCGCTGATGCAGCGGGCCGCCGCCGGACTCGCCGCCGCCTGCGCCGACGCGCTGGGCCGGGTCTACGGGCGCCGGGTCGTGCTGCTGGTCGGCAGCGGGGACAACGGGGCCGACGCCCTGTACGCCGGGGCCCGGCTGGCCAGGCGGGGGGCCGGGGTGACCGCCGTCCTGCTCGCCCCCGAGCGCACCCACGCCGGCGCGCTCGACGCCCTGCTGCGCGCCGGGGGGCGCACGGTGGCCCCGGGGGACGCGGGCGAACCGGTCCGCCGGGCCGACCTCGTGCTCGACGGCATCGTCGGCATCGGCGGCCGGGGCGGGCTGCGGGGCGACGCGGTGGAACTGGCCGCGCTCGTCGCCGAGTCGCGGGCGGTCGTCGTCGCCGTCGACCTGCCGAGCGGGGTCGAGGCGGACACGGGCGAGGTGCGCGGCGCGGCCGTGCGCGCCGATCTCACGGTGACGTTCGGGACGCACAAGCCCGGCCTGCTGATCGATCCCGCGCGGGAGTACGCCGGGTCGGTGCGGTTGGTCGACATCGGGCTCGAACTGCCGGACGCGCCCGAGTTGGAGGCGTTGCAGCACGCCGACGTGGCGCGGCTGCTGCCGACGCCGGCGGCGGAGAGCGACAAGTACCGGCGGGGCGTGGTGGGGATCGCGGCCGGGTCCGCGCGCTATCCGGGGGCGGCCGTGCTGGCGGTGGCCGGGGCGCTGCGGGGCGGGGCCGGGGCCGTCCGGTACGTCGGGCCCGCCGGGGAGGCCGTGCTCGCGCGGTTCCCCGAGACGCTCGTGTCCGACCAGGGCCCGAAGGGGGCCGGGCGGGTGCAGACGTGGGTCGTCGGACCGGGGGCCGGGGACGACGCGGGCGTGGTGGCGCAGGTGCTGGCCTCCGAGGTGCCGGTGCTGGTGGACGCGGACGGGCTGCGGCTGGCGGAGGCGGGGGCGGTGCGGGGGCGTACGGCGCCGACGCTGATGACTCCGCACGCGGGGGAGGCGGCGGCGCTGCTCGGGGTGTCGCGGGAGGAGGTCGAGGCGGGGCGGCTGGCGGCGGTGCGGGAGCTGGCTTCGCGGTACGGGGCCGCGGTGCTGCTGAAGGGTTCGACGACGTTGGTGGCGGAGGCGGGGGGCGGGGGTGTGGTGCGGGTGAACGCCACGGGGACGGGGTGGCTGGCCACCGCCGGGAGCGGGGATGTGCTGTCGGGGCTGGCGGGGTCGCTGCTGGCCTCGGGTCTCGGTGCGGTGGACGCGGGGAGCGTGGGGGCGTATCTGCACGGTTTGGCGGGGCGGTTCGCGGCGCAGGGCGCGCCGGTGGGGGCGGGGGACGTGGCGGGCGCGGTGGGGGAGGCTTGGCGGGATGTGGTGCGGGGGGATTGAGCGGACCTCTCCTTGGCCTTGATCCCAACCGAGTCGGGTGGTGGGTGGGCATAGGACGGGGGTCTGGGGGCGGAGCCCTCAGGGGAGGCGGAGCTCCCAGGGGGCCTCGGGGCGACTCCTGCCCGCGCCGGCCGACCGTGTCCGCTCTGGGGCGTCCGCGTGCTCTGAGACACTGGGCGCGATGAGTGAGACTGCACTGCCGACCGCCACCCCGCCGCGCGCCCGCGCCGAGATCGACCTGGGCGCCGTGCGGGCCAACGTGCGCGCCCTGCGGGCCAAGGCGCCGGGCGCGGCGTTCATGGCCGTCGTGAAGGCCGACGGCTACGGCCACGGCGCGGCCCCCTGCGCCCGCGCCGCCGTCGAGGCGGGCGCCACCTGGATCGGCGCGGCCACGCCGGAGGAGGCCCTCGCGCTGCGCGCGGACGGCGGGCTGCCGGCGGACGTGCGGATCATGTGCTGGCTGTGGACGCCGGGCGGACCCTGGCGGGCCGCCGTGGAGGCCGGCCTCGACGTCTCCGTGAGCGGGCTGTGGGCGCTGCGGGAGGCGGTGGAGGGCGCGCGGCTCGCCGGGCGGACCGCGCGCGTGCAGCTCAAGGCCGACACCGGCCTCGGACGCAACGGCTGCCAGCCCGCCGACTGGCCCGACCTGGTCGCCGAGGCGCTGCGCGCCGAGAACGAGGGGCTGATCCGGGTCACCGGCCTGTGGTCGCACTTCGCCTGCGCCGACGAGCCCGGCCACCCTTCCATCACCGCGCAGCTCGACAGCTTCCGTGAACTGGTGGCGTACGCCGAGACGCGCGGCCTGCGGCCCGAAGTGCGGCACATCGCCAACTCGCCGGCCACGCTCACCCTCCCGGAGAGCCACTTCGACCTCGTCAGACCGGGCATCGCGATGTACGGCGTCTCGCCCGGCCCCGAGATCGGCTCCTCGGCCGACCTCGGACTGCGCCCGGCGATGACGCTCGCGGCGACGCTCGCCCTGGTGAAGCACGTCCCGGGCGGGCACGGCGTGAGCTACGGCCACCACTACACGACCCCCGGCGAGACCACCCTCGGCCTGGTCCCGCTCGGCTACGCCGACGGCGTCCCCCGGCACGCCTCCGGTGCGGGGCCGGTCCTGATCGGCGGCAAGTGGCGCACGGCGGCGGGGCGGATCGCGATGGACCAGTTCGTCGTGGACCTCGGGGGCGACGAGCCGGGGGAGGGCGCGGAGGCGGTGCTGTTCGGTCCCGGCGACCGCGGTGAGCCGACGGCGCAGGACTGGGCGCAGGCCGCGGGCACCATCGGCTACGAGATCGTCACGCGCATCGGAGCGCGCGTTCCTCGCGTCTATGTGAACGAGGGGCCCGAAGACACAGGCACACGGACGAAGACCGGTGGTTCCCGGGCGGAGCGGTAGTCGTCGCGTCGCCGGGTATCTGGATCACCCGGCGGGCAGCGGACGGCGTCACACGCGGCACCACCCGGCATCCGGCGAAGAGGAGCGGTACGTGAGCGAGAGCAGTGCGGAGGCAGTGGCGAACGCCGCCTCGGCGGCCGTCGCCGCCGCCTCCGCGACGGGGGCGGCCGGAGGGTGGCGCCGGGCGACCGGCATCGCCGGCGCGGCGATAGGCGTGATCGCCGCGGGCGCGGCGGCCGGGGTCGCCCTGGAGCGGATGACCGTGGGGCGCGGGATGCGCGCGAAGGCCAGGCTGGCCCTCGACGCGGCCGGTCCGTACGGCGCGCTGCGCGGCACGCCGGGCAGGGCCGTCGCCGACGACGGCACCGAGCTGTACTACGAGGTGGACGACGCCGAGCCGGAGGGCGGCCCCGCGCCCCGACGCCGGCGGCTCTTCGGCCGCAAGGCCCCGCTGCCCGTCACCGTCGTGTTCAGCCACGGCTACTGCCTCACCCAGGACTCCTGGCACTTCCAGCGGGCGGCCCTGCGGGGCGTCGTGCGGACGGTGCACTGGGACCAGCGCAGCCACGGCCGCTCCGCGCGCGGGGCCGCCCAGCTGACGGACGGCGAGCCGCTCACCATAGACCAGCTGGGCCGCGATCTGAAGGCCGTCATCGACGCGGCCGCGCCCGAGGGGCCGATCGTGCTCGTGGGGCACTCCATGGGCGGGATGACGGTGATGGCGCTGGCCGCGCAGTTCCCCGAGCTGATCCGCGAGCGGGTCGTCGCCACCGCCTTCGTCGGCACGTCCTCCGGGCGGCTCGGCGAGGTCAACTTCGGGCTGCCGGTCGCCGGCGTCAACGCGGTGCGGCGGGTGCTGCCCGGCGTGCTGAAGGCGCTGGGGCAGCAGGCGGCGCTGGTGGAGAAGGGGCGGCGGGCCACCGCCGATCTGTTCGCCGGGATCATCAAGCGGTACTCGTTCGCGTCCCGGGACGTCGATCCGGCCGTGGCCCGGTTCGCCGAGCGGATGATCGAGGGCACGCCGATCGACGTGGTCGCCGAGTTCTACCCGGCCTTCACCGACCACGACAAGACCGAGGCGCTCGCCTGCTTCACGGACAAGCCGGTGCTGGTGCTGGCCGGCATCGGAGACCTCGTCACGCCGAGCGAGCACAGCGAGGCCATCGCCGACCTGCTGCCGGACGCGGAGCTTGTCCTCGTCCCGGACGCCGGGCACCTGGTGATGCTGGAGCACCCCGAGGTCGTCACCGACCGTCTCGCCGACCTGCTCACCCGCGCGGGCGCGGTGCCGGCAGGGGCTACCGTGGGGGGCTATGGAAGCACCAGCGGCACCGCACAACCCGGCTGACCCGGTTTCCTTGGAGATCACCGTCAACTCCCCCGAACAGATGCGGGAGTTGGGCCGACGCCTGGCCAAGCTGCTGCGCGCCGGCGATCTCGTGATGCTCAGCGGGGAGCTCGGCGCGGGCAAGACCACGATGACCCGGGGGCTCGGCGAGGGGCTCGGGGTCCGGGGCGCGGTCACCTCCCCGACGTTCGTGATCGCCCGGGTCCATCCCTCCCTCGGCGGCGGTCCGCCGCTCGTCCACGTCGACGCGTACCGCCTGGGCGGCGGGCTCGACGAGATGGAGGACCTGGACCTGGACGTGTCCCTGCCGGAGTCGGTGATCGTCGTGGAGTGGGGCGAGGGCAAGGTCGAGGAGCTGACCGACGAGCGGCTCCAGGTGCGCATCCACCGGGCCGTCGGCGACACGACGGACGAGGTGCGCCACGTCACGGTGACCGGCCTCGGCGAACGCTGGGCGTCGGCCGACCTCAGCGTGCTGGCGGCCTGAGCGGACGGACGGCCCGAGCTGACGGACGGCCCGAGCCGGCGGACCGCCTCAGGGAACCGGCGGCGCTACGCCGCTTCCCGGTGGTCCACCCGCCGTTCCCGCGGAGCCGCCTCCGGGCCGGGTGCGCGCGGCGGGCGGGACACCGCCTCGGCGGCGGCGCAGGACGCGAGCAGGTCCGCCATGGACACCCCGGCGAGCGTGAACGGCCGCGGCGGCTGGGCCTGGGGCTCGGTGGGCGGCATGGACGCCTCCTGGTGGCCGGGGCGGACCTGGTTAGGTTCACCTAACCAAGGGCTGGCTACCATGTGACCACGCACGGGACGCCGAACGCAACATCTTGCCGACGTCTTGTCGGAACGTTCATACGATCAGCCCGGATCGCGACCGGTGACCTACCGGACCACCACGATCCGCTGGCCGATCGTCGCGAACCGCCACATCGCCTCGCCGTCCGCCCGCCCCTCGCGGATCCCGCCCGTCTGCACCTCCGGATCGGGCACCGGCGCCGAGCCGTCCAGCGTCGAGCTGAAGCCGATCACCACGTCGCCGACGTGCGTGAAGCGCACGACGTGCTCGACCGGAGCGCCGTCGGTCCCGGTGGCCGCGCTGGAACGGGAGGTCACGGCGTAGGCGCCCGGCGCGGGGTCGACGGTGCCCGGGGAGACCGGGAACGTCCGCTCGACCCTGCCGCTCGGCCCCACCAGCCACACCCGGTCCTCGTCCAGCGCGTACACCACCCGCTCGCCCGCGCCCGAGGAGGACGGCAGCGCGGTGGAACCCGTCCGGGCGCGGGGGACCTTCCGCGCCGCGACGGCGGCGTCCGCGCGCGGCTCGGCCAGTTCGGGCGGCACGGTCGCCGCCGCCTGGAGGGCGAGCAGCCCCACGGTCGCCAGGGCCGCCGCGGTGAGCCCGGCCACGATCGTCGCGCTGCTGCCTGACACCGGCATCCACCTCTTCGCCCTGTTCGCTCTGATTCGCGCTCTTTGTCACGGATCATGCCCGGCCGCGACGTTAGCAGCCGCGGCGACCGCCGCCCGGGTCGCCGAGCGCGGCACGCGCGCTCGCCGGGGAGCCGTAGGCTGTTTGTGTGCTCTTGCTCGCTCTGGATACCGCCACCCCCGCCGTCACCGTCGCCCTGCACGACGGCGCGGACGTCATCGCCTCGTCGAGCCAGGTGGACGCGCGCCGGCACGGTGAGCTGCTGCTGCCGGCCGTCGACCGTCTGCTCGCCGACGCGGGGTACCGGCTCGACGCCGTCACCGGGATCGTCGTCGGCGTCGGCCCCGGCCCCTACACGGGGCTGCGCGTCGGTCTGATGACCGCCGACACCTTCGGTCTGGCGCTCGGCGTCCCCGTGCACGGGCTGTGCACGCTCGACGGCCTCGCCTACGCCGCCGACCTGCCCGGCCCCTTCGTCGTGGCGACCGACGCCCGGCGCAAGGAGGTCTACTGGGCGCGCTACGCCGACTCCCGCACCCGGGTCGGCGGCCCGGCCGTGGACCGCCCGGCCGACATCGCCGACCAGGTGGCGGGACTGCCCGCCGTCGGCGCGGGCGCGCTGCTCTACCCCGAGGCCTTCCCCCACGCCCACGAGCCGGAGCACGTCTCCGCCGCGGCGCTCGCGAGCCTCGCCGCCGAGAGGCTCGCCGCGGGGGAGGAGCTCCCGGAGCCCCGTCCGCTGTACCTGCGCCGGCCGGACGCCCAGGTGCCCAAGAACTACAAGGTGGTCACCCCGAAGTGACGGAGCCCGTCGCCACCGAGTCCGTCCTGCCCGCGCTGCGCGAGATGCGCTGGTGGGACATCGAACCCGTGCTGGAACTGGAGAAGGACCTCTTCCCCGAGGACGCCTGGTCACGGGGCATGTTCTGGTCCGACCTGGCCCATGCCCGCGGCCCCGGCGCGACCCGGCGGTACGTCGTCGCCACCGTCGACGGCCGCATCGTCGGCTACGCCGGGCTGGCCGTCGCCGGCACCGCCGCCGAGGGCGAGAGCGAGAGCGAGGGCGGCTCCGGGACGGGCGCCGACATCCAGACCATCGCCGTCGCCCGCGAACGCTGGGGCACGGGCCTCGGCGCCCAGCTGCTCACCGAACTGCTGCGGGCCGCGAGCGAGTTCGACTGCACCGAGGTCATGCTGGAGTGCCGGGTCGACAACGTCCGCGCGCAGAAGCTGTACGAGCGCTTCGGCTTCGAGGCCATCGGCTTCCGGCGCGGCTACTACCAGCCGGGCAACGTGGACGCGCTGGTGATGCGCCTGACCGACCCCTCCACCACCCTGAACGGCGTACAAGGAACCGAGATCAATGGCTGACGAACCGCTCGTCCTGGGCATCGAGACCTCCTGTGACGAGACCGGCGTCGGCGTCGTCCGCGGCACGACCCTGCTGGCGGACGCCGTCGCCTCCAGCGTCGACGAACACGCCCGCTTCGGCGGGGTCGTCCCGGAGGTCGCCTCCCGCGCCCATCTGGAGGCGATGGTCCCCACCGTCGACCGCGCGCTGAAGGAGGCCGGCGTCTCCGCGAAGGACCTGGACGGCATCGCGGTCACCGCCGGTCCCGGCCTCGCGGGCGCGCTGCTGGTCGGCGTCTCGGCGGCGAAGGCGTACGCGTACGCGCTCGGCAAGCCGCTGTACGGGGTGAACCACCTCGCCTCCCACATCTGCGTGGACCAGCTGGAGCACGGCCCGCTGCCCGAGCCGACGATGGCCCTGCTGGTGAGCGGCGGCCACTCCTCCCTCCTGTTGTCCTCCGACATCACCTCCGACGTCCGTCCGATGGGCGCGACGATCGACGACGCGGCCGGCGAGGCCTTCGACAAGATCGCCCGCGTGCTGAACCTGGGCTTCCCCGGCGGCCCGGTCATCGACCGGTACGCGCGCGAGGGCGACCCGAAGGCGATCGCCTTCCCGCGCGGCCTGACCGGCCCCCGCGACCCCGCCTACGACTTCTCCTTCTCCGGTCTGAAGACCGCCGTGGCCCGCTGGATCGAGGCCAAGCGGGCGGCGGGCGAGGAGGTCCCGGTGCGGGACGTGGCGGCCTCCTTCCAGGAGGCGGTCGTCGACGTCCTCACCCGCAAGGCCGTACGGGCCTGCAAGGACGAGGGCGTCGACCACCTGATGATCGGCGGCGGCGTGGCCGCCAACTCCCGGCTGCGGGCCCTCGCCCAGCAGCGCTGCGAGTCCGCCGGCATCCGGCTGCGCGTCCCGCGCCCCAAGCTGTGCACGGACAACGGCGCGATGGTCGCCGCCCTGGGCGCGGAGATGGTCGCCCGCGGGCGCGCCGCCTCCGGCTGGGACCTCTCGGCGGACTCCTCCCTCCCGGTGACCGAGCCGCACGTGCCCGGCCATACGCACGACCACGTGCACGAGGTCAGCAAGGAGAACCTGTACTCGTGAGGATCCCGGCATGACGGTCGCGTTGATGTGGGAGGCCCGCGCGGTCGCGGGACGCGGTGACGAACTGCTGGCCTGGGCGCGCGCACAGAGCCTCGCTCACACGCCGCTGCGCCGGGAGACCCTCCGGGCCCCCCAGGACCGGGTGCTCGTCATCACCTGGTGGGACGCCGAGTACGACGCTGAACTCCCCGAACTGCCGGAGCCGGACGGGGAGTTGGTGACCCGGGCGGTGCACCGCTGGCGGTTCGAGTCGGTCGCGGACGACAGCTGACCCGACGGGCCTTCCTCACTGCGGAGAGGTCAGCGTCCACGTCGACGTGAGCACCGTCGCCCCGGTCAGCGCGCAGGCCACCGCCCCGATCAGGGACGCGTCGAAGGCGAGCCCCGTCGCCAGACCGACCGCGACGCCGGTCACGCCGAAGAAGACGCTTCGACGCCACCAGACGCGGCCGGGGCGGGCGGGGCGCACGACCGTGTCGGCGGGGAGGACGAAGGCGTCCCGCAGATCGCTGCGCACGGCCTCGCGGTCCTCGAACTCCGTGCTGAGCGGCGGCTGTTCGCGCAGCCGGCCGAGCGGGACGAGACGGGTGCCGTCCGCCAGCGCCACCACGGCGGACCGGCGTCGGCCGGGGCCCGCGTGGTGCACGGTGACCGGGACGGGGCCGGTGACCTCGTCCAGCGCCGGATCCCACATGACCCGCTGCCAGCGCGCGCCGGCCCCGGTCTCGCCCCCGGCCCCGGTCTCGCCCTCGGCCCCGGTCTCCTCCTCGGGCGGAGGCAGCTTCAGCCACGTCGTCATCGGCTCCCGCCAGCGCGCCGGACGCCGGCCGAGGTGCACGGTGGCCGTCACGGCGCGGCCCGGCCCGCGCGACGTCCACAGGAAGCGCAGCCCGCGCCGGGCCCAGACGCCGGTCAGGACCAGGGCCACGGCGGCGCCGAGGGCGATGGGGACGAGGAGGTCGTCCTCGACGAAGGTCTCGTTCGGGTCGGCGGGGAAGCCCTGTGGGTAGGCGGAGGCGGGGTCGTAGGCGACGGGGAAGGGGCGGTTCTCGGCGTAGCGGTCGACGTCGTAGACGCCGAAGCGCTGCACATGCTCGCGGCCGGCGCCGTCCGTCCAGCGCACGCGGATGTCCTCCATGTCGCCGATGCGGTCCTCGACGACCACTCCGGCCGCCGTCGCCGTGGCCCGGTCGCGGGCGTCGAGGTAGCGCTCGGCGTGGAAGCCGAGCCAGGCGGCGAAGAGGGCGAAACCGACGAGGGTGACGGCCACGCCGAACAGCCCGACGCGCAGGGCGGATCCCGGGCGGCTCATACGTTCTGCTCCTCCTTCGGCGCGGCCGACGCCCACAGGGCGCGGAGCGGCGCGGGATCGCCGTTCTCCACGGCGTCGTGCACGAGTTCGTTGAGGTCGACGACCGTGGCGTCGTCGTCCGGCGAGGTGAGGACGGTGTTCAGCCAGCGGCTGGAGTACGTCCAGCCGGCCGCGCGCAGCACCTCGGCGAAGGGGCCGCTGACGGCGGCGGCCAGGACGGTGCGGGTGAGCGCGGGGCGGACGGTGTCCGGGGCCCGGCGCAGGTGAGGTTCGAGGCGGTTGGCCAGCTCCTCCAGGGCGCCGTCGGCGAACGCGTCCAGGGCCGCCGCGACCGCCTCCGCCGGGGTGTCCTTGCGGGTCGCCTCCAGGAGGTGGCGGCTGATGTCGTCGTTGAGTTCATGGAGGCGCTCGGCGGGCAGTTCGAGGAGGCGGACCGGCTGCACGCCGTCGCCCTGCTCCTCCGTGTCCTCGATGCGGGGCCATTCGAGCAGACACAACTCCCCCGTGCACCACCGCTCCACGGCCGCGGCGGTGCGCAGCGGCAGCGGGGCGGCGGCGTACGGGCTCCCGGGGTGGGAGGGCAGTGCGGCCGTCCGCCGGTCGAACGGCGGGTGGTCGGCGGCGTGGTAGGGGTCGAGGGCGTCCTCGTCGGCCGCGGCGCGGACGGCGCGGCGCAGGACGTAGGGGTCGCTCAGAGCGGCGTCGAGGGCGTCGTAGAAGTCCTCGGGGTACTGCTCCTCCTCGGCCAGATCCGACACCCAGGAGGCGCCGAGGCCGTCGAACGCGGAGTCGAGCACGCTCGTCGTGTGGAGGGCCTGGCCGGTGGCCTCGGTGCCCGCGACGCGGGCCGCGTCGGCGTCGGCGGCCGTCTCCGCCTGCCAGAGCAGCGGTTGGGAGGCACGCAGCAGGCGTGCGGCGAGGGGCGCGAGCGGGCGGAGGCTGCCGTCCAGGCGTTCCGCGAGTGTGGCGTGGGCGGACCGCAGCAGGATCGCGCGGCGGTCCCGCAGATGCCGCTCGTGTCCGAGTTCGTGCGCGATCACGGACGCCAGCTGCGCCTCGGTGAGCCTGCGCAGCAGGGGCAGACCCAGCAGGAGGGTGTACGCCTGCCTGCCGTCGACCCGGGCGCGGCCCAGGGCCGCCTGGACGCCGGGCACGATCCGGACGAGGAGCGGATCGCGGAAGCCGAGCCGCTCGGCCACGTCCCGCACCAGGGCGGCCAACTCCGGTTCGTCGGCGGGCCGTACGGCACGGCCGGGCTGCGGCTCGCGGTTCACGACCGATCTCGCGGCCTCACCGGCGATCAGGAACAGCGGCACCACGATCGACCACGGCGGGCCCCAGAGCAGCAACGCGAGAAGCAGGGCCGAACCGACGGCGGCCCGCGGGAGCCACGCCAGCCCCGCCATGGCCACGATGAGCGACCACTCGCGCAGGGCCGACGGCCGCCGTATGTCCATGGGGTGGGGATTCCTGTCACTCGCGCGAGGGGTGGTCGAACAGACCTTCGGCGGATTCTGGCACAGCGTGTGGACGGGACGTGGCCGGATTTCACGCGACCGCCGCCGGTCATGCGCCCTTTGCCCGCATATCCCGTCAAGGGTTCGGAAACTCGCGCTTTGCCGAGTCGAGGGCGAGCGCGGGGAACGGATCGGGCGAAAGGGGCGGCGGAGGCCGGCGACGGCGCCCGTCAACTGCCCCCCTTGGCGCACGCTTTGTCGTTCGCGGGGACGGCGTTGACGTCCTCCGGGGCCGCCGGCGGTCCCCTGGCCATGATCGTCGGACATGCGTCACAGACACAGACACAGAGGGCATCCCCGACCCGTGCGCCGATCCGTGCGCCGCACCGCCACGGGCGTACTGCTCGTGCTCGCCGCCCAGCTCGCCCTGGTCGACCAGGGCAGCGGCCTGGCCTTCGCCGCCGGCTCGACCACCAAGGCTACCCAGGCCGCCAAGGCCGCCAAGGCCGCCAAGGCCGCCAAGGCCGCCAAGGCCGCCAAGGCCGCCAAGTCCGCTGCCGCCGGCTCCGCTCAGGCCCAGGACGAGGCGTCGGCGATGCTGACGGCCCGGCTGCGGCACCGCAGGATCGAGGTGCTGTCCGACCGGACGGCCGACTCGTCGACGTACGCCCTGCCGAACGGGCAGGTGCAGACCGAGGCGTACGCCGGTCCGGTGCGCACCAAGACCGACGGCGGGTGGAAGGACATCGACACCTCGCTGTCCGACACCGGAGCGGACCTCACGCCCGCCGCGGCCGCCGCCGACATCGCCGTCTCCGACGGCGGCGACACCGGGCTCGCCTCGGTCAGGAAGGGCAGGCAGTCCTTCGGCCTGGGCTGGAGCAGCAGGCTGCCCGCCCCCCAGGTGCGCCGCAACACCGCCTCCTACGCGCTGGGCGGCGGGCAGACCCTGTCGGTCACCGCGCTCGCGCAGGGCTTCTCCGAGGACATCGCGCTCGCCCGCAAGCCCGCCGGGGGCTCGGTCTCGTACCGCATCCCGCTGCGGCTGGACGGGCTGACGCTGTCCCGGGCCGCGTCCGGGCACCTGCTGCTGAAGGACACGGGCGGCAAGCTCGTCGCCGAGGCGCCCGCGCCGATGATGTGGGACGCGAGCCGGGACCCCCGCTCCGGCGAGTCGGCCCACCAGGAGCAGGTGACGACGAGCGTCGAGACCGCCGCCGACGGCTCCCAGACCCTCGTCCTCACCCCCGACCCGACGTTCCTGGCCACCGCCTCCTACCCGGTGACCGTCGACCCGACCACCACCCTCGCCGTCACCACCGACACCTGGGTGCAGAACCCGGACTACACCGACTCGCAGATCTCCTCCGAGGAACTGAAGTCGGGCACGTACGACGGCGGCACCGACACCGCCCGCTCCTACCTCAAGTTCGACGTGTCGAAGTTCGCGGGCAAGCACGTCACCGCCGCGACGATGTCGCTGTACAACTACTACTCGGCGACCTGCTCGACCGCGGGCGCGGCCACCCAGGCCCGCCGGATCACCTCGACCTGGTCGTCCTCGTCGGTCACCTGGGGCGCGCAGCCGTCGACCACCACGACCGGCATGGCGACCAACACCGGCCACTGGGGCTACGACTCCTCCTGCGCCGCCAACTGGTCCAACTGGAACCTCCAGTCCATCGTCCAGGCCTGGGCGGACGGCTCCACGAACTACGGCCTACAGATCCGCAGCGCCGACGAGGCCGACTCCACCACCTGGCGGCGCTTCCGCTCGGCGAACTACTCGACCTCCGGCTACGCGCCGAAGCTGGTCGTCACCTACAACTCCTACGCCGTCGCCTCCGCGCCGGCCGTCTCGCCGTCCCAGGTCAACGCCTACAACGGCAAGCGGTACGTGACCTCGCTGACGCCGACGCTGTCGGCGAAGGCGACGGACGCCGACGGGGGCAACGCGCAGGCGCAGTTCGAGATCACACCCGACCCGTCCTACGCGGACACGACGTACACGTACACCGCGTACGGCAAGACGGTCGCCTCCGGATCCACCTCCACCCTGACGATCCCGTCGGCCTCCGCCTTCCCGGCGGGCTCCCACCTCCGCTTCCGCGTGCGCGCCTACGACGGGACGGACTTCGGGGCGTGGTCGGGCTATACGACGTTCGTGCTGAACACGGCCCTGCCTGCCGCGCCGACCGTCTCCTGCGACCCGTACACGGCCGACACCTGGACGGCGCAGGCGTCCGGCGGCGCCACCTGCACGTCGGACACCTCCTCGACCGACGGCATGGGCTTCGCCTGGGGCCTGGACGACTCCTCCGTGCCCAACCGCGTTTACGACACCACCGACGGTTCGGGCGGCGACCCGCTGACCGTCTCCATCAGCCCCGCCAACGGCTGGCACACCCTGTTCGTCAAGACCGTCGACTCCGGCGGCAACGTCTCCACCAGCGCGACGCAGTATCACTTCGGCGTCGGCATCGACGGCGCGGCCCTGCTCAGCCCGAACCCGGGCGACTCCGTCGCCCGCCGGGTCAGCCTCGTCTCCAAGGGCAAGAGCAGCTACACCGGCGTCACCTACCAGTATCGCCGTGGTGAGACGGACCCCTGGCAGACGGTCCCGACCAGCGCCGTGACCAAGTCCTCCGACGGGTCGGCCGTCACCTCCTGGCCGATCGCGGTCACCGGCGGCAGCCCGGCGGCTCTCACCTGGGACGTCACCACGACGCTCGCCGACGACGGCGCGATCGACATCCGTGCCGTGTTCACCGACGGCACCACGACCGGCTACAGCCAGGCCAACACCGTCACCGTGGACCGCAACGCGGGCACCGCTCCCACCGAGCAGGTCGGACCCGGTGATCTGAACACGCTGACCGGCGACTTCACCCTCGACGAGACCGACGCCTCCAACCTCGGCATGGCCGTCTCACGCACCGCCTCCTCACGGCGGCCCACCGCAGGGTCGGACGCCGACGGGCAGGTGGCGATCTTCGGCCCGCAGTGGACCTCCGGCGCCTCCGAGGAGGTGACCGGCTCCGACTGGGCGTACATCCACAGGACCTCGGCCACGTCGTCCGTGTCACTCGTCGACGCCGACGGGGTCGAGACCGGGTTCACGGCCACCTCGTCGGGCGGCTGGAAGGCGCAACCCGGCGACGAGGACCTGACCCTGACCCACACCTCCTCGCCGGACACCTTCACGCTGAAGGACGAGGAGGGCGCCACCACGACGTTCACCAAGGTGGACCCGGCCGCGGCCACCTGGCAGGCGACCAGCACGTTCCTGCCCACCGACGACTCCACCACGACGGTCGTGTCGGAGAAGGACCCCGACAGCCCCCCGACCGCTCCGCTGGCCCGCCCGAAGTACGTGATCGCCTCCACCTCGGCGGCCACGGCGACCACGTGCGCGGCGACCCCGGCCACGGCCGGCTGCCGCGTGACGCAGTACGTCTACGCCACCTCCACCACCGCCACGTCGAGCGCGTTCGGCGACTACAAGGGCCGGGTGTCGCAGATCAAGGAATGGGGCACCGCCCCGGGAGCCTCGGCGGCCACCGCCACGGTCGTCGCGCAGTACTCCTACGACGACTCCGGCCGCCTGCGCGAGGAGTGGGACCCGAGGATCAGCCCCGCGCTGAAGACGACGTACGCCTACGACTCCGCCGGACGCGTCACCACGCTCACCCCGCCGGGCGAACTGCCCTGGACGTTCGCCTACGGCAAGGCCGGCAACGCGGCCACCGCGGGTGACGGCATGCTCCTGTCGACCTCCCGGCCGAACCTCGCCGCAGGCAGCAAGAGCACCACCGACGGCACGACCGCCACCACCGGAGTCGTCTACGACGTCCCCCTGTCGGGCAGCGGCGCGCCCTACGCCATGGGCACGGCGAACGTGACCGGCTGGGGACAGACCGACGTCCCGACCGACGCCACGGCGATCTTTCCGACCACGTCGACGCCCGCCTCCCACACGGGTGGCGACCTGTCGGCGACCGACTACACGCAGGCCAGGATTCTGTACTCGGACGCGTCCGGCCGTCAGGTGAACACCGCCGAACCCGGCGGACACATCACCACCAGCGAGTACGACCAGTTCGGGAACACTGTCCGGGACCTGACCGCGGCCAACCGCGAACTGGCCCTGGCCACCAGCGGCTCCGGACTGGCGGAACTCACCCGACTGGACATCGACGGCCTGTCCACGGCCGACCGGGCCGAGCAGCTGTCCACCGTGTCGGTGTACTCCTCCGACGGTCTGCGCGAGACGGACGAGTACGGCCCGCTCCACGAGGTCACCCTGGCGTCCACGCTCACCGCGGGCGCCGGCGGCGTCGACCAGCCGGCCGGGACCATCCTGCCCGCACGGCGCCACACCGCCACGAGCTACGACGAGGGCCGGCCCACGGACGGCACCGCCACCGTGTCCGACCAGCCGACGACGGTGAAGGTCGGGGCCTACGTCACCGGCTACCCCGCCGACGCGGACGTGCGCACCACGACGACCGGCTACGACTGGGCCAAGGGCCTGGTCACCAGGACGGTCACCGACCCGAACGGACTGGCACTCGCCCGGACGACGACCTACGACGCGCAGGGCCGGGCCATCCGGACCACCCAGCCCGACTCCGGCGGAACCGACGCCGACACCACGGTGACCACCTACTACACGGCCGGCGGCACCGGCACCTGCGGCGGCCGCCCCGAATGGGCGGACCTGGTGTGCACCGTCGCACCGGCCGGCGCCATCACCGGCGGAGGGTCCAATCCCGCGCAACTCCCCACCAAGACCATGCAGTACGACCGGTGGGGCGACACCACGAAGGTCAGCGAGGTGAGCGGCAGCTCGACCCGCACCACCACGCTCGGCTACGACGGCGCGGGGCGCATCACCCAACGGTCCGTCACGTCCACGACCGGCACCACGGTCCCGGACATGACCGTGACCTACGACCCGACGGACGGTCAGCTCGCCACGATGAGCAACGGCACGGCGACCGTCACCCACGTCCACGACGACCTCGCCCGGGAGATCTCCTACAGCGACGGCGCCGGCAACACCGCCACGACGGCCTACGACGCCGCCGGCCGTCCCGTGCGGACCACCGACTCCGCTCCGTCCACCACCACCTACACCTATGACACCGGCAAGGACCCGCGCGGGCTCCAGACCTCCCGCTCCGACTCCGTCGCCGGCGCCTTCTCCGCCACCTATGACGCCGACGGCGACCTGACCGGCGAGTCCCTGCCAGGCGGTTACTCCCTCACCGTCGGGTACGACGAGACCGGGGCCCAGGTGTCGCGGACGTACACCCGCGACAGCGACGGCACCGTCGCCGCCTCCGACACCGTCGACCAGTCCGTCCAGGCGGAGACGGTCGCCGACACCGACACCAACGGCCAGACACGCGCCCGCGGGTACGGCTACGACGCGGCCGGACGTCTCGCCCTGGCCGACGACGCGGCGCCCGACGGTTCCTGTACCCGCCGCGGCTACACCTTCGACGCCGACTCGAACCGCACGGCCCTGGCCACCTCCACGTCCACCGCGGGTTCGGCCTGCACGTCCACCGGAGCCACCACCACCTCGTACACCTACGACAGCGCCGACCGGCTGACGACGGGCGGCACCGTCTACGACGCCCTCGGGCGCACCACCACCCAGGCAGGCGGCAGCGCCGTCGACTACTACGCCAACGACCTCGTCCACCGGCAGACCTCCGCCGACGGCACCAGCCGGCAGACCTGGACGCCGGACGCGGCCGGCCGCCTCGCCGCCTGGACCACCGAGACGAACAGCGGCGGCACCTGGAGCCAGACGGCGGCCAAGAGCAACCACTACGGAGCCGACGGCGACATCCCCACCTGGATCCAGGAGACGTCCGGCACGGAGACCCGCAACGTTCAGGGCATCGACGGGGAATTGCGGGCCACCACCGGCGCCACCGACGGCACCGTCCTGGAGCTGACCGACCTCCACGGGGACGTCACCGTACAGCTCCCGCTCGACACCGCCCAGTCAGCGGTGTCGTCGGCCTACGACGAGTACGGCAACCCCGAGGACAGCACCCCCGCCACCCGCTACGGCTGGCTCGGCGGACACCAGAGGTCGGGCGAGACGCTCACCGGGGCGATCCTCATGGGCCTGCGTCTCTACGACCCGACCACGGGCCGGTTCCTGTCCACCGACCCCATCGCGGGCGGCAGTGCCAACGCCTACGACTACGCGGGCGCCGACCCGGTCACCGACACCGACCTGAACGGCACGATGATCGTCTGCGGCAACGGCCGGACGGGAAGCCAGTGCAAGGCCCACCCGCGCAACACCAGGTGGACCCGCCAAGGGAGGTACACGTCCACCACCAAGTGGCACGCCTCCCTCTACAGCAGCATGCCCGGCCGCCTGAGGGCCTTCTTCCAGACCATCGAGGCCCTCTTCATGGCCGGGGTCTACGTCGACGGCTGCTGGTGGCGTTACCGCTACCACTACACGCGCTACGGACGCTGGCACAACGGAAAGTGGCAGACGAAGACGGCTAATTGGGATCTGTACGCTGAACAGCCCAGAATCAGGATCTGGGTCAACTTCGTCGGCTACTTCACCAAGACCGGGCCCTGGGACTACTTCGAGTACTACAACTAGCTGTCGACCGGCTTCCCGGGTTTCGATCTCCAAGAACGGTATGCGTCGATGACCTTCCTACAGATAGCGCTGGGGATCACGGAGTTCCTCTGCGCGTGGGTCGCGTACTGGCAGGTGCGCGGCCGCTGGGATCCGCTGCTCATCCCCCTCGCGGTGATCGTGGCGGCGGCGGGCGTCGCCGTGCCGCTGCTGTATCCCCTCGGTCACCCGACCGTGCTCTCCCTGTCTCTGCAGGCACTCGCGGTGATCGCGCTCCTCCTGATCGCCACGCTTGGCCGCAGCCGCGGCCGTGCCCGCACCTGAGACGGGCGGTCGGCGCACGGACGGTGGGGCCTCCGCGGTTGCGGGGGCCCCACCGGGCGTTCCGGCTCCTCGGCCGTTCGGACCCTCAGGCGTCCGGCGCTTCAGGCGTCCGGCCCCTCAGCCGTCCGACACCTCCGTCTCGCAGTGCAGGCGCCGGTCCGTCCCCAGTACGCGCAGCGGTCCCGTCAGGCGCAGGCGGGCCGTGTGGCGGTGGTCCGCGCTGGAGGCGGACAGGCGGAGTTCCAAGGCGCCCGGTTCCACCACGCGCCGGCCCTCGCGGTCCGTGAACGCCGACAGGTCCGGGTGGAAGCGGAAGGTCACCCGGCGGGACCGTCCCGGGTCCAGCTCCAGACGCCGGTAGCCGATCAGGCGGACGTCGGGGCGGGTCACGCTCGCCACCGGGTCGTGCAGGTACAGCTGGACGACCTCCGCGCCGGGGCGGTCGCCGGTGTTGCGGACGGTGACGGCGGTTTCGTAGAAGCCGTCCGTGGAGATCTCGGTCTCCGCCGCGCCTGCCCCAGCCGCGCCTGCCTCGCCCGCCCCGCCGGCCGCCCCCGCCTCGAAGTTCTCCCACACGAACGTCGTGTACGAGCGCCCGTGGCCGAAGGCGTACAGCGGGGTCGGGTCCAGGTTGCTGACCTCGCCGGCCAGGCCCAGCGGGGGCTGGAGGTACGTCCACGGCTGGCCCCCGGGGACGCGCGGCACGCTCACCGGCAGACGGCCGGACGGGTCGACGCGGCCCGACAGCACTCCCGCGACCGCCGGCCCGCCCTCCTCGCCGGGGAAGAAGGCCTGCACGACCGCGCCCAGCCGCCCGTGCCAGCGGCCCAGCGCGTAGGGGCGGCCGGTCAGCAGGACGAGGACGACCGGCACGCCCGTGGCCACCAGCGCGTCGAGCAACTCGCCCTGGACGCCGGGGAGTCGGAGGTCCGTGACATCGCAGCCCTCGCCCGAGGTGCCCCGTCCGAACAGGCCCGCCCGGTCGCCCAGGACCGCCACGCAGACGTCCGCCTCCGAGGCCCGCGCGACCGCCTCCTCGAAGCCCGTCCGGTCCGGCTCCGACACCCCGCACCCCTCGGTGAACGTCACCTTCGCGTCGGGGAGTTCGGCCCGCAGCGACTCCAGCAGCGTGGGGATCTCGATGCCCGTCTCCACCCCGGGATGGTGGGTGAGGACATGGGAGGGGAAGGAGTAGCAGCCGAGCATGGCGAGCGCGTCCGCCGCCCGCGGGCCGACCACCGCGACCCGGGTGCCGGAGGCGAGGGGGAGCAGCCCGTCGGGGTTGTCCAGCAGGACCACCGACTCCTCCGCCAGCCGCCGGGCCAGCGCGCGGTTCGCCGCCGAGTCGAGCCGGACCCGCTCGGGGACCTCAGGCCGCCACTCCTCGTCGAGGAGCCCGAGTTGGCACTTCTGGAGCAGCACACGCCGGGCCGCCCGGTCGACCAGCTCCTCGGGGACGCTCCCCTCCCGCACGGCCGCCGCCAGCGCCTCGCCGTAGTACTTCACCGTCGGCAGCTCGACGTCGACGCCCGCCTCCAGGGCCAGCCGGGCCGTCTCGGCGGGGGTGCCCGCCACCCGGTGCAGGGTCTGGAGGAAGCCGATGCCGAAGTAGTCGGCGACGACCGTGCCGGTGAAGCCCCACTCCTCGCGCAGCAGCCCGGTCAGCAGCTCCGGGTCGGCGGAGGCGGGCACGCCGTCCCGTTCGGTGTACGCGGCCATCACCGAACGGGCCCCGCCCTCGCGCAGCGCCATCTCGAACGGCGGCAGCGTCACGTCGGCGAACTCGCGGACGCCCGCCCGGACGGGAGCCAGATTGCGGGCGCCCGCCGAGGAGGCGTACCCGGCGAAGTGCTTGAGCGTGGCGACGACCCCCGCCGACTCCAGCCCGCGGACGTAGGCGGCGCCGACGGTGCCGACCAGGTACGGGTCCTCGCCGATCGTCTCCTCGACCCGCCCCCACCGCGGATCGCGGACGACGTCGAGGACGGGCGCGAGACCCTGGTGCACGCCCACCGAGCGCATGTCCTGCCCGATGCGCCGGGCCATCTCCTCCACCAGCGGCGGATCGAAGGCCGCGCCCCAGGCCAGCGGGACCGGATAGGCGGTGGCCCGCCACGCGGTGAACCCCGCCAGGCACTCCTCGTGCGCCACGGCCGGGATGCCGAAGCGGCCCGCTTCGACGATCCGGCGCTGGGCCCCGGCCAGGGCGCGCGCGCCGACCGCCGGGTCCACGGGAGCGGTGCCGAAGGAGCGGGTCAGCTGGCCGAGCCCCCGGGCGATCAGCTCGTCCCAGTCCTGCTCGGAGGGGTCGGCGGTCATGTCGTGCTGGTGCGGGGCGACTCCCTCGCCGTCCGTCGCCGCGCCGACCCACACGCCGTACAGCTGCGCGGTCTTCTCCTCCAGGGTCATCCGGGCGAGGAGGTCGTCGACACGGGCGGCGGCGGGCAGAGCGCGGTCGCGCCAGGGGGCGGTGGTCATGAAACTCCTGTCCCGGAGACGTCCCGGAGCCTTCCCGGACGGTCCCAGTCCCGAAGGGTTCGAATGCTCGAATGTTTCGTAAGACACTTCGAATGTTCCGGGAACCTATGGTGCCGTACAAGGTTCGTCAAGAGGGGGCGCGGGGATACGATCGCCGCCATGACTTCCCCGGATCCCGCTGGAACGCGGACAGGAGCGCGGCTGACACAGACCGCCACGCTCGCGGAGATCGCCCGCGAGGCCGGCGTCTCCGCCCCGACTGTTTCGAAGGTCCTCAACGGCCGTGCCGACGTGGCTCCCGCGACCCGCACCCGCGTCGAGGAACTCCTGCGCGCCCACGGCTACCGGCGCCGCCGCGCCGAGGCGACCCGCTCGCCCCTGATCGACCTGGTCTTCCACGAGCTGGAGAGCGCCTGGGCGATGGAGGTCATCCGGGGCGTGGAGAACGTCGCCCGGGACGCCGGGCTGAGCGTGGTGCTCAGCGAGAGCGCGGGGCGGCCGACCCCGGGGCGGACCTGGGCCGACCAGGTCGCCGCCCGCCGCCCGCACGGGGTCGTCCTCGTGCTGTCCGGGCTCGACGAGTCCCAGCGCGCGCTGCTGACCAGCCGCTCCATCCCGTTCGTGGTGATGGACCCGGCGGGCGACCCGGGCGCGGACGTGCCGTCGATCGGGGCCACCAACTGGCAGGGCGGGCTCGCCGCCACCCGGCACCTGGTCGAACTGGGGCACCGGCGGATCGGCGCGATCAGCGGACCCCCGCAGATCATGTGCAGCCGCGCCCGGATCGACGGCTACCGGGCCGCGCTGGAGACGGCCGGGCTGCCGGTCGACCCGGCGCTGATCAAGACCGGCGACTTCCGCCACGAGACCGGCCACCGGCTCGCCCGCGAGCTGCTCGGCCGCCCCGACCGGCCCACCGCCGTCTTCGCCGGCAACGACCTCCAGGCCCTCGGCTGCTACGAGGCCGCGCGCGAGCTGGGGCTGCGCATCCCGGAGGACGTCAGCGTGGTCGGCTTCGACGACCTGCCGGTGGCCCGCTGGGTGGGCCCGCCGCTGACGACCGTGCGGCAGCCGCTCACCGAGATGGCCGAGGCGGCGGCCCGGCTGGTGCTCGAACTCGGGCGGCCGACGTCCGAGGAGGCCCAGGCGGCGACCCGGGTGGAGCTGGCGACCAGCCTGGTGGTGCGCACGAGCACGGCGCCGCCGCCGACCGAGGGGACGGGGTCGGCCGGGGCCTGAGTCGCCCGTGGCCGGAAGTTGACGTATTGACGGGTATGGAGGGCGCCTCCACACTCCTCCGAAGTCAATCGGCTGCACGACCGAAACTTTCGGAGGCCCCGCCATGAGAACCTCCAGTTCATCGTTCCGTGCACGACTCACCGCCCTGCTCACCGCCCTGCTCGCCGGAGGGGCACCGGGACCGGGGCGGGGCAGCGGGTCACTCAGGCCTGGAACGCGAGCTGTGCGCAGTCGGGTGCGGCGGTCACAATCCGGTGCCGGCGGTGACGCTGGGATCGTGAGATTTTCCGAAGAAATCCACCCCGGGGCCCGCTTCCTAACAGGCTGCTCATAATTCGGACTTACGTTCATCATGTGACGGGACAACAGGACAGACAGCGGGGCCGACGGTCGAGGGCGTTCAAGGCCGTCGGCCTCACCCTGGCGGGCGCGCTGGTGCTGGGCGTGGCCGCCCTCGGCTGGGCCTACCGGCATCTCAACGACAACATCACGAGCGTCGACATCGACAACGCGCTCGGCGACAACCGCCCGCCCCGCGCGGTGACCGTCCCGACCCCGTCCGGCACGGCGTCGGCGACCCCGCTGCCGACCACGGCGCTCAACATCCTCGTCCTCGGCTCGGACTCGCGCAGCGGCGCGCAGAACCAGGAACTCGGCGGCGGCGACAGCACCGGCGCGCGCTCCGACACCGCGATGGTCGTCCACATCGACGCCGGGCGCACCGGCGCGACCGTCGTCAGCATCCCGCGCGACACCCTCGTCGACCGCCCGTCCTGCCCGCTGCCCTCCGGCGGCTCGACGGCGCCGGCGTACGGGGCGATGTTCAACACCGCCTATTCGGTGGGCGGGCCGGTGTGCGCGGTGAAGACCGTCGAGTCGATGACGGACGTCCGTATGGACCACTACGTCGAGGTCGACTTCTCGGGCTTCGCGAAGCTGGTAAACGCGCTCGGCGGGGTCACCGTGACGACCGCCGAGGACATCGACGACGAGGACAGCCATCTGACCCTCGCGGCCGGCACCCACCACCTCGACGGCACGCAGGCCCTCGCCCTGGCCCGCACCCGGCACGGCATAGGCGACGGCAGCGACCTCGGCCGCATCGGCCTCCAACAGACGCTGGTGAAGGCGCTCCTCGAACAGATCGCCGCCACCGACCTGCTGACCAGCCCCACCCGCCTGTACGAGGTGGCCGACGCGGTCACCGGCAGCCTCACCACCGACACCGGCCTGGACTCCCTCACCGAACTGACGGAACTCGCCCGGAGCCTGAAGTCCCTGTCGTCCGAGCGGCTGACGACCGTGACCATGCCGGTCGTCCCGGCCCCCTCGGACCCCAACCGGGTGGTGGCCCGGGAACCGGCGGCGAGCCAACTGTGGGGGTCGCTGCGCCGCCCCTGAATCCGACCGATGCTCGAGCAACTGAACGGCGACAGATCTTGCCCCACCGCCCCTGATCATCTACGGCTTCGGCGGTGTGCTGCTCACCATCGCCACGCGGGTGCTCCAGGTCTTCCTCTACGGTCCCACGTGGTACCAGCGAGGTCCGCGCGGCTGAACCGGCGCCGGGTGAGGAGGGGCGCTACCGGCCGGGTCCGCCCCCGGACGGCCCCTCGGCCGCCGGCCGGCCGACGAGCATCGTCGGGGCCCCCGCGACCCGGGTCAGGAACACCGTCGCCGCGTTCGGCCCCTGCGGCTTGACCTTCTTGCGCAGTTCCTCCGGCTCCACCGCCGACCCCCGCTTCTTCACCGTGAGGACGCCGACCCCGCGCTCCCGCAGCAGTGCCTTCAACTTCTTCACGTTGAAGGGGAGTTGATCGGTGATCTCGTACGCGGCGGCGTACGGCGTGGGGCGCAGGTCGTCGGCGGTGACGTAGGCGATCGTCTCGTCGACCAGGCCGCCGTCCAGGTCCCGGGCGACGTCCGCGACCAGGTGGGCGCGGATGACGGCGCCGTCGGGCTCGTACAGGTAGCGGCCGACGGGGCGGACGGGCGGGTTCGGCAGACCGGCGCTCAGGAGGGTGCGCGGGCCGGGGAGCAGCGTGGCCCGGACGGCGCCCGGCGTCGTCCCGAACCACAGCACCGCCTCCTTCACGTCCCCGCCGTCCGAGATCCACTCCGCCTCGGCCTCGGCGGGCACGGCCTCGTGGGGGATGCCGGGGGCCACCTTCAGCGCGGCGTGCGCGGCTACCCGCGCGGCCTCGACGGCCCAGGACAGGGGCGGCGAGTACGCCTCCGGGTCGAAGATCCGCCCCCGCCCGCCCCGCCGGGCCGGGTCCACGAAGACGGCGTCATGGCCGGCCGTGTCGACGTCCGTGACGTCCGCCTCCCGCACCTCGACGAGGTCGGCGAGGCCGAGCGCCTCCATGTTCGCCCGCGCCACCGCCGCCGTCACCGGGTCCCGGTCCACCGCCAGCACCCGGATCCCCGCGCGAGCCAGCGCGATCGCGTCGCCGCCGATCCCGCAGCACAGGTCGGCGACCGAGGTCACGCCCAGCCCCTTGAACCGCTCGGCGCGGTAGGCGGCGACCGTCGCCCGCGTCGACTGCTCGACCCCGTTCGGCGTGAAGAACATCCGCTCGGCGTCCCGCGCCCCGAACTTCACCGCCGCCCGCTGCCGCAGCCGCTCCTGCCCGAGGGCGGCGGAGACGAGCGCGGCGGGATGCTCACGGCGCAGCCGGGTGGCGACGGCGAGTTCGTCGGCCGCGGCGGTGCCGCGCACGGCGTCGAGGAGGGCGCGGCCCTCGGGGGTGAGGAGGGGGGCGAGGTCGTTCACCGGGTCATTGTGGGCCAGTCGGTGGATGGTGCGCCTCCGGCCGCGGTGTCGGGCGGGGGTTGACCGGCGGGGCTGCGAAGATCCGGCGCCATGGGATCAGTCGTACGAAATGACAAATGCCGGGCGAGGTGGACGGCGTACCGGGGCGGCTTCGCGGTTCTCGCCCTGGCCGCGATCGTCTCGGGCTGCGCGGAGGGCGGCGGCGGTGCCGGCGGGGTCGGTCCCGCCCCCGGCCAGCAGCCCGACGAGACGCCGCCGTCCGGCTCCCTCCGCTCCTACGCGGCCGGACTGCGCGCCGAGCACGCGGCGAGGGTCGCGGCGGCGAAGCGCTGGGGCCTGGAGAAGGTCCCCCTCACACCTCCCGCGCCCCCCGCGAAGAAACCGAGGATCACCACCCGCAAGGGCTTCGAGGTCGACGGCCACGAGGAACTGGACCTCCCGCCGGTCTTCACCACCGTCCCCACCGAGGACAAGGTCGTCTTCCTCACCATCGACGACGGCGCCGAGAAGGACCCGGCGTTCCTGCGCATGACGGCCGAGCTGAGGATCCCGTACACCGCATTCCTCAGCGACTACCTGGTCAAGTCGGACTACGGCTACTTCAAGAAGATGCAGGACGGGGGAGTGGGCCTGAACAACCACACCCTCCACCACCCCTATCTGCCGGGCCTGTCCTACCAGCGGCAGAAGCGCGAGATCTGCGGCATGCAGGACGTGATCGAGGAGCGCTACGGCACCCGCCCCACCCTCTTCCGCCCGCCCTTCGGCAACTACAACGGCGCCACCCTGCGGGCCGCGAAGACCTGCGGGGTGAAGCACGTGCCCCTGTGGAGCGAGGAGGTGTTCGTCGACCACTGGGAGTACCGCGAGTGGGACCGCGCGCTCCACCCCGGCGACATCGTCCTGAGTCACTTCCGCGGCCCGGACGACTGGAAGGGCACAATGCCCGACATGATCCGCAAGTTCCTGAACAAGGTGACGGAAGAGGGGTATGCGGTGGCCCGCCTGGAGGACTACCTGTGAGAAGGGGGCGGGGGCGGGCGCTCCTGTGCGCGTTCGCGTCGGCGGCGGTCGTGCTGGCAGCGGCGGCCGGCTGCGCCCGCGACGGCGGCACGGCCGCCCGCCCGGGGGACGCGGGCCCCGTCCGGGCGCACCCGACGCCGCCCCACGCCGGCTCGCGGCCGGCCGCGGGGCCCGCACGAGCGCACCCGACGCCGCCCCACGCCGGTCCGCGGCCGGCCGCGGGGCCCGCACGAGCGCACCCGACGCCGCCCCACGCCGGTCCGCGGGCGTCGGACGAACCGCTGTACCGCCGCTGGGGCCTGCCCTCCCCGCTGGCCCCCGCCCCCACCCCCGCCGCGAGACCCACGGCCGCCGCCCGGCCCCCGTCCCTCCCCCCGGTCGTCGACAGCGTCCCCACCCGTGACAGGGTCGTCTTCCTCACCTACGACGACGGCGCCGAACGCGACCCCCGCTTCATCGACATGGTCCGCGAACTGCGCCTCCCCGTCAGCATGTTCCTCACCGACAGCGTCGCCGGCCCGGCCTACGCCCACTTCGCCCGGCTGCGCGCGGTCGGCGCGAGCCTCCAGAACCACACCCTCGACCACGCGGCCCTGCGCGGTCTGCCCTACGCCGGCCAGCGCGCCGAGATCTGCGGCCAGCAGAACAAGCTCAGCGCCCGCTTCGGCCTGCGCCCCCGCCTCTTCCGCCCGCCCTACGGCACGTACGACACCACCACCCGCCGTGCCGCCGCCGACTGCGGCATCTCCGCGATCGTCCTGTGGCGCGCCTCGATGGGCCCCACCGACCTCGCCTACACCCACGGCTCCCCCCGCCTCCGCCCCGGCGACATCATCGCCGTAGACCCCGACGAGGCCCTCGGCCCCACCCTCCGCACCCGCACGACCCGCCTCCTGCGCCAACTCCAGCAGCAGAACCTGACGGTGGGCCGCCTGGAGGACTACTTGTGATCCGGGGACTTTCGAACGCCGGCCGGTGAAACCAGCCCGTCCGGCGTTTGAGGACGAGGCCCGTCCAGGGCCGAAGCGGGGGCCTGGGGGCGGCAGCCCCCAGAGAACGCCCACACGGACACCGCCCACCGAAAAGCCCACGCAAGCTGAAAATTTCGGCCGACGCGCCGCAGGCATTGGCACTCCGCTTGACCGAGTGCTAACCCCGGTCATAGTCTCGGCTCTGGCACTCCCCACTGGAGAGTGCCAACAACGCGACGGGCAGGTCCGGCACCCGCGACGACGGATCGACCTGGTCGCCACCTCAGACAGTTAACCCCGTGAGATCTCCGAAGGGGGAGGTCGGATCGTGACGACCACCAGCTCCAAGGTTGCCATCAAGCCGCTCGAGGACCGCATTGTGGTCCAGCCGCTCGACGCCGAGCAGACCACCGCCTCTGGCCTGGTCATCCCGGACACCGCGAAGGAGAAGCCCCAGGAGGGGGCCGTCCTCGCCGTGGGCCCGGGTCGCTTCGAGAACGGCGAGCGCCTGCCGCTCGACGTCAAGGTCGGCGACGTCGTCCTGTACAGCAAGTACGGCGGCACCGAGGTGAAGTACAACGGCGAGGAGTACCTCGTCCTCTCGGCTCGCGACGTCCTCGCGATCATCGAGAAGTAAGTCACCCCGGACATTTCCGGAAGCACATTTGATGCCTGACGCTGCGCCCCTGGCCCCCGCGACCGCATAAGAAGCCGGGCGCCCAGGGGCGCAGTGCCGTTTACACCCACAGATCTCCGAGAGGGCTCCCGCTGTCATGGCGAAGATCCTGAAGTTCGACGAGGACGCCCGTCGCGCCCTCGAGCGCGGCGTCAACAAGCTGGCCGACACGGTCAAGGTGACGATCGGCCCCAAGGGCCGCAACGTCGTCATCGACAAGAAGTTCGGCGCCCCCACCATCACCAACGACGGTGTCACGATCGCCCGCGAGGTGGAGATCGACGACCCGTACGAGAACCTCGGCGCGCAGCTGGTGAAGGAGGTGGCGACCAAGACCAACGACATCGCGGGCGACGGCACCACCACCGCCACCGTGCTCGCCCAGGCGCTGGTGCGCGAGGGCCTGAAGAACGTCGCCGCCGGCGCGTCCCCCGCCCTCCTCAAGAAGGGCATCGACGCCGCGGTCAAGGCCGTCTCCGAAGACCTGCTCGCCTCGGCCCGCCCGATCGACGAGAAGTCCGACATCGCCGCCGTCGCCGCGCTGTCCGCCCAGGACCAGCAGGTCGGCGAGCTCATCGCCGAGGCGATGGACAAGGTCGGCAAGGACGGTGTCATCACCGTCGAGGAGTCCAACACCTTCGGTCTGGAGCTGGACTTCACCGAGGGCATGGCCTTCGACAAGGGCTACCTGTCGCCGTACTTCGTGACGGACCAGGAGCGCATGGAGGCCGTCCTCGAGGACCCCTACATCCTCATCAACCAGGGCAAGATCTCCTCCATCGCGGACCTGCTGCCGCTGCTGGAGAAGGTCATCCAGACCAACGCCTCCAAGCCGCTGCTGATCATCGCCGAGGACCTGGAGGGCGAGGCGCTCTCCACCCTCGTCGTCAACAAGATCCGCGGCACCTTCAACGCGGTCGCGGTCAAGGCCCCCGGCTTCGGCGACCGCCGCAAGGCGATGCTCCAGGACATGGCCGTCCTCACCGGCGCCACCGTCATCTCCGAGGAGGTCGGCCTCAAGCTCGACCAGGTCGGCATCGACGTCCTCGGCTCCGCCCGCCGCGTCACCGTCACCAAGGACGACACCACGATCGTCGACGGCGCCGGTGACTCCTCCGAGGTCCAGGGCCGCGTCGCCCAGATCAAGGCCGAGATCGAGAACACCGACTCCGACTGGGACCGCGAGAAGCTCCAGGAGCGCCTCGCGAAGCTGGCCGGCGGCGTGTGCGTGATCAAGGTCGGCGCCGCCACCGAGGTGGAGCTGAAGGAGAAGAAGCACCGTCTGGAGGACGCCATCTCCGCGACCCGCGCCGCGGTCGAGGAGGGCATCGTCTCCGGTGGCGGTTCCGCGCTGGTCCACGCCGTCAAGGTCCTCGAGGGCAACCTCGACAAGACCGGCGACGAGGCCACCGGTGTCGCCGTGGTCCGCAAGGCCGCCGTCGAGCCGCTGCGCTGGATCGCCGAGAACGCCGGCCTGGAGGGCTACGTCATCACCTCCAAGGTCGCCGAGCTGGAGAAGGGCCAGGGCTTCAACGCCGCCACCGGCGAGTACGGCGACCTGGTCAAGGCCGGCGTCATCGACCCGGTCAAGGTCACCCGCTCCGCCCTGGAGAACGCCGCCTCCATCGCCTCCCTCCTGCTCACGACCGAGACCCTGGTCGTCGAGAAGAAGGAAGAGGAAGAGCCGGCCGCCGGCGGTCACGGCCACGGCCACGCCCACTGAGGCACGTCAGCACTGACGAACGCTGACCGTCGTCAGCACTGAGGCCCGGCGTCCCGGATGGGGCGCTGGGCCTTCACGTCGAAGTGCCGAGCGTCAGGCGTCGCGCCGTACGAGGAACCGGACGGCCCCATCGAGCGCTGCCCGGACTGACGCCTGCGGGGTTGAGGCGGTCCGGTGATCGGCGCCGAGTACGTCATGCCCCGGCGGGGTGACTCTCCACGGGCACGGCCACGACCGCCCACACGGTCTTGCCGGGCGCGCCGGCCCGAGGAGCGACGCCCCAGTCCTCGGCCAGCGCCGCCACGAGCGCCAGCCCGCGTCCGCCGTCCGCGTCGGGTCGGCCGTCCCGTACGGGGTCGGGCAGCCGTTCGCCGCGCATGTCACTGACCTCTACCCGGACAAGGCCGGTGCCGTCGAGCCGGGTGAGACACAGACCGGCGTCCCGGCCGGGCACCCGCCCATGGGTGACGGCATTGGCGGCCAGCTCGGCGACGACCAGTTCCACGGTGTCGTTGACCGGGCTGCCGTACGGCCACCCCCAGGCGTCCATCTGCTGCGCGGCGAGCCGTCGGGCGAGGCGGGCACCGCGCGGGGTGGCGGTGAACCGGAGGGTCAGCGCCGCCCCGCGGTCGTGGCCGGGAGCGGCGGCGACGAGGGTGTGGGCGCTGCCGGGAGGGGTCGTCATGGCCCGACGATCTCGCGTTCGGGCCTGCCGTCACCAGGCGTGACGGCGGTACGGACCGCGTCTGTCGGGGTGCGGTGCCGTCCTGTGGGGGTTGTCGGGCGGCGAGGCTTCTGCCGAAGCGGCCTCACCGAACTCCAGAAGGCGATGGACGCAGGAGAAACAGCCGCCTTCGACATCAAAGCGGTGCAGGACGCGCACGGCGTCAGGGCGCGGGATCTTGAGCATGTCCCGCTGGGCGTGCGGCGTGAAGCGAGTGACGTACCCCATCGTCAGCCCAGGCGCTGGTACTCCTGAATGTCGATCACGACAGCTTCCTGCCTGCCGCGTCGCGTGATGATCGTCGGAGTCTCGTCCCGGCGCGCGCGGTCGATCACGTCGGCGAGGTGGCTACGGACCTCGGCCATGGATTCAACCACCGGATCACTCATGTCATGAATGTGGCAGATGTGCATGAAGGCTCCGTGCGGCGCATCGCGGGCAAAGGGTCTCGTCGCCGGTCGGGCGGAAGAGGGTCGGCTGGATGTGGTCGCCCTGGCACTCGATGGCGCTGGTCAGGCGGGCGGAGAGGCGGGGACCCGCGGGTTGCGTCGGCGGGGGCTCCGGCGCGGGCGTCGGCGGTGTGGTGGCGGGGAGGGGCGGGACCTCGCGGAGGAGATGGCGCAGGAGGCCGCCGGGGCGGTGGACGGGGGTGCCGTCGTCGGGGAGGCCCCGGAGGATGTGGATGCGGACGGCGGTGGGCGGATGCCCGGCTTCCAGCCAGTGGGCGGTGAGGCGGGCCAACTCGGCGTGCATGGGGCGGGGGATGTGGCGCAGGGCGGGGGAGAGGTTGGGGAAGCCGGCGACGAGAGCGGTGGCGGCGGCGAGGGATTCCGGGGCTGGGTGTGGCTCTGAGCCCGGCCGGACGGGGGGTTCGGGGGGACGGTGGGAGGTGTTTACCCGGGTGTTTTCTCTTGGATGACCGTCGGCGGGCGGGGGAGTCGGCTCACCGACGGCCGGAACGGGGGGACTCGGCGTGAGCTGCGGTGACGCGGGCTCGTGCTGTACGGCCGCCACGGGCATCCGCGCGAGGATCTTGGCGGCCTCGGCGGCGGTCAACGGCACGTTGGAGACGAGCTGTTGGGTGGCCCAGTGGCCGCCGGAACCCTGAACGCGCCGCTCGTGCACGAACCCCTCGTCCTTCAGTTGGCGTTTGGCGCGGGTGAAGGCGCAGGCGCCGATGTTGGCGCGTTCGGCGGTGCGGGAGAGGGACTCGCGCGCTCCCTGCGGGAGGGAGAGCTGCCAGGTGAGGAGACGGACGGCATCGGAGGAGAGCCGGGGGTGCCGGATGATGTCGTGCGAGAGCTGGGTGTAAGCGCGCGGGGGCGCGATATGGTGCCGATAAATCACGGTGGAGTTCCGTTCCACTGGTGGTTCAGGCCCTCGCGAGCGGTTGCAGCCGCTGCGGGGGCCGTTTGATGGGGTGCCGTTCGCGGTGAATGTGCCGCACGGAAAGTGTGCGGGGGGACGCGTTGGGCGAAGAGGGTTTTGGGCTGCGTTCACTCACACGGAGCAACCTGCCTGATTGGAGGCATGGTTGACGCACAGTCGCCCTAGCCTGCCGTCACCGACGAGTGGTGGGAGCGGGGATGGACACGGGCGCGGACTCGGGCATGGGTGGCGTGGAGCCGGACTGCAACGTGGAGTTCCTGCGCAGCTTCGGACGCCAGATGAAGCTCCTGCGGGAGATCGCCGGACTCACGCAGGCGCAGCTGGGGGACCTGGTCGGGTACGGCGAGGCGCAGATCGCGGCGGTGGAGCAGGGACGGAGGATCCCGAAGCCCGAGCTGATCGATGCGGTGGACCGGGCGGTGGGGGCGCGGGGTGTGCTGAGCGCGATGAAGGGGGAGGTGGCGAAGGCTCGGTATCCGTCGTTCTTCCGGCGGTACGCGGGGCTGGAGGCCGAAGCTGTTGAGCTGCACGCCTACGTCAACCATGTGGTCAAGGGCCTGTTGCAGACCGAGGAGTACGCGCGGGCGGTTTTCCGTATGTGGCGCCCGCTGCTGGACGAGGAGGCGATCGAGCAGGGCGTGTCCGCGCGGATGGAACGGCAGAAGTTGTTCTCTAGGCGTCCGGCGCCCCTCCTGAGCTTCGTCATCGACGAGCACGTGTTGCGGCGGCCGCTCGGCGGTCGCGAGGTCATGCAGGGGCAGCTGGAGCAGCTTCTGATCTACGGGCACCAGCGCAACGTCGAGATGCAGGTCATGCCGACGGAACGAGACGAGCACGCCGGCCTTGCCGGGCCCTTTACATTGATCCAGCTCAAGGATCAGCGCAGGATGGCTTACATGGAAGTACAGGACACAAGTGCCCTGTACGCGGAGCCAAAGAAGGTCAGCCCGATGGAAGCGACGTACGGCGTTCTCCGGGCGCAGGCGCTGACCCCCCGGGAGTCGCTGACCTTCATTGAGAAGTTGTTGGGAGAACTATGAAGACGGGTAGCCCCGCGCCTGCCGCTGGTGAACCGCAGTGGTTCAAGAGCAGCTACAGCGCGGGCAATGGCGGCGACTGCGTCGAGGTCGCGGACGCCGGTACGGCCGTGCTGGTCCGCGACTCCAAGCGGTCGGAGGACGGGTTCCTCACGGTCGGTGCCGACGAGTGGACGGCGTTCGTACGGATGGCCGCGCGCGGTTGACGCGACGCGAAGGAGGGGCGACCGGAGACCGGCCGCCCCTCTCTCATGCGCGGACTACCGGCCCAGCGCCCCCAACTGCTCCAGCAGCCCCGCCCGGTCGTACTGCCACCAGCTCTCGCAGATCATGCCGTCGTGGAAGCGGTGCCAGGTCATGCCGGTCATGGTGACGTTCTGGCCGGTGGCCGGGATGCCCAGGAAGTCGCCGTGGTGGCGGCCCGCGAAGGTCCAGCGGGTGCAGACGCGGTCCTCCTCGGAGAGCTGGTCGTCGACCCGCATCGAGAAGGCGAAGGACCGCCGCCAGCCCGCGACCTCCTCGCGCGCCGCCCGCACCCCCGTGTCCCGCGCGTTGGCGGGGTCGTGATCGACGTAGTCGTCCGAGATCCGCTCGAACAGCCGGTCGATGTCACCCCGCCCGAGCCCCTCGAAGAACTCACGGGCCATGACCCGGTTGAGCTGCTCGTCCCGGATCACGTCCAGATCGGTGAAGGTCGGCATCTCGTCGCACAGGGCGACCATGTCCCGGAAGATCCGGTCCGTCTCCGGAAGGTTCGAGTTCCGCATCGCCTCCTCGTACGACGGGAACTCCACGATCTCGATGAAGTGCGACGCGTCCGACCGGTCCTTGCCGAGCAGCGCGTGCGTGGCGGTCCGCTTCCCCTTGGTCTGTTCGACCCACGTGTCCAGCAGCCGGTTCATCTCGTCGAACCGGCTGGTCCTGCAATCGATGAGCTGTACGAACGTCATGGCGTCGCCTCCGGCCCCCCTGGGTCCGGTTCCGTCACGCCCATTTTCCCACCGGAGCCACGGCGGCGGGCGCCTACCGGGGCCCGTACTTCCGGCCCGTCTTCGAGCTGATCCCGCCCAGCAGGCCCCTCGGCGTCACCTTCACCAGGCCCATCAGCGCCTTGTAGCGGGCGTCCGGGATCGACACCGACTTGCCGCGCGCCAGGTCGTTCAGCGCCGACGCGACCAGCTTGTCCGCGTCGAGCCACATCCAGCCCGGGATGTTGTCCGTGCCCATCCCGGCCCGCTCGTGGAACTCCGTGCGCACGAACCCCGGGCACAGCGCCATCAGCCGCACCCCGCTGCCCGCCAGGTCCTTCGCCGCCCCCTGAGTGAACTGCACGACCCACGCCTTGGACGCCCCGTACGTCCCGCGCGGCACGAAGGCCGCCACCGAGGCCACGTTCACGACACCGCCCCGCCCCCGCTCCCGCATCGCCGCCGTCGCCGCCGAGGTCAGCCGCAGCACCGCCTCGCAGTGCACCTTGAGCATCCTCAGCTCGTCGGCCATCGACACGTCGAGGTAGCGGCCCTTGTTGCCGAAGCCCGCGTTGTTGACCAGCAGGTCCACCGGGTTCTTGCGGTCGCCGAGGCGGGCGGCCACCGCCTCGATGCCCGCCTCCTCGGCGAGGTCGGCCGTCAGCACCTCCGCCTCGATGCCGTGCCGGTCGTGCAACTCGGTGGCCTGCTCGCGCAGACGCTTGGTGTCCCGGGCGACGAGGACCAGGTCATGCCCGTCCGCCGCCAGCCGCCGCGCGAACGCGGCGCCGATGCCCGCGGTCGAACCCGTAATTAGAGCCGTTGTCATGGCGCAAGGTTAATGACCCGGAGTGCGCGCGTCCGGTCCCTGCACGCGGTCCGCGCATATGAAGGACCCGTGTGCGCCCTTGCCGTGACGTCGGTTCAGTTGCTCTGCTCCGCCACGCACTTCCGGGCCGCCGCCAGCGCCTCGGGGTGCAGCGCCTCGCCCGCCGCCAGCAGCCGCGGCAGCAGCTCCCGGTGCGTGGTGACCGCCTGGAACTCCATCCGCGCCGTCACCTCGTGCTCCGGCACGTGGACTCGCTCCACCGGATCCCCGGCGCGGATCTCGCCCGGCACGATCACCCGCAGATACGCGCCCGTCGCGGCCTTGCGCGTGAACCGCTTGACCCACCCCTTCTCCCCCACATGGCCCTGGAAGGTGAGACAGGGGATCCGGCCCGACGTCACCTCCAGCACCACCTCGGGGCCGATCCGCCAGCGCTCGCCGATCCGCGCCCCCGAGACGTCCAGGCCGGTGGTGGTGAGGTTCTCGCCGAACGCGCCGTTCGACAGCGCGCGCCCCAGCTCGCGCTCCCAGTCGTCGAGGTCCTCGCGGGCGACGGCGTACACCGCCTGGTCGTTGCCGCCGTGGTGGCGCAGGTCGCACACCGCGTCCCCGGCCAGGCCGCTGCCGGCGGCGCCCTTCGGGCCGGGCGCGGTCACCCGCACCGGCCCGTCGACCGGCCGCTTGTCGATCCCGGTGACGCTGTCAGGGTGGTTCGAGTACGGCACGCTCTTCGGGCGGCCCACGTTGACTGACAGAAGCCTCATGAGCGCAGGCTAGAGGCGGACGGTCAAAGCGTCGACGCATTATTCGCAGCCGTACCCAAGGCTCGCTTATGCGACGGCTATCCTCGAAGGGTGATCGAGGCCCGTCATCTCCGCGTGCTGCGCGCCGTCGCCGCCACCGGCTCCTTCTCGGCGGCCGGGCGCGAGCTGGGCTGCACCCAGCCGGCGGTCAGCCAGCAGATGAAGGCGCTGGAGGCGTCCGTCGGCACGCCCCTGCTCGTGCGCAACGGCCGCGAGATGCGGCTGACGCAGGCGGGCGAGGCCCTCGTGCGGCACGCGGCCGGAATCCTCGCGGGGCTCACCGCCGCCGAGGAGGAGGTCGCCGCGATCGCCGGACTGCGCGCCGGCCGGGTCCGGCTCGTCTCCTTCCCCAGCGGCAGTTCCACCCTCGTCCCCACCGCCCTGGCCGCCCTGCGCGCCGCCCACCCCGGCACCCGGGTCTCCCTGGAGGAGGCCGAGCCGCCCGAGTCGGTGGACAAGCTGCGCGCGGGCGACTGCGACATCGCGCTCGCCTTCCGCTACGAGAGCGCGCCGGGCGTAGAGGAGTGGGCCGACCTGGTCGTCCGGCCCCTGCTGACGGACCGGCTCGTCGCCCTCGTCCCGGAACGGCACCCCCTCGCGCGCGCGGAGTTCCTCGCCATAGGCGAACTCGCCCGGGAACCCTGGATCGCGGGCTGCCCGCGCTGTCGCGGCCAGCTGGTGGAGGTGTGCGCGGAGGCGGGCTTCACGCCCCGGATCGACTTCGCGACCGACGACTATCCGGCGGTCGCCGGACTGGTGGGCGCGGGCCTCGGCGTCGCGGTCCTGCCGCAGCTCGCGATCGAGTCCGTCCGGCCCCGTGGGGCGCGGGCGGTGACGCTGGAGCCGGCGGTCCGGCGGGAGATCGTCGCTCTCACGCTCCCCGACCTGGAGCAGGTGCCGGCGGTGGCGGCGACGCTGGAGCAACTGGGCCGGGCGGCGGCGCGCTGAGATTCGCGCGCAAATGACACAAGGGCACGCGCGAGGGTGCCCCTTCCCTGTGCAGAAACGTTCCTTCAGTTGTCGGGTCCCTCGGTGGCTCAGTCGTCCGGCGGGGTCTCCCCACCGGTCGACGCCGACACCAGGCGATGGCGCGCCCGGCCCATGAGCTCCTCGCGCTCGTCCTCGGTCAACCCGCCCCACACGCCGTACGGCTCTCTCACCGCCAACGCGTGCGCCGCGCACTGCGCGCGGACCGGGCACCTCATGCAGACCTCCTTGGCCGAGTTCTCGCGAGCGCTCCGCGCCGCCCCGCGCTCACCCTCCGGATGGAAGAAGAGCGAACTGTCCACCCCGCGGCAGGCGGCCAGGAGCTGCCAGTCCCACAGGTCCGCGTTCGGTCCGGGAAGGCGGGAGAAATCTGCCATTGCGTGACCCCTTGTAGCCGTTTCGAGCGGATACGGTGCCAACGACCGTACAACTACGATCTAAGGAGATGAAAATATGACTCATTGCGAATCTAGCCTCAGACACCAGTAAATGGGAAGAAATAGGGCTGATCGGGGCATCGCTTGTGGTGAAAGCTTGAGGGACCGCGCGGCTGCCCCCGCCGTGTCCGTCCCCTCACGTAGAGTGCCGAAGACTGCACGCAGCCCCGTAACTCTTTCGAGTGACCATCGTTGAGAGTGCGGTGGCGGTTGAAAACACAAACGCTCGGGCAGGCGTCCGAGACGGTCGACCGCACAGGTGACGATTCGTACCAGCCTGGAGGCACAAGGTGACGCGCATCAGCTGCGGAGGGCGGCCATGACTTCCGTCCTCGTCTGCGACGACTCCCCGCTTGCCCGAGAGGCGCTCCGCCGCGCGGTCGCGACCGTGCCCGGCGTCGAGCGCGTGACGACGGCGGCCAACGGCGAGGAAGTCCTCCGCCGCTGGGGCGCCGACCGCTCGGACCTCATCCTGATGGACGTGCGCATGCCCGGACTGGGCGGTGTCGAGACCGTCCGGCGGCTGCTGTCCGCCGACCCCGGCGCGCGCATCATCATGCTGACCGTCGCGGAGGACCTCGACGGAGTCGCCCTCGCGGTCGCCGCCGGCGCCCGGGGTTATCTGCACAAGGACGCCTCGCGCGCCGAACTGCGCGCGACCGTCACCCAGGCCCTCGCCGACCCGACCTGGCGGCTCGCCCCGCGCCGGCTGCGCTCGGCCGAGATGGGCGCGGCACCCACGCTCACCGCCCGTGAGATCCAGGTGCTGGAGGGCATGAGCCACGGCCGCTCCAACGCGGAGATCGGCCGTGAGCTGTTCCTCTCCGAGGACACCGTCAAGACCCACGCCCGCCGGCTCTTCAAGAAGCTCGGCGCCTCGGACCGCGCGCACGCCGTGGCGCTCGGCTTCCGCTGGGGACTGGTCCGCTGACGCCTGCGGGCGACCGTGCCGAGGGGTGAGCGGCTCGCACGTCCTTCGGGCGTGCGGTGATCCAGGCCGCTCCCCGGGCGGCCTGCGGTGCTCATGTCGTACGCGTCGGCACGTGAAACGTGAGCGATGTTCATCACGTGAGTGGAATGCCACGCGTGCGCGTACTCCGTTGTGGACGCGGTTCTCTCGTGGACGCGGTTCTCTCGTGGGCGCGGGCTTCTCGTGAACGCGGTCTGCCGGCGGACGCGCTCCTCTCACGGGCGCGGGTCCGCGTCGCTGTGCGCGAGCACGGGGCGGCGGATCCGGCGGGCACGCGGAGGGCCCGGCGGGCGCGGTGGGTCCGGCGGGCGCGCGGAGGGCCGGGCGGGCGCGCGGAGGATCGCGCGCCCGGACTGCTCCATCGCACGTGACTGCTCCACCGCACGTGACTGCTCCACCTCACGTGCGTCGGCTTCCCCACCTCGGGATCCCGGCTGCGTGGACGCGGGGCACCCGCGTGCGTGCGGGACGTCTCTCGAAGAACGATCGGGGCGGGGACGAGGACGGGGACAGGTCGAGCGCGGGATGGCCGGCGTGGGCAACCCGCGACGCCGACCGCGGGGTCTTCCCCCGGGAAAGCCCGGGTCGGACTTCACTGACATGGGCACGGCATGGGTACGTACCTTTCTGAGCGAGCCGACTTCGGCGGAGGGGAGCGGGGGTATGCGGGAACGTCCCTGCTCAGGCGGGCGGCACCGGGCCTCGTCCGGCGGCCGCTGCTCGTTTCGCGGCGGATGCCGCATCCTTGAGGTGTGGAGTTCCTCGGGGACGAGTCGGTCGAGCGGAAGGGGAGGGCGCAGGGGATGAGTTCCGGCGCACCTGCTCATAACGCTTCGGTGCACAACGACGGGCACGGTGCCGCGGCCGGTCCGGCCGCAGGGCACCATGGACCGATGCGCGAAGACGAGGGTGTCCGTGCCCAGGGGGCGATCGGCGGCCTCGTGCACCGCGCAGTCGACGGCGACGAACAGGCCACCCACGACCTGCTCGCCCACGTCCACCCCCTCGCGCTGCGCTACTGCCGCACCCGTCTGTCCCGGCTCCCCGGCGACGCCCGCCACTTCGTGGAGGACCTCGCGCAGGAGGTCTGCGTGGCCGTCCTGCTGGCCCTGCCGCGCTACAAGGACACCGGCCGCCCCTTTGAAGCCTTCGTCTTCGCCATCGCCGCCCACAAGGTCGCCGACCTCCAGCGCGCGGCGATGCGCCACCCCGGCTCCACGGCGGTCCCCTCCGACGAGATGCCGGAACGCCCCGACGACTCGCTGGGCCCCGAGGAGCGGGCCCTGCTGAGCAGCGACGCCGAATGGGCGAAGAAACTGATGGCCAACCTGCCCGAGAACCAGCGGGAGCTGCTGCTGCTGCGCATCGCGGTGGGCCTCACGGCGGAGGAGACCGGTCAGATGTTGGGAATGTCACCCGGCGCGGTCCGCGTGGCTCAGCACCGCGCGCTGAGCAGACTGCGCGCCCTCGCCGAGCAGTAGTCCCTTCGGCGGCGGCCCGGGTGAACGGGCCGCGAGCCGGTTCCGTACGAACATACGAAGCCCGGAGTCGCTCCGGACCGTGGAATCAGGGAAGCGCGCTTCCCGTTAGCATGGACATCCGCACCGATCAAGGCCATTTGGGGAAGGTGTCATGACTGCCAACGTCGACGGAGTGCCCGACAAATTCGCGACGCTCGGGCTGACCTACGACGACGTGCTGCTGCTGCCGGGCGCATCCGAGGTGCTCCCCAACGCGGTCGACACCTCGTCCCGCATCTCGCGCAACGTCCGGGTGAACATCCCGCTGCTCTCGGCGGCGATGGACAAGGTGACCGAGTCCCGTATGGCGATCGCCATGGCCCGTCAGGGCGGCGTCGGCGTGCTGCACCGCAACCTCTCCGTCGAGGACCAGGTCAACCAGGTCGACCTGGTCAAGCGCTCCGAGTCGGGCATGGTCACCGACCCGATCACGGTGCACCCCGAGGCGACGCTCGCCGAGGCCGACGCCCTGTGCGCCAAGTTCCGCATCAGCGGCGTCCCGGTCACCGACCCGGCCGGCAAGCTGCTCGGCATCGTCACCAACCGCGACATGGCCTTCGAGTCGGACCGCACGCGCCAGGTGCGCGAGGTCATGACGCCGATGCCGCTGGTCACCGGCAAGGTCGGCATCTCCGGCACCGACGCCATGGAGCTGCTGCGCCGCCACAAGATCGAGAAGCTTCCGCTGGTCGACGACGCGGGCGTCCTCAAGGGCCTGATCACGGTCAAGGACTTCGTCAAGGCCGAGAAGTACCCCAACGCGGCGAAGGACGCCGAGGGTCGGCTGCTCGTCGGCGCGGCCGTCGGCGCCAGCCCCGAGGCGCTGGAGCGCGCCCAGGCGCTGGCCGAGGCCGGGGTGGACTTCCTGGTCGTCGACACCTCGCACGGCCACAACAGCAACGCCCTCAGCTGGATGTCCAAGATCAAGTCGAGCGTCGGCGTCGACGTGATCGGCGGCAACGTCGCCACGCGTGACGGCGCCCAGGCCCTGATCGACGCCGGTGTGGACGGCATCAAGGTCGGCGTCGGCCCCGGCTCGATCTGCACCACCCGTGTCGTCGCCGGCATCGGCGTCCCGCAGGTCACCGCCATCTACGAGGCCTCCCTCGCGGCCCGCCCGGCCGGCATCCCGCTGATCGGCGACGGCGGCCTCCAGTACTCCGGCGACATCGGCAAGGCGCTCGCCGCCGGCGCCGACACGGTGATGCTGGGCAGCCTCCTCGCCGGCTGCGAGGAGTCCCCGGGCGAGCTCCAGTTCATCAACGGCAAGCAGTTCAAGTCGTACCGCGGCATGGGCTCGCTCGGCGCGATGCAGTCCCGGGGCCAGGGCCGGTCGTACTCCAAGGACCGCTACTTCCAGGCGGAGGTGGCGACCGACGACAAGCTCGTGCCCGAGGGCATCGAGGGCCAGGTGCCCTACCGCGGCCCCCTCGGCAACGTGCTGCACCAGCTCGTCGGCGGTCTGCGCCAGACCATGGGGTACGTGGGCGCCGCCACCATCGGGGAGATGGAGTCCAAGGGCCGGTTCGTCCGGATCACCTCGGCGGGCCTGAAGGAGAGCCACCCGCACGACATCCAGATGACGGTCGAGGCGCCGAACTACAGCAGCAAGTAGGGCCTGTCCGGCGCGCCGGCCCGAGAGCAGAGCCGAGCAGGGCGGTCCCGGAACGGTCCGGGGCCGCCCTCGTCGTGCCCGTCGGCGATACTGGAAGACGCTGAAACGCATCAGGGAAAGGCCACAGACGTGACTGAGATCGAGATCGGGCGCGGCAAGCGCGGCCGCCGGGCGTACGCCTTCGACGACATCGCCGTCGTCCCCAGCCGCCGTACGCGGGACCCGAAGGAGGTCTCGATCGCCTGGCAGATCGACGCCTACCGCTTCGAGCTGCCGTTCCTGGCCGCTCCCATGGACTCGGTCGTCTCCCCGGCCACCGCGATCCGCATCGGCGAGCTCGGCGGGCTCGGCGTGCTCAACCTCGAAGGCCTGTGGACGCGGCACGAGGACCCGCAGCCGCTGCTGGACGAGATCGTCGGCCTGCCCGTCGAGTCGGCGACGCGCCGCCTCCAGGAGATCTACGCGGCCCCCATCAAGGAGGAGCTGATCGGGCAGCGCATCAAGGAGGTGCGCGACTCGGGCGTGGTCACCGCCGCCGCGCTCTCCCCGCAGCGCACCGCCCAGTTCTCCAAGGCCGTCGTGGACGCGGGCGTGGACATCTTCGTCATCCGCGGTACGACGGTCTCGGCGGAGCACGTCTCCGGCTCGCACGAACCGCTGAACCTGAAGCAGTTCATCTACGAGCTCGACGTCCCGGTGATCGTCGGCGGCTGCGCCACCTACACCGCGGCCCTGCACCTCATGCGCACCGGCGCGGCCGGCGTCCTCGTCGGCTTCGGCGGCGGCGCGGCGCACACCACCCGCAACGTGCTCGGCATCCAGGTCCCGATGGCGACGGCGGTCGCCGACGTCGCCGCGGCCCGCCGCGACTACATGGACGAGTCCGGCGGCCGGTACGTGCACGTGATCGCGGACGGCGGCGTCGGCTGGTCCGGCGACCTGCCCAAGGCGATCGCCTGCGGCGCCGACTCGGTGATGATGGGCTCGCCGCTCGCGCGCGCGAGCGACGCGCCGGGCCAGGGCCACCACTGGGGCATGGAGGCCGTCAACGAGGAGCTGCCGCGCGGCAAGAAGGTCGACCTCGGCACGGTCGGCACCCTCGAGGAGGTCCTCACCGGCCCGTCGCACACGCCGGACGGCTCGATGAACTTCTTCGGCGCCCTGCGCCGCGCCATGGCCACCACCGGCTACAGCGAGCTGAAGGAGTTCCAGCGCGTCGAGGTGACGGTGGCGGACTCGGTCCACCGCCGCTGAGGGCTCCGCCGGTGGGCGGTGTGTCGCTCCAGGTCCGGTGTGTCGTCTGCGGGTTTGTTGTGGCTGGTCGCGCAGTTCCCCGCGCCCCTGAAGGGCGAGGGCCCGTCCGCTGGAAGCGGACGGGCCCTCGCCCTTTTTCGGGGCGTTCTACGCCGCTGCCTTCTTCGCGCCGGAGAACGCGGCGAACGCGCCGATGCCGAGGAAGAGGTAGGTCATCGCGTCGGCCTCCTCGCTCCAGCCCTTGGTCACGACGTCGAGGTGCTCGGTGAACACCTCGGTCACGGAGACGCCGCCGAGGTCGGCCAGGAGCACGCCGATGCCGATGATCTGGCCCAGGTAGACCGCGCCCAGCGACAGCACGGCGCTCACCACGGGCAGCGCCGGGTTGGCGCCGCCGACCTTGCCGGCCGCGAAACCGACGAGGAAGCCGACGCCGACGGCCGCGTAGCCGATCTCGTACTCGGTGGCGCCCACGATGGCGCCGTAGATGCCGGCGGTGACCAGGGCCACGACGAGGGCCGTGAGCAGGCCGAGGGCGACGTTGCCGCGCGCGGGGGCCGGCGGGGCCGGGGGAGCGAAGGCCGCGGGGACGGGGCCGGGCGGGACCGCGCCGGGCGGGACGGGGCCGGGCGGGACGGGGCCGGGCTGCTGGGCGTACGGGTTGCCGCCGGCGGGCTGCTGGGCGTACGGGTTGCCCTCGACGGGCTGAGGCGGTGGCGTTGAGTCGGACATGACAGGTTCCCCCCATGGGACCGGTGAACAAGAGCGGAGCGGTGTCCGCACGCACGCGCGTGCGGGAAGTCGCCGCACAGTAGCAGGCGCCCGGCGCTCTCTTCACCGGTGATTTCGCGGGGGTCCGGTGGGCGGTTCCGTCAGAGTCGGTGCGCGGCTCCCGTGGGCGTGGCTCCCCGGGTGTCCAGGAGGAGTTGGGCCTTCACCGAGAGGCCCTGGAGGTCGTAGGTGCGGTGCTGCTGGAGCAGGATCGTGAGGTCGGCGTCGGCGGCGGCGTCGTAGAGGGATTCGGCGCGGGGGACCGGGCGGTCCAGGACGCTCCAGGACGGGACGTGGGGGTCGTGGTAGCTGACCGCCGCGCCGAGCTCCGTCAGGCGGATCGCGATCTCGCGCGCGGGGGTGTTCCGCTGGTCGGCGAGGTCGGGCTTGTAGGTGACGCCGAGGAGCAGGACGCGGGCGCCGCGGGCGGACTTGCCGTGCTCGTTGAGGAGGGCGGCGGCGCGCTGGACGACGTAACGGGGCATGCGGCTGTTGACCTGCTCGGCCAGCTCCACCATGCGCAGGGGGCTGCCGAGGTGGCCGGTGCGGTTCAGCGGGACGGAGTGGCCGCCCACGCCGGGGCCGGGGCGGAAGGCCTGGAAGCCGAAGGGCTTGGTCTCGGCGCAGCGCACGACGTCCCACAGGTCGACGCCCAGGTCGTGGCAGAGGACGGCCATCTCGTTGACGAGGGCCATGTTGACGTGCCGGAAGTTGGTCTCCAGCAGATGCACGGTCTCCGCCTCGCGCAGGCCGCGCGCGCGGACGACCTTGTCGGTGAGCCGGCCGTAGAACGCGGCGGCCGACTCGGTGCAGGCCGGGGTGAGGCCGCCGATGACCTTCGGGGTGTTGACCGGGGTGAAGTCGCGGCGGCCGGGGTCGACGCGGCTCGGGGAGTACGCGAGGTGGAAGTCGCGGCCCGCGCGGAGGCCGGACATCTCCTCCAGGAGCGGGCGCAGGAACTCCTCCGTCGTCCCCGGGTACACGGGCGATTCGAGGATCACGGTGGTGTGCGGGCGCAGATGCCCGGCCAGGGTGCGCGCGGCGGCCTCCACCTGGCTCAGGTCGAGTCCACCGTCCGCGTCGCGCGGGGTGGGGGCGCAGATGACCGCGGTGCGCACCCGGCCCAGCTCGGCCGGGTCGGTGGCGGGCCGGAAGCCTCCCGAGAGCATCCGGCGCAGTTCGGCGGGGCTGAGGGAGCCCGCCTCGGGGCCGGTGCGGTAGCCGAGCGTCGGGATGCCGACGGCCACGGCGGCCTGGGCCAGGGGCAGGCCGAGCGGGCCGAGTCCGATCACGGCGAGATCTGCGGGCATGGCGTGGGCCGTCCTTCCCAGTAACCGAAGCGGGACAGGTGCGCAAGCCCTGTGGACAGGACGGGCGAGCGCAATGTCAGACTAGGAGTAAATATGACCGATTTGCGGGATTGATCGGCTGTGTTCGGCGGTGTTTTCCGCTGGTCCCGGGCGCGTCCGCGGCCGCTCCCGGGTCGGGCCCGCACCTCTCCCGCGACTCTCCCGCGACTGTCCCGCGCCTCCCCTGCGGCGATCCCGTGAGAGTTATCCACAGGCTGAGGGTGCGTGGTGGCTGAAGTCGGGCAACACCGTCAGAATTTGGGCATGGGGGAAAGGGACCGGGCCTCGCCCTGAGCGGCGCGGCCCACGGACCGACAGCGGGAGGCAGCGGTGAGGACAGCGACACTGGGACCGGCGCAGCGAGCGGAGTCACTGGCGGCCATGGCCGAGCGCGAGCTGGACGTGCTGGTCGTGGGAGGCGGCGTGGTCGGCGCGGGCACCGCGCTCGACGCCGTCACGCGCGGCCTGTCGACCGGCCTGGTCGAGGCGCGGGACTGGGCCTCGGGCACGTCGAGCAGGTCCAGCAAGCTGATCCACGGCGGTCTGCGCTATCTGGAGATGCTCGACTTCGCCCTCGTCCGGGAGGCGCTGAAGGAGCGGGGCCTGCTGCTGGAGCGGCTCGCCCCCCACCTGGTCAAGCCCGTCGCGTTCCTCTACCCGCTCCAGCACAAGGGCTGGGAGCGGCTCTACGCCGGCTCGGGCGTCGCGCTCTACGACGTGATGTCCATGGCCCGCGGGCACGGCCGGGGCCTGCCGATGCACCGTCACCTGAGCCGCCGTCACGCCCTGCGTGTCGCGCCCGCCCTCAAGAAGGACGCCCTGGTCGGCGCGCTCCAGTACTACGACGCCCAGATGGACGACGCCCGCTTCGTCGCCACGCTCGTGCGCACCGCGGCGGGGTACGGCGCGAAGACGGCCAACCGCGCGCGCGTGACGGCCTTCCTGCGCGAGGGCGAACGGGTCGTCGGCGCGCGCGTGCAGGACGTCGAGGGCGGCGGCGAGTACGAGGTGCGCGCCCGGCAGGTCGTGAACGCCACCGGCGTGTGGACCGACGACACACAGGCGATGGTCGGGGAGCGGGGACAGTTCCACGTCCGCGCCTCCAAGGGCATCCACCTCGTCGTGCCCAGGGACCGCATCCACTCCACCACCGGGCTGATCCTGCGCACCGAGAAGTCGGTGCTGTTCGTCATCCCCTGGGGCCGGCACTGGATCGTCGGCACCACCGACACCGGCTGGGAGCTCGACAAGGCCCACCCGGCCGCCTCCAGCGCGGACATCGACTACCTGCTGGATCACGTGAACTCGGTCCTCGCGGTGCCCCTCACGCGCGATGACGTCGAGGGCGTCTACGCCGGTCTGCGACCCCTCCTCGCGGGCGAGTCCGACGCCACCAGCAAGCTGTCGCGCGAGCACACCGTCGCCCACCCCGTGCCCGGCCTGGTCGTCGTGGCCGGCGGCAAGTACACGACGTACCGGGTCATGGCCAAGGACGCCGTCGACGCCGCCGTGCACGGACTCGATCTGCGGGTCGCCGAGTGCGTCACCGAAGAGGTCCCGCTGCTGGGCGCGGAGGGCTACCGGGCGCTGTGGAACGCGCGGGCGCGCACGGCCGCCCGGACCGGGCTGCACGTGGTGCGGGTCGAGCACCTCCTCAACCGGTACGGCTCCATGGCCGAGGAACTCCTCGAACTCGTCGAGGCCGACCCCTCGCTCGGCGAACCGCTCCAGTCGGCCGACGACTACCTGCGCGCCGAGATCGTCTACGCCGCCTCCCACGAGGGGGCGCGCCACCTCGACGACGTGCTGACCCGCCGCACCCGCATCTCCATCGAGACCTTCGACCGGGGCGCGCGCAGCGCCCGGGAGGCGGCCGAGCTGATGGCGCCCGTCCTCGGCTGGGACAAGGACCAGATAGAACGTGAGGTCGAGCACTACCAGAAGCGGGTGGAGGCCGAGCGGGAATCGCAGCGCCAGCCCGACGACCTCACCGCGGACGCGGCGCGGCTCGGAGCGCCGGACATCGTGCCCCTGTGACGAGGGAAGCGGAACTCGGCTCTGTGCAGGGGCGGTTCGCGCGGGCCGGGATCCGAGCCGTCCCATCTGGCCGGAATGCGTCGGTGCTCATGTGCCGTCAGGGGCACCCTGGGCGTCGGGCACTTGTCGGGTAGGGGACAATGGAGGCTCTGTCAGGGCGGGTTGCATGAGGGGACGCATGTCGGAGGCGGAGCGGGCGGGGACATCCCGTCAGGACAAGAGTGCACGTCTCCTCGCCGGGCGGTACCGGCTGGGAGACGTACTCGGCCGCGGCGGCATGGGGACGGTGTGGCGCGCGGAGGACGAGACGCTCGGCCGGACGGTCGCCGTCAAGGAGCTGCGGTTCCCCGGGAACATCGACGAGGACGAGAAGCGCCGACTGATCACGCGGACGCTGCGCGAGGCCAAGGCCATCGCGCGGATCCGCAACAACAGCGCGGTGACCGTCTTCGACGTGGTCGACGAGGACGACCGGCCGTGGATCGTGATGGAGCTCGTCGAGGGCAAGTCGCTCGCCGAGGTCATCCGTGAGGACGGCGTGCTGGAGCCTCGGCGCGCGGCCGAGGTCGGACTCGCGATCCTCGACGTGCTGCGCTCGGCGCACCGCGAGGGCATCCTGCACCGTGACGTGAAGCCGTCGAACGTGCTGATCGCCGAGGACGGCCGGGTCGTGCTCACCGACTTCGGCATCGCGCAGGTCGAGGGCGACCCCTCCATCACCTCCACCGGCATGCTCGTCGGCGCGCCCTCCTACATCTCGCCCGAGCGCGCCCGCGGCCACAAGCCCGGACCGGCCGCCGACCTGTGGTCGCTCGGCGGTCTGCTGTACGCGTCGGTCGAGGGCTCGCCCCCGTACGACAAGGGCTCCGCGATCGCGACGCTCACCGCGGTGATGACCGAGCAGCTGGAGGAGCCGAAGAACGCCGGCCCGCTGAAGGACGTCATCTACGGGCTGCTCAACAAGGACCCCGAGCGGCGGCTCGACGACGCCGGGGCGCGGGCGAAGCTGAACGCGGTGATCCACGCGCCCGAGCCGAAGGAGGCGGAGCCGGCCGACGCGACGAAGCTCGTGCCGCTGCCCATCCAGCCGGACGGCCCGGACGGCAGGGGAAGCTCATCGGGCTCGGGCGGCTCGGGCTCGGGCGGTTCGGGGGGTGCCGAGGCGGCCGAGAAGCTGCGCGGGGCGTTCCGTTCCGTGCGCAAGGCCGCCGTCGCGGCGGGGGCGGCCACCTCGGCGGCCGCGGCCGCGGCGCGCGCCAAGTCGGCCAACGGGTCGACGGACAGGGCGGGTTCACCGGGTTGGGCCGACTCCTCGGGTTCTTCGGGGCCGGGAGCCGTCAGGGCGGGGGAGTCCGCCGAGGGCGGGCGAGGGGCCGGTTCCGGTTCCGCTTCCGGTTCGGGGGCCCGTTCGGGGGCCGCCGGTTCCGCCCCGGCTGCCTCTTCTCCGTCGTCGGCTGCCGCGCCGGGCGCCAAGGCCGGTGCGAAGTCCGGCGCCGCCGCGGGGGCGTCCGCGTCCTTGTCGGCTCCGGCGCCCCGATCCGGGTCCGGTGCCGGCACCGGCACCGGCACTGGTAGCGGTACCGGCACCGGCACCGGCACCAGTGGTTCGGTGAACGGCGGTACGGGCGGCCGCAGTTCCGGGTGGCCCGTGATGACGCCGCCGGACCTGCCGCCGAGGCCCGTCCCCAGGGCGCCGATCACCGACGTCGTCCCGAAGCGGACGCTGGTCATCATCGCCGTGGTCGTCGTGCTCGCGGTGCTCGGCACCGTGCTGGCCATCACCTTCGGCGGGGACGACAGCAAGACGAACGGCGCGAAGTCCGGCGGCGGCACGACCGGCGCCAGTGCGAGCGCCGGCGCCGACCCGGGCGCGAGCAAGAGCACGGGCACGGACACGAGCCCCGACACCAAGGACGACGAGGCCGGCGGGACCCGCACCGACGGGACGGCGGGCCAGTCCGCCTCCCAGGGCTCGTCCTCCGCCACCCCGAGCGGCAGCGCCGGCACGGCCGGTGACGCCGGAACCGGCGCTTCCGCGGGCGGGGCCGCCCAGGCGGTGTCGACGCACACGGGCACGCAGGGTTACTCGATAGGACTGCCCGCCGGGTGGAAGTACCAGCGCGCGAGCGCCGCGGGCGACCGGTTCACCGGGCCCGACGGACAGCGGCTGCTCGTCGCCTGGACGACCACGCCCAAGGACGACCCCGTCGCGGACTGGAAGGCCCAGGAGCGCACCATGGTGCGCTCCCAGTACCAGAAGATCCGCATAGAGAAGGTGGACTACCGCGGCTGGAACACGGCCGACTGGGAGTTCACCTACACGGAGGGCGGCACCGGCTACCGCTCGATAGACCGCGGTTTCGTTGTCAACGACAGCCAGGGGTACGCGCTGATGTACTCGGCGAAGTCCGCCACCTGGGACGGCGAACTGCGCCAGAGCACCTGGAAGACGCTGACGGAGACGTTCCAGCCGAAGAAGTAGGACGCGGGTCCGCCGTGTGCGGTGCGTGAGATCTGGGCATCCCTCTCTGCGAGTTGCCTCCGGCACGTATCGTGAGTGCTCGCGGACCGTACGCATCCGGCCGAACAGCCGGTTACGGCCGGAACGGGCCGCAGGACGAACGGAATTGATCGACCGGGCGGCCGGGGGAGGCATCGTGGACGACTACGCGGGGCGAGTGCTCGCCGACCGCTACCGCCTGCCGCTGCCGCCCTCCGACGAGTACGAACTCACCGAGTCCCGGGCGTTCGACACCTACAGCGGACAGGAAGTCCTGGTCCGTCAGGTGCCGTTGCCCGAGGTCGTCGAGGCGGAGGTGCTCGACGCGGAGGGGCTGCCCGACGGGTTCACGGCGCGGACGCCGGGCGCGCGACGGCCGACGGGGCGCGCGGGGGCCAGTACGCGCCGGCCGGCCGATCCGGTCGTACGGCGCGCGGTCGAGGCGGCGCAGGCCGCGGCGAGCATCCCCGACCATCCCCGGCTCGACCAGGTCTTCGACGTGTTCGCCGAGGGCGGCTCGCTGTGGATAGTGAGCGAACTGGTGGCGGCGCGCCCGCTGGCGGCACTGCTCGCCGAGAAGCCGCTGACGCCGTACCGGGCGGCGGAGGTCGCCTCCGACGTGCTGATGGCGCTGCGGGTGCTGCACGCGCACGGCTGGGTGCACCGCAACATCACCGCACGCACCGTCCTGGTCTGCGACGACGGCCGGGTCATGCTGACGGGCCTCGCGGTGGGCGCGGCGGAGGAGGCGCTCTGCGGGTACGACCCGGTGCCGGCGGAGGAGAACGAGGATGCCGGTTCGGGGGCCGGCGGTACGGGGTTCGGGAGTCTGTCGGGCGCGGCGATCGGCGGCCCGGGCGCCGGTGGGGCCGGCTTCGGCGGACCGACGGGTCCTGCCGGCAGCGGCGGTAGTGACGTCGGCTTCGGCGGGCCGGCCGGCGGCGGCGGTTTCGGCGGGGCGGCGGGTGGCGGCACGGGTTTCGGCGGGTCGACGGGCGGTGGCGCGGGCTTCGGCGGGGCGGCGGGCGGTGGCCCCGGGTACGGCGGGGCGGCCGGTTCGGGTGCCGGCGGAGTCGGTCATGCGAGGCCCGTCGGGCCGGGGGCCGGTGCGGGACGCGGCGGTGCCGCGGGAGCGGGGTTCGCGGACGCGGGCGGGCGTGGGCCCGGTGAGTTCGGCGGCGGGGCCGGTGGCGGCGGTGGGGCCGGTGGGGCCGACCCCGAGGCGGCGCGGCGGGCGGCGATCGAGGCGCGGGCGGCCGGAGGCCTCCCGGCGGCCGGCGCGGAGCCCGCCGACCCGGAAGGGGCGTCCGGCGGATCGGCTTCCGGAGCCGTGGAGACCGGCGGGGACATCCGTGCCGCGCGGGCCGGGGCGATCGCCGCGTACCGGGCGGGCGCGCGGGCGGCGGCCCGGGTCCAGGAGGCCCAGCAGAGCGGGCGGGCGGCGCTGCCGGGCGCCCGTACGTCGTCCGAGGGCAGCACCGGAGTCGTGGGCGCGTCGGGATCGCCGTACGCCATCGGGTCCGGGCGCGAGCACGCGCACGGGAGCGCGGGCGGCGGTACCGCGCCGGGGCAGATCGCCGACCCCGACGGGGTGCGCGGCGCGCCCGTGCCGGGCATGGGGGCGGTCGGACCGGTGCCCGTGCCGCCGCAGGGCGTCGCGGCCGGGGCCGAGCCGCGCACGGGCGCCCGTTGGGACGAACTCGCGGCCGGAGCCGGGGTGCGGCGGGGGCCGGCCACCGCGCTGGCCGCCGAGCGGGCCCGGCAGGCACGGATGGCCGTCGTCGGTCCCGTCACCGAACGCTGGGCGCCGGAACAGGCAGGCCCCGTCCACGAGAACTGGCAGCTGGCCGCGCCCATCGGGCCCGCCACCGACCTGTGGGCGCTCGGCGCGCTGCTCTTCCGGTCCGTCCAGGGCCACGCGCCCTACCCGGAGGAGTCGACGGCGGAGCTGGTGCAGATGGTGTGCGCCGAGCCGCCCGCCTTCGCCGAGGAGTGCGGCCCGCTCAGGCCGGTCGTGGAGTCGCTGCTGCGTCAGGACCCCACCGAGCGCCTCGACTTCGAGGAACTGCGCGGCTGGCTGCGCTCGCTGGTGCGCTCGGCGCCCGAGCCCGAGGCGGGTACGTACGTCGTCGCCGCGCCGCCCACCGACCCGCGCCGGCTGCCGATCGTCCGCCGCAGGGGCGAACTGGTGCGCAGGCGGCGCGCCGGGCTGCCCGCGACCAGCGGACGGCACAAGCGGGCCCGCAAGGAGACGAACCGTTCGCCCCGCAGCCTGGGCCGCACGCTGCTGCTGCTGATACTGCTGGCGATGGCCGCGGTGATCGCGTACGCCGTGCTGTTCATGCCCAAGGCCGGTGAGGAGAACTCGGGAGCGCCGGGGGCCGAGCGGACCGGGGCCGCGGGGCAGACCGGACAGGCGCCCGACGCGAGCGGCGCGCCGGGGTCCGACGGCCGGAACACGCCGTCGCCCGACAGCAGCGCCTCCGCGTCGGCCTCCGGCGGCTCCGCGACGAGCGGGTCCGGTTCCGACGGGTCCGGGACCGAGACGCAGTCCGGTTCCGGCGGTTCCGGCACGGCGGAGGCCGCCGACGGGTTCACCGTGCGCAAGGACGCGGAGGGCTTCCAGATCGCCGTCGCCGACGGCTGGGAGCGCACGCCCAAGAACGGGCGCGGCCAGGTGGTCTACTCGCGCAGCGGCTTCGAGCTGATCGTCGTCCCCGGCCGGGACACCGCCGCTCGGTACGGCAGCGATCCGATGGCCTACCAGCGGGAGCGGGAGAGCGAGCTCCAGCCGTACCGCGACTCCAGCTGGGCCACCGCGTCCGGGCTGCGCACCATCCAGGTGGGCGGACGGGTCATGGCCGAGGGGCAGTTCACCTGGACCGCCGCCGACGGGCGCGAGCTGTTCGTGCGCAATCTCGCGATGCTCCTCGACGGGCGCTACCACGTCGTACAGCTGCGCGGTCCGGAGGCGGAGCGGGACGAGGTGACGCGGCTGTTCGAGCAGGCTTCGGCGAGTTACCGGTACACCCGCTGAGCGGGTCGCGACTCGTGCGCGGCGCCTCCGGTTCCCCTTCCGCCCCAGAAGCGACAACCGTCACAGTGCGGTTTCCTTGCCACCCCGCTTGTTCCCCGAAAGGGGGACGGTCTTTACGCTGGCCCTGTCAAGAGCATTGCGGGGCAACGTGAATCAGATGCAGGGCTCGCTCGTCGCGGGCCGCTACCGGCTCGCCGACGCGATAGGCAGCGGCGGCATGGGCCGTGTGTGGCGTGCGCACGACGAGCTGCTGCACAGGGCCGTCGCCATCAAGGAACTGACCGCCGCGCTCTACGTCTCGGAGAGCGACCAGACCGTCCTGCTGGCGCGCACCCGGGCCGAGGCCCGCGCGGCCGCGCGGATCAACCACTCCGCCGTGGTCACCGTGCACGACGTGCTCGAACACGACGGCCGGCCGTGGATCGTGATGGAGCTGGTCGAGGGCCGCTCGCTGGCCGACGCGGTCAAGGAGGACGGGCGCGTCGAGCCCACCGAGGCCGCCCGGATCGGCCTGTGGGTGCTGCGCGCCCTGCGCGCCGCGCACTCCGCCGGCGTCCTGCACCGTGACGTCAAGCCGGGCAACGTGCTGCTCTCCCACGACGGGCGGGTCCTGCTCACCGACTTCGGCATCGCCCAGATCGAGGGCGACGCCACCATCACCCGCACCGGGGAGGTCGTCGGATCCGTCGACTACCTCGCCCCCGAGCGGGTCCGCGGCCAGGACCCCGGCCCGTCCTCCGACCTGTGGGCGCTCGCCGCGACGCTGTACACGGCGGTGGAGGGGCGCTCGCCGTTCCGCCGCACCACGCCGCTGACCACCCTTCAGGCGGTGGTCGAGGAGGAGGCCGCGGAGCCGCACCACGCCGGCCCGCTCGGCCCCGTCATCGCCGCGCTGCTGCGCAAGGACCCGGCCGACCGGCCCGACATGACCGAGGCCGAGCACCTGCTCGCCGAAGCGGCGGAGGGACGCCGGCCGAACGACGCCCAGGCGTACGTACCGACGCAGTTCACGGGGCCCGGCGGCGGGGCGGGGGGCCGCCCGGCGGCCGGTTCGGGTACCGGCGGGCACCCCTCGGCCGGTGCGGGTACGGGGGGCTATCCCGGGTCCGGTTCGGGTACCGGCGGGCACCCCTCGGCCGGTGCGGGCACGGGCGGCTATGCCGGGTCCGGTTCGGGTACCGGCGGGCACCTCGCGGCCGGTGCGGGCACTGGCGGGCACTCCGCAGCCGGTGCGGGTACCGGCGGGCGCCCCTCGGCCGGTGCGGGCACGGGTGGCTATCCCGCGGCAGGTTCGGGTGCCGGCGGCTACCCCGGGTCCGGTACGGCGGCGACCTCGTACGGCGTCGGCGCGTCGGAGGCGGCGACGCCCGTCCCGGGCTCCGCCGAGGCCCCCTTCGGGTACCCGCAGGGGCATCACCTGTCGCCGCTGACCGTCCCGACCGCCGTCGGGCCGCCGGCCGGCTCGGGTCAGGGACAGCCCCCGGCACCGGCCCATTCCTCCCAGCCCGCCCAGGGCCCCGCCGCGCCCACCCGCTCCGCCCGCCGCCGCCGGCTGCGCACACTCGCGCTCGTGGTCGTCGTCGCCGCGCTGGTCGGCGGCGGTACGGCGCTGACGTTGCAGAACTGGCACGACGACCGGCGGTCGGACTCCGGCTCCGCCGCGTCGGGCGCCTCGCCGACCGACGATCCCGGCCCGACGCCCACCGGCAAGCCCGCCCAGCAGGGCGCCGTGCCCGACTCCTGGGAAGAGGTCACCGACCCGCTGGGCTTCGGGCTCTCCCTGCCCGAGGGCTGGGAGCGGCAGGTGTTCCAGGACGACGGCGACCTGAAGCAGATCGACTACACGCCCGACGGCGGCGAGCACTTCCTGCGCATCGCCGTCGACGCCTCCCCGGACTTCGACGACCCCTACGCCCACCAGATCGACCTGGAAGTGCAGTTGCAGCGGCTGGTCGACTACAAGCGGGTCACCCTGGAGCGGAACGTGTACCGCGACCGCGAGGGCGCCGAGTGGGAGTACACCTGGACCGCGCTCGCCAAGGACACGGAGTTCCCCGGCCCGCGCCGCGCGATCGAGGAGACGTACATCGCCCGGGACGGCACCGAGTACGTGATCTACATGTCGTCCCCGGCCGAGGACTGGGAGACCGCCTCCCAGCAGTTCAAGTCGGTGCTGCGGAGCTGGCGGGAGCCGACGGGCACGCCGCCCGAGTCGACGGACACCTCCCCGGAGTCGACGGCCACCTCCCTGGAACCGACGCGCACTTCCTGAGCCGGCGAGAGCACGACCCTGAGCCGGTGAGAGCACGATCGCGAGCCGGTGAGAGCACGTTCGTGAGCCGGTGAGCACGTCCTGAACCGGTGAGCGCGGTTCTGAACCGGCGTGCGCCCGGGGGTCCGTGACTTGGCCGGTCGGCGCCCCGGAGGCGCGGCATCCGGTGCGGCATGATGGGGCGCATGGGGACCGAGGGGGACGACGGCCGGGTCATCGCAGGCCGCTACCGGCTGGAGACACGGCTCGGGCGCGGTGGCATGGGCGTCGTCTGGCGGGCCACGGACCGGCTGTTGGGACGGCGTGTCGCCGTCAAGGAACTGGTCCAGGACGACGCGCTGTCCGAGCAGGAGGCCCGTGGCCGCCGCGACCGGACGCTGCGCGAGGCCCGCGCGGTCGCCCAGTTGAGCCACCCGCACATCATCGTCGTGCACGACGTCGTCGTGGAGGACGAACGCCCTTATATCGTCATGGAGTTGATCGACGGCGGCTCGCTCGCCGACCGGATCGCCGAGAGCGGCCCCGTGGAGGCGCGCGAGGCGGCCCGGATCGGCGCGGATCTGCTCGGAGCCCTGCGCGCCGCGCACGCGGCCGGCGTGCTGCACCGGGACATCAAGCCCGCCAACGTCCTGATCGAGTCCGGCACCGGCCGTGCCGTCCTCACCGACTTCGGGATCGCCCAGGTCGCGGGGGCCACCACGCTCACCGAGACCGGTTCGTTCGTCGGCTCGCCCGAGTACACCGCGCCCGAGCGGATGTCGGGGGAGCGGACCGGCCCCGCCTCCGACCTGTGGTCGCTGGGCGCGCTGCTGTGCACTGCGCTCAGCGGTGAATCGCCGTTCCGCCGCGACTCGTTGGGCGGCATCCTGCACGCCGTCGTCTTCGCCGACATCCGGACGCCGCCGCAGGCCGCGCCGCTGCTGCCCGTCGTACGGGGGCTGCTGGAGCGGGACCCGGACCGGCGGCTGGACGCGGCGGAGGCGGAGCGGATGCTGCGCGCCTTCCTGGACACCGGGCGCACACCGACGGCGCATCGGGACACCGGGCGCACGGGGTCGGCGTGGCGGAACTCGGGGCGTACGCCGTCGGCGTGGACGGCGCGGGTCGGGGCGGCGCGAGCCGGTGGGGCGCGGGCGGGAGCGGGGGTCGGATACACGCCGACGCAGGCCGACCTGCCGTTGGGGCAGCCCTCGCTCCCGGAGGGCGGAGCGGGCGGGCCCGGCGGCCGGGAACGCTCCCCGCGGGGCATGCTGGTGGCGGCGCTGCTGGTCGCCGCGATGGCGGGGGCCGGGGTGTCCGCGGTGGCGCTGCTGGTGGACCGGGACGGCGACGGGGGCGGCGGCTCGACGACGAGCTCCGCGCCGGGACTGCCCACGGGCGCTTCGCCGACGGGTACGTCCTCGACGGCGGGCGCGTCCTCGACCGGGGGTTCCTCGACAGGGAGTTCCTCGGCATCCGCGGGGGAGCGGCCCTCCGCTCCCTCCGGTTACCGCGTCGCCGACGACCCCGCCGGGTTCGCGCTCGCCGTGCCGGACGGGTTCACCCGCGTCCCGCAGGGCGAGCGCATCTTCTACCTGTCCCCGGGCGGGACCTTCCGCCTCGGCATCAAGGTCTCCGCCCCACAGGAGGGCGGCCCGCTGGCCGTGATGCGGCGCGCCGCCGCCGAGGGCGCGGCCACCAACCCCGGTTACCGCGACGGCCGGGTCACCGAGACCACGCGCGACGGACGCCCCGCCGCTCTCTGGGAGTTCACCTGGAACGGCTTCAGCGCGGCGGAGGGCCCCCGGCACACCTACGACCTGTGCTGGGAGGAGGGCGGCCGGATGTACGACGTGTGGGTGTCGGCGCCGGTCGGCAGGGCGCGGGAGGCACGGGAGTACTTCGACGTCGCGGTCGACACCCTCGTACCGGCGTGACGCATATCATGTGCAAGCTCACCGTGGCCTGTCCGGGCGCGGGCGAATTCACCGAGCGCTGCCGCGAGGTGGTGCGGACGGCGATCGCGGGCCTGGAGCTCGACACGTTGTAGCGTCCGGCGGCGGGTCGCCGTGGTAGTCATGGGACATGAGCTACGACGGGGAGCCCGGAGGCGACAAGGGCCGGATGGTCGGCGGGCGTTACCGGTTGCTCGAACGCATCGGCTCCGGCGTCACCGGCACCGTCTGGCGGGCGCACGACGAGGTCGGCGAACGCGAAGTAGCCGTCAAACGCCCGCACTTGCCCGACGATCCCGAGGACGAGGCCCATCGCAGGGCCGCCCACCGCCTCTACCGGGAGGCACGCGCCGCCGCCCGCGTCGACCACCCCTCCGCGGTCGCCATCCACGACGTGGTGATGGAGGAGGACGAGGGCCGCCAGGACGGACTGCCCTGGATCGTCATGGAGTCGATCCGAGGCGAGTCCCTCCACGACGCCCTGCGCCGAGGCCCCCTCCCCCCACCCGAGGCCGCCCGCATCGGCCTCGCGGTCCTGGGCGCACTGCGCGCGGCGCACGCCGTGGGCATAGTCCACCGAGACGTGAAAGCCACGAACGTCCTGCTCGCCCCGGACGGCAGAGTGGTCCTGACGGACTTCGGCATAGCGGACGCCCACGGCGAGGAACCGGCAGGCGGGTTCGTCGAGCAACTCGCCGCTTCGCAGGGCGACTTCGTCGTCCCGCCGGAGTTCGTGGTGCCGCCCGAGCGGACGGACGGGCTGGGGGCCGCCGGGCCCGCCTCCGATCTGTGGTCGCTCGGAGTGCTGCTGTACGCCGCCGTCGAGGGGCGTCCCCCGTTCCGCCGTACGGTCCCGCAGGACACCCCCGACGCGGAGCCGCCCGCGCCGAAGCAGGCCGGGCCGCTGGGGCCCCTGCTCGTACGGCTGCTGGAGCGGGACCCCGAGCGGAGGCCGTCCGCGGCCGAGGTCGCCGTGGCGCTGGAGGCGGCGGAGGGGCGGACGCCGCCGGACCCCGGGGCGCTCCCGCCCGGACGGGACACGGCACCCTCCTCCGAGCCGCCCCGACCGGCACGATCCCCCGAGCAGGCAGCCGCCCCGCCCTCCAGCCGGCCGACGCCGGATGCCGGCCCGCCGACGCCCGATGCGGCACCGTCCCCCGGCCGCCCCGCCCCCGATGCGGAATCGTCCCTCGGCCGCCCTGCCCCAGAGGTGGAATCGTCCCCCGGCCGCCCTGCCCCCGAGACGGCACCGCCGCCGTCCCGCTCCCGCCGCACCCTCCCCCTGACCTTCCTCACCCTCCTCCTCGCCGGTGGCGCCTGGCTGGGGACGTCCTTCCTGGGCGAGCCCGACAGCGGGGCGAGCACGGAGCGGACGGGAGCCGCCGGCACCGCGGCCCCCGCACCGGCCGCCACCTCCACCCCCGCGCCCGCCACCACCCCGGCCGTCACCTCCACCCCCACCCCTACCTCAACCCCTGCCGCCACCCCCTGGATCGCTCACCCGCAGCCCGCCATGGACGCCGTCCTCTCCCTCCCCGCCGGTTTCCGCGAGACCGGCCCGCAGGGCGCGAGCGGCGGCGGGCCGCAGCCGCGGTTCGCGGTCTACTCGGCCGGGGCCGTCGTCGTACGGCTCACGCAGTGGGACCGGGCGCCCGCCTCCCCGGCGGAGCGGGCCGCGCAGGCGCGCGAGGCGTGGAGCGGGGCGGAGGGCGGCGCGCGGACGCTGACCACCGGCACGAGCCTCCACGGCTACGACGCCGTCCTCGCCGACACCGCCCGCGGCCCCGCCGACCGCCCGTCCCGCGTCGTCGAACTGTTCGTCCTCACCGACGACCGCCGCATGTACGAACTGCGGGTGGACATGCCCAAGGGGACGGCGGACGAGCGACGCGGCATGGAGGTTTTCGAGTCGGCCCGCGACCGTCTCCGGATCGGCGCACCCTGAGGCACCCCGCCTGATCAGCGGCTTTGTTGCCAGTGACCACTGGCGTCGTGTGCGCGCCCGGTGAATGACTATTACCGACGGGTACCAAAAGCCTCGCGCGCGTCATACTCTGCGCCTCATGACGGACTCGCAGGCCCCGGAAAAGACCGGCACCACGACCACGGCCGGTACCAACCCCCTCGCCCCCGCCCCCACGGGCGTCCGCACCGCCGCGGACGTGGTCACCCCCCAGCTCATCGCGCAGCTGACCAAGGACGTCGTGGGCTCCGGGCGCACGGCCAACCACACGCCGTTCACCGGCGAGAAGCTCGCCGACCTGCCGGAGTCCACCCCGCAGGACGTGGAGAAGGCGTTCGCGGCGGCCCGCGCCGCCCAGCGGGTCTGGGCGCAGGTCCCGGTGCGTGAGCGCGCCGCGGTCCTGCTCCGCTTCCACGACCTGGTGCTGGCCCGCCAGGGCGAGATCCTGGACCTGATCCAGCTGGAGACCGGCAAGGCGCGCCTCCACGCCCACGAGGAGGTGCAGTCGGTCGCCGTCGCCGCCCGCCACTACGGCCGCAAGGCCCCCGCCTACCTCAGGCCCAAGCGGCACGCGGGCGCCATGCCGACCCTGACGAAGGTCACCGAGCTGCGCCACCCGCGCGGCGTCGTCGGCCAGATCGCCCCCTGGAACTACCCGCTGGAACTGTCCGTCGGCGACGCCCTCCCCGCCTTCGCCGCGGGCAACGCCGTCGTGATGAAGCCGGACACCGAGACCTGCCTCACCGCCCTGTGGGCCCGTGACCTGCTCATCGAGGCCGGCCTGCCCGCCGAGGTGTTCCAGGTCGTGCTCGGCGAGGGACCGGTCGTCGGCCCCGAGGTCGTCAAGCACGCCGACTACGTCTCCTTCACCGGCTCCACCCGCACCGGCCGCGAGGTCGCGCAGGGCGCCGCCGCCCGGCTGATCGGCGTCTCCCTCGAACTCGGCGGCAAGAACGCCATGTTGGTCCTGGAGGACGCCGACATCGAGAAGGCCGCCGCGGGCGCGGTCCGCGCCTGCTTCTCCTCCGCGGGCCAACTGTGCATATCCATCGAGCGGTTGTACGTCCACGAGTCGATCGCCGAGGCCTTCGTGGACCGCTTCGCCGCCCGCACCAAGGGCATGCGCCTCGGCACCTCCCTGGCCTACGGCGCCGACATGGGCTCCCTGGTCGGCGAACGCCAGCTGGAGACCGTGCGCCGGCATGTCGACGAGGCCGTGGCCAAGGGCGCGAAGCTCGTCGCCGGCGGCGTCGCCCGCCCGGACGTCGGCCCGTACTTCTTCGAACCGACCATCCTGGACGGCGTCACCGAGCCCATGTCGGTCTGCACCGAGGAGACCTTCGGCCCGGTCGTCTCGATCTACCGCTTCCGCACCGACGACGAGGCCGTCGAGCTCGCCAACTCCACGCCGTACGGCCTGAATTCCTCCGTGTGGACGAAGGACGCCCGCCGTGGCCGCGAGGTCGCCGCCAGGATCCGCACCGGCACGGTCAACGTCAACGAGGGCTACGCGCCCGCCTACGGCAGCGTCCAGTCCCCCATGGGCGGCATGAAGGACTCCGGCCTCGGCCGCCGGCACGGCTCCGAGGGCATCCTCAAGTACACCGAGGCCCAGACGATCGCCCAGCAGCGGCTGCTGCCGCTGGCGCCCGCGCTCGGCATGGACGACGAGAAGTACGCGGAGTTCATGACCCGGAGCCTGCGGGTGATGAAGGCGTTCCGCTTCCGCTAGACAGCACCCGTTCTCAACGAGGAGAGCACGTGTCCCAGGACGCTTACGACTACGACGTCATCGTCGTCGGCTCCGGCTTCGGCGGCTCGGTGACCGCCCTGCGCCTGACGGAGAAGGGCTACCGGGTAGGCGTCCTGGAGGCCGGCCGCCGCTTCACCCGCGCCACGCTCCCGAAGAACTCCTGGGACCTGAAGAACTACCTGTGGGCGCCCAAGCTCGGCCTCTACGGCATCCAGCGCATCCATCTGCTGGGCAACGTCATGGTCCTGGCCGGCGCGGGCGTGGGCGGCGGCTCCCTCAACTACGCCAACACCCTCTACGTCCCGCCTAAGCCGTTCTTCGAGGACCCGCAGTGGCGGGACATCACCGACTGGCAGGACGAGCTCCAGCCGTACTACGACCAGGCCCGCCGTATGCTCGGCGTCCGCCTCAACCCGACGACGACCCCGTCCGACGTGCACCTGAAGGCGGCGGCCGAGCGGATGGGCGTCGGGGACAGCTTCCACATGGCGCCGGTCGGCGTGTTCTTCGGGGACGGGCAGGACGCCGACGGCTCGGCGCGCGCGAAGCCGGGGGAGGAGGTCCCGGACCCGTACTTCGGCGGCGTCGGGCCCGCCCGCAAGGCCTGCGCCGAGTGCGGCGAGTGCATGACCGGCTGCCGGCACGGCGCGAAGAACACCCTCAACGAGAACTACCTGTACCTCGCGGAGAAGGCGGGCGCGGTGGTGCACCCGCTGACGACGGTCGTCTCCGTCACCGACGACTCGCGCGGCGGCCACGCGGTCGCCACCCTGCCCACCGACGACCGCCGCAAGGCGAAGGGGCGCACCTTCACCGCCCGCAGGGTCGTCCTCGCCGCCGGCACCTACGGCACCCAGACCCTCCTGCACCGCATGAAGGCGACCGGCCGGCTTCCCCATCTCTCCGACCGGTTGGGCGAGTTGACCCGAACCAACTCCGAGGCGCTGGTGGGCGCCCAGACCGACGACCGCCGCTACCGCAGGGCGACGGGCCACAAGAAGGTCGACTTCACGCGCGGCGTCGCCATCACCTCCTCCATCCACCCGGACGAGAACACCCATATCGAGCCGGTCCGCTACGGCAAGGGCTCCAACTCGATGGGCGGCCTGTCCATCCTCCAAGTGCCGTACGCCGAGGGCTCGTCGAGGGTGGCCGGCTGGCTGGCGAACGCCGCCCGCCATCCGCTGCTCGTCCTGCGCTCCCTGTCCAACCGGCGCTGGTCGGAGCGGACCATCATCGGCCTGGTGATGCAGTCGCTGGACAACTCGCTGACGACGTACCTGAAGCAGGACGGCGTCGGCAAGGGACTGCTGACGGCACGTCAGGGACACGGAAGTCCCAACCCCAAGCAGATCAAGGCGGCTTCGGAGGCGGCCTCAGCGATCGCCGCCGACATCAACGGCTTCGCCGGCTCCAACGTGGGCGAACTGATGGGCACCCCGCTCACCGCCCACTTCCTGGGCGGCTGCCCCATCGGCTCCTCCCGCGAGAACGGCGTCATCGACCCCTACCACCGCCTCTACGGCCACCCCGGCATCTCCGTCGTCGACGGCGCCGCGGTCTCGGCGAACCTGGGCGTCAACCCGTCGCTGACGATCACCGCCCAGGCGGAGCGCGCGATGTCCTACTGGCCGAACAAGGGCGAGGAGGACCCGCGCCCGGCCCAGGGCGCGGCGTACGAACGCCTGAAGCCGGTCGAGCCGAAGACGCCGGCGGTCCCGGCGGACGCCTTCGCCGCGCTGCGGCTGCCGTTCCTGGGGATGCCGGCGGTACCGCCGAAGAAGTAGGACGCCGGGGCGGCGAGTCGGCTCACGGAGGTGGGCGCACATGAAAGAGGGACCTGCGCCCCCCTCCGAGTGCAGGTCCCTCTTCGTCCGTGGCCGACCCTCAGGGCCGGCTCAGGTTCACGCCACCGTCGTCTTGCGGCGACGCACCGCGAACACCACGCCGACACCGGCGACGACGGTCACACCGCCGACCAGGGCGATCATCGGCAGCGCGGAGTCGGAGCCGGTCTCGGCGAGGCTGCCGCTGATCGGCTTGGCGCCGCCCTGGGTCTTGGTGCCCTCCGTGCCGGTGGGCTTGTTCCCGTTGGGCTCGGCGTCGTCGACGTCGCCCGGCTTGCTGCCGGCGGCGAGGATCTCGACGTCGTAGAGGTCACCGTTGAAGTAGCAGGAGGAGTTCTCACCGGCGTAGAAGGCCGCGCTCAGTGCGAACGCCGAGCCGGCCGGCGCCGACGCCTTGATCTTGACCCGCAGGTCGAGGGAGGCGGAGCTGTCCTTCTCCAGCACGTCGAGCAGTCCCACGAAGGTGCCCGTGAGGTTGACCGTCTTGCCGTCCTCGTCCTCGTAGGACTCCTGGTAGGCGTCGGTCCACTTGCCGTCCTCCTTGACCTGGACGACGGCGAGGCCCTCGGTCAGGAAGACGTCCGTGTCGTCGCCGTACTCCAGCCCGGCCTCCATGTACACGTTCTTGAGGTCTTTGCTGGAGTTGTTCTCGACGACGTACTCGAAGTCGTGCCAGCCCGAACCGGCGACGATCTTGTTCGGCAGGCCCTTGATGTTCGCCGAGAGATTCTCGTCCAGGTCCAGCGACTCGCAGTCCTCCGCCGGGTCGAAGATGTCCTCGTCGGCCGGCGTGCTCGTCGAAGGCGTCGGCTTGCCGCCGGAGGAGTCCGAGGCGGAGGCGGACGGCGAACCGCTCGCGCTTCCGCTCGCCGACGCGGAGGCCGAGCCGGACGGGCTCGAGGTCGAGGACTCGGAGGCGCTGGGGCTCGTCGTGTCGGAAGCGGAGGCGGAGGCGGAGGCGGAGGAGCTCTCCGACGCCGACGCGCTCGGCGACGCGCCGTCCTCGGCGAAGGCGACGGGCGCGGACAGCAGGGCGAGCGGCGCGATGACGGCGGTCGCCGCCATGGTGACCATGGCGCGGCGGAGCTTCATGAAGACCTCGAAAGAGCAGGGATGAGCAGGCGTGATCCTTGGTTCTGTAGGTGTGACGGGTGAAAGCTGTGAACAGTTGTGCAGATCTCACGGGATCTTTATGTGCGGCGCGTCACATCGCTCCGGCGTCGCGATCGGCATGGCAATCGACATGGCGAAGGGCCCCGCGGGACGGATCCGCGGGGCCCTTCTTTCGTCAGCACCGGCGTCAGGGCAGCGCCGGTGCTTGGGAGCGGCGCCGGGGGGTTGCGCCGCTGGCTTGTCGTGCCGTCGGCCGCTCACGCGGGGGTGACCGCCGCGCCGTCGGGCCGAGTGTGCGCCGGGTCGCCGCCCCGGCGCACAAGGGATGTGCGACAGGTCTGGACCTTTGGCGGTAGAGCAGGACACCGCACCGTAAAGCGGGGCCCGGAAAGACAGTTGTGCTGTTCGGGGCTTTCTGTGCATCGTGCTGGATGAACGCGGCGCCCGCAACCGTTTGACCCAGCCTTTGTGCATTTTTGCAGTTTCCGCCGGTCGGCCCCGGGCGTCCCCGGGGCCGACCGTTCTCTTGGGTGACCGGGCTGCTGTCCCCTGCCGTCCGGTCACTTTCCTGGAGCGAGGTCCCACGACGCACGGCACGATCCGTACGTCTCATCGCTCCAGCGAGCCACGCGTGGTTCTTCCGGGCCCGCCCCTGGCTGGAACGGACACCGGGACCAACGAAGCCGTCCGGGGCCGGTCACGCGCCGTACGGGTGAGAGGGGCGCCGAACTCAGATGCGACCGCGGCACAGTTCGAGGAGCGTCATCGCGAGGGACGTGCCGGGCTTGCCGAGGGCCTCGCTGTAGTGGCCGAGGATCTCCATCTCGCGGGACAGGTTCACGCGCCGGCCGCCGGAGGCGATCCGGGCGTCCTGGATCACGGCCGAGACGGCCATCCGTTCCTGGATCAGACCGATGATCCGGTCGTCGAGCGCGTCGATGCGCTCACGGGCGCCGCCGATCACGTCGGCGGCCTCGGAGGTCCGGGCGCCGGTCACGTCGAGGGAGGTCGTGGTGGTCATGGAGGCTCCTGTGCTGGATCGGGAGCACCCCGGAACGGCAGGACCCGGAACCTACGACAGACGCCCCGGGCCTTGTCGGCCCGGGGCGCCTGGGAAGTCGCTCGGCGTTCAGCTCAAGCGGCACGACCATGGCAGCCGGCGGGCCGGGTGCCATAGGTAAAGAGGAAGGTCGTGTGCGCGAGCATGCGGCCAGTATGCCACGGCTCGTTCTCGGCCGACCGAGTCGGGCGGTGGGTGGGCGAAGGCCGGGGGGCCGGGGGCGGGAGCCCCCGGTGACGGGACCTTCCCTACGGTCACCCCGGTAGAATTGGCCAGCACAGAGACCCCGCCCCACCGCCGGAAGGCTCCCGTGTCATCAGCGACTCCCGCTGCCGCCGCCCCCGACACCGTCCTGGTCGTCGACTTCGGCGCGCAGTACGCCCAGCTCATCGCCCGTCGAGTCCGCGAGGCCCGGGTTTACAGCGAGATCGTGCCGAGCACCATGCCGGTGGCGGAGATGCTCGCCAAGAACCCGGCGGCGATCATCCTCTCCGGCGGCCCCTCGTCCGTGTACGAGGAGGGCGCCCCCCGCCTCGACCGCGCGCTCTTCGAGGCCGGCGTCCCCGTCTTCGGCATGTGCTACGGCTTCCAGCTGATGGCGCAGACCCTCGGCGGCACCGTCGACAACACCGGCGCCCGCGAGTACGGCCGTACGGAACTGCACGTCTCCCGCGTCTCCTCCACCCTCTTCGAGGGCACCCCCGCCGAGCAGGCCGTGTGGATGTCGCACGGCGACGCCTGCTCCGCCGCCCCCGAGGGCTTCTCCGTCACGGCGTCCACGGACGTCGTCCCGGTCGCCGCCTTCGAGAACGACGAGAAGAAGCTGTACGGCGTCCAGTACCACCCCGAGGTGATGCACTCCACGCACGGCCAGCAGGTCCTGGAGCACTTCCTCTACCGCGGCGCCGGCCTCGCCCCGTCCTGGACCACGGGCAACGTGATCGAGGAGCAGGTCGCGGCCATCCGCGAGCAGGTCGGCGACCGGCGCGCGATCTGCGGCCTGTCCGGCGGCGTCGACTCCGCCGTGGCCGCCGCCCTCGTCCAGAAGGCCATCGGCTCCCAGCTGACCTGCGTGTACGTCGACCACGGTCTGATGCGCAAGGGCGAGACCGAGCAGGTCGAGAAGGACTTCGTGGCCGCGACCGGCGTGCAGCTGAAGGTCGTGGACGCGGAGGAGCGGTTCCTGACCGCGCTGAAGGGCGTCTCCGACCCCGAGGAGAAGCGCAAGATCATCGGCCGCGAGTTCATCCGCGTGTTCGAGCAGGCGCAGGCCGAGATCATCGCGGACGAGGGCCCGGCCGTGGAGTTCCTGGTCCAGGGCACGCTGTACCCGGACGTGGTCGAGTCCGGCGGCGGCACCGGCACCGCGAACATCAAGTCCCACCACAACGTGGGCGGCCTGCCCGAGGACCTCGAGTTCAAGCTGATCGAGCCGCTGCGCAAGCTGTTCAAGGACGAGGTCCGCATGGTCGGCCAGGAGCTCGGCCTGCCGGAGGAGATCGTCCAGCGCCAGCCGTTCCCGGGCCCCGGCCTGGGCATCCGGATCGTCGGCGAGGTCACCAAGGAGCGCCTGGACCTCCTGCGCGACGCCGACGCCATCGCCCGCGAGGAGCTGACCGCCGCCGGCCTCGACCGCGAGATCTGGCAGTGCCCGGTCGTCCTGCTCGCGGACGTCCGCAGCGTCGGCGTCCAGGGCGACGGCCGCACCTACGGCCACCCGATCGTCCTGCGCCCGGTCTCCTCCGAGGACGCGATGACCGCCGACTGGTCCCGCATCCCGTACGACGTCCTGGCGAAGATCTCCACCCGGATCACCAACGAGGTCCGCGACGTCAACCGGGTCGTCGTCGACGTCACCTCGAAGCCGCCGGGCACCATCGAGTGGGAGTAGTTCCCGGAGCAGCTCTCGGAGAGCTCGCCACTGGTTTCAGGTCCGCTTGAGAGTCCGCACCGGCTCTCCGGGCTTCCAGACCTGGACGACCAGATACGTGTCGTCCTCGACGTAGGTCCGCACGACCTCCGTCACCTCGGTGCGGAAGAGGTGGAACGGCTCCGGCGGTTCCGCCTCTTCCACGTATCCGGCCTTCGCCGCCTCGTCGTCCCCGACCTCGACGGCCCGCCCGCTGATCCGGACGTCGCCCCCGCCCATCCCGGTCCCCTCCCCGGGATTGGCCTGGAGCGAGAACCGGGGATCACGCCGCAGATCGAGCGCCTTGAGCGAACCCGACATCATGCCGAGCCACAACTCCCCACCGGAGAACCGGACCTCCAGCCCACTGGTACGCGGCGAACCGTCCTTGCGCAACGTGGCCACCACATGATGGACGAACCCTCCGAACCGCCCCTCCACCACAGCGGCGAACTCGGGCTCGGCCCTCACGAACCCCGCCCAGCCCACCGCTTCGTCCGCACGCCCCGACGTCCCACGTTCCACAGTCATACGACGAGTCTGCCGCCGATACCCGACATCTCCTGTCGGGTATGCGCCGTGGTGCACTGTCGAGTCGCGGTGGCGCACGTCATGTTTGCATAACAAGCCTGTTTTCCTGCGCTGACCGACGGTAACTTCCGCCCCGTAAAGCAACCCTGTCTGGAGGACCGATGCACGGGCCCACCTCGCCTGCCCCGCTGCCCACCGACCGGTTGAGGTTCGCCATGCCGCCGATGCACGAGTCGGTCGAGGACGAGCGGCGGCACCGCAAGGAACGGCTGGCCGGGGCTGTGCGGATCTTCGGCCGGCTCGGCTTCGAGGACGGGGTATCGGGACACATCACCGCACGCGACCCCGAGTACAGCGACTGCTTCTGGGTGAATCCGTTCGGGATGCCGTTCAAGCACGTCACCGTGAGCGACCTGGTGCTGGCCAACGCCGACGGGCAGGTCGTCGAGGGCGGCTATCACGTCAACCAGGCCGCCTTCACCGTGCACGCCCAGGTGCACGCCGCGCGGCCCGACGTCGTCGCCGTCGCCCACTGCCACTCGGTGCACGGCCGCGCCCTCGCCGCCCTCGCTGAACTGCTGGACCCGATCACCCAGGAGAGCTGCGCCTTCTACGAGGACCATGCCCTCTACGACGCCTACACCGGCGTCGCCGTCGACGCCGAGGAGGGCCGGCGCATCGCGTCCGCGCTCGGCAGCCGCAAGGCGCTCGTGCTGCGCAACCACGGACTGCTGACGGTCGGCGACTCGGTGGACGCGGCTGCCTGGTGGTTCCTGTCGATGGAACGGTCCTGCCAGGTCCAGCTGACCGCCCGCGCCGCCGGGCGCCCCGTGCTGATCGACCACCGTGCCGCCGTCGCGACGCGGGAGCAGCTCGGCGGCGATCTCGTGGCGTGGATCAACTACCAGCCGCTGTGGCAGGACATCAGCCGGAGCGAGCCGGACCTGTTGTCCTGAGCGAGGGCGAAGCGAGGGTGATCCGTCGTCCCGCCTGAGAACCACAAGCCCCGCACGGCACTTCAGAAGCCCCGCAGGACCACCGCCTTCGTCCGGGCGAACTCCTCGTCCGTGAGCACCCCGTCCCGGTACAGCTGCCCCAACTCCCGCAGCCGGCGCAGCAGCACGTCGTGATGGTCCGTCCTCGGCGGGGGCACGGCGGCGGAGAGGTCTTCGGCGGGGCGGTCGTCGGGGGCGCCGGCTGTGGCGGGGCGGGTCGACGGGTGCGGCAGTCGTGCGGTGACCGCCGTCGCCACCAGCGCGGTCAGCAGGTCCCGGTGGACGCCGCCCCACAGGTCCAGTGCGTACGGGTCCTTCTCCGGCGGCAGCCTCGCGCACGCCGTGTCACCGGTCACGAAGCGCAGGAAGCCGTCCTGGCGTCCGGAGTTGGGCAGCCACTCCACCTGCACGAGCTCCCCGAGGCCGATGACGCGCGGGCCCGTCGCCCGCTTCACCCGGTCCGCCGTGTCGGCCCAGTCGATGCGCACCCGGCCGCCGTCGAAGGAGACCGTGCCGTCGGAGGAGCGGGCCGAGACCGGCACCGGCGGACCGGGCAGCAGGAACGCCCGGGTCGGCTCCTTGGGCACCGCGTCGAGCAGCAGCGCGTGCCGGATCTCCGCCGCGACGTACTCCGCGATCCCGGCGCGGTCGGCGTCCACCAGCAGCCGGTACGGGTCCGCCGCCTCCGGCAGCCGCCCGCCCGTCGCGTGCAGCAGCGGATCGGCGCCCTCCCGCAGCCGCAACCGCAGCCGGCCCCGCCTGCGTTCGGGCTCGTGGACGACACCGGCGACGGCCTCCAGGGGCACGGCGATCTCCCCGTACGTCTGCCGGAACAGCGGCACGCCGCGGTGGCGTCCCGGCGTGATGCGGACCGTCGTGCCGTCGAAGGCCCAGGCCCCGTCACGCTGGATGATCTCGGCCATAAGGGAATTCTCGCAGCCGGGTCAACGCGGCGGACCCCGCTTCACCCGCGCTGACCAGACCTGTCGAAACCGGACGCTGTGCCGTAGGGCACAATTCGCTCTCATCGCAGGGGAGTTGTTCGCAGGGCGGCGGCCGGAGAGTTCGAGGGCCGCCGGTCGTGAGGGTCGTGGGGAAGGCAGGCATCGGACATGGCGGTGCAGGAGGCGAGACAGGGCCCGGAGACGGGCGCGCACGACGGCGGCTGCACCTGCGGGGACTGCCCGCACGGGGCACGCGAGGGGCACCGGCGCGCGGTGGCCGCGTTCCTGTCGAAGCGCGACGAGTTCGCCGCCGGGCAGGGGCTGCCGGCCGCCGTCGCCCACTCGGTCTCGGCGTCCCGCCAGTGGGTCTCCGAGGAACTGACCCAGTCGGCGGAACTCGTCGCCGAACGCGGTCGCGCCGAGGGCGAGGCCTGGCTCGCCCGCCTCTGGCTGCGCACGGCGTGCACCGTGTGGGCGGCGGTCGTCACGCTGCTGCTGGCGCAGTCGCTCACCGCGATCGGCGCGGGCTGGAGCACGGCCCGCACCGCGGGACTGCTCGCCGCGCTCGTCGTCGCCGGCGCGCTCACCGCGGCCTCCTGGTTCCACCGGGCGCGCGGCGGAGCGCTGGCCCCCGTCATCGGCGAGGACAACCGGCTGTCCACCTCCCGCGCGATCGCCGCCGCCTGGGTCCTGCTCGTGGCGTACGCGGTGCTGGTCCTCGTCGGCCGGCTCGCCGCCGCCTCCGACTCCCGCGAGCGCGACGCGCTGATCGCCGGACTCGACCTCGCGCGCGGGGCCGGTGTGGTGACCGTCCTCGCCGTGGTCTGCGCGATCGCGGTGCTGGTGCGCCGGGTGGTCGGGCTGCGCGTCCTCGGTCAGCGGCTCCAGAAGGTCCGCGCCCACCGGCCCCGCGCGGCCGACCTGTTGACCGACGACTCCGGCCGCGGCGCCTTCGCCGACATCCAGTACGTCGTGATCAGCGCCGTCGCCGTGGTCTTCGCCGCGGTACGCCTCGCCCGCCGTCCCGACCAACTCCCCGACCTGCCCTGGGGGCTCGCCGTCGTGGTGCTGGTCTCGGCCGCGACCTACCTCGCCGGCAAGTACGCGGAGGGCGGCCGTCCCGTGATCCTCTCCGTCGTCCGCTCCCGCGAGGCCGGCGACCTGGACGCCCCGATCCGCACCGGTGACGACATCGAGATCCGCGGCGCGGGCTTCGTCCCGCCCGGCGCGCAGGCCGCCGACCGGCTCTCCCGCATGGTCGTGCGCATCGGCGCCGTCCACGTCCATGTGCCCCTCGTCCCCGTCGCGGGCGGCTTCAGCAATCCGACCGACGCGGTCCTGACCGTCCCGGTCCCGGCGGACGTCGAGCCGGGACGGGTCGACGTCCAGGTGGTCACCGCCGCGGGCGTGGAGACGAACCGGTACGCGATCGACGTGACCGACTGAGGCGCTCCGCGCGGCAGAGGACGCGGGCGGGAGCGCCGGAGAGAGCGCGAGCGGGCGAGCCCGACGGCGTCGCCGGGACGCGGAGAAATTCAACGGCCGCATTGCTGAGCGCACCTCCCATTTGGTACGTAAGGTCTGTCGAGGGGTCCACCACGGCGGGCGAGAGGCGGCTACGGGCGATGACTCACAGCATGCGGACGGACACGCACCCTCCCTCCCTCGACGGCGGCGGCGACTGGCGGGACACCGCCACTCGGTACGCCCTCCTCCCCCTGCGTGTCTTCCTCGGCGTCACCTTCATCTACGCCGGCCTCGACAAGCTGACCGACAGCGCCTTCGTCAAGGACAGCGGCGCCGGCTCGATCGGTGACACCATGCGCGCCGTCCGCGACTCCTCGGCCATCCCCGCCCTGGTCGACTTCGCCCTGAAGAGCCCGTCCGGCTTCGGCTACGCCATGGCCTTCGGTGAACTCGCCGTCGGCATCGGCACCCTGCTCGGCGTCCTCGCCCGACTGGCCGCCCTCGGCGGTGCCCTGATCTCCCTCAGCCTGTGGCTGACGGTGAGCTGGGCGTCCGACCCCTACTACTACGGCAACGACCTCCCCTATCTGATGGCCTGGCTGCCCCTCGTCCTCGCCGGCGCACCCGTCCTCTCCGTGGACGCGGCCTGGCGGACGAGGAAGCGACAGCGGGCGAGCGGCTACTGAGCCCCGCTGCGACGGGCGGCTGCTCGACCCCGCAGCGGCGGGAGGCTGCTCAACCCCGCAGCGAACGGGGGCTGCTGAACCCCGCCGTCAGGTCGCCGTCCCCGGTCCGGCCTCGGGCGTCCCCGATGCCGGACCGCGCCGTCTGCGCAGGGAACGGGTCAGCATTCCCGTCGCCCCCGCGAGGGACAGCCCGCCCACCACGACCGGGATCATCACGAACCACGGGGTGTCCCACAGCCCGCCCGCGTCGCCCGCGTAGATGACGCCCGCGAGGGTGAAGACCACGCCGGCGACCAGCCGGCCCGGCCGGAACTCATGACGCAGCACGGGTCACCTCCGCCTGTCCCGCCCCGACATGGAGGTCGAGGTCGATCGTCCCGGCGCCCTCGCCGCCCGATGCCGGCGACAGGGTCACCTCCGTGTGCTTGCCCGGTTGCACGTCCACGTCCTTCTCGTCCTCGCCCGGCAGTCGGATGTCGCCCAGGCCCACCTCGACGCTCAGCTTCACCGTCGCATCCGGCGGCACGACCACCTTCAGCCGCCCGATCCCCACCTCGGCGCCGGTGCTCACCGTCTGACCCTTCGCCAGGTCCACGCGTGACAGGTCCAGTACGGCTTCGCCGGTGCCGAGGTCGTAGTTCTCGTGCACGTCCGTCACCGCCGTGGGCCGCCAGGTCGTGTTCATCCAGTGCGTGTCGATGTCCTTGGGCAGGACCGCCGACCCGGCCAGCAGGGCCGCCGTGAGCACCGCCAGGAACACCGAGCCCGCGCCGGTGCGCCCGAGGAACGAGCTGACCGCGATGCCCACGCCCAGGATCACGAGTGCGGTGGCCAGACCCGCCTGGAGGCTGGTGCCCAGCGGATGCTCGTCCCAGGTGAGCCGGGTGACGAAGCTGCCCGCGAGCGCGGCGAGCAGGAAGAGCCAGCCGCCGATCCAGCGGGGCCCGCGCTGCCGGATCGCCTGGCCGCGCGCGCGGAGGGGGTCGTAGGGGATCTTGTGACCGGCGAGTCTGACGTCGAAGACCGACGTGACGTCCGGGGTCCCGGGGGCCCGGGGGCCCCACAGATAGCCCGTGCCGCCGTCGTGCGTGCCGTCCTTGACGATGGGGTCCCGCCACCAGGACGGGTAGGCGGCGGGAACCGGCGGCGCCTGGGCCTCCGGCGGGGCGTCGGCCACGGCCTGCGCGGCGAGCGGGTCGGTGTCGGCGTTGTCCCGGTGCCGTGACCAGTACGCCGCGCCGGCGAGGAGGAGGGAGAGGACGACGGCGAAGGTCAGCACGCCGCCGTTGTTCAGCATCGACAGGAACACTCCGCAGCCGACCAGCGCGAACAGCAGGGCCGCCAGCGCCTGCCCGTCGACCCGGCCGGTCAGGAGCCTGCGCACCTCGTTCTGGCCGTCGTCGCCGTACGGGACGATGAGCCAGGCGAAGCCGTAGAAGATGAGGCCGATGCCGCCCGTCGCGGAGAGCACGGCGAGCGTGATCCGGAAGATCACCGGGTCCATGTCGCACTGCCGCCCGAGTCCCGCGCACACACCGGCGAGCACCTTGTGCTCGCGGTCGCGGCGGAACCGGTGCGGGAGGTGGTCGGCAGGGCCGGGATCCTCGGGTGAGGTCGCGCCCGCCCGCCCGTGTGCGCGCGGTTCCTCACCTGCGGCGCCGGGGGCGCCGGTGGACGGGTGGGCCGCGTCGGGCGCGGCGCCCCCGTCGGGCACGGCGTCCGCGGCGTGCTGGTGATCTGTCATGAGTCCATGGTGGCGGGCGAGACGCCTCGACGGCAGTCGGGATGACCCTGGTCGGACCCTGATATCGGCCCCGATCCCGGGCCCGGGAGGCGTTCGACCTGCGACGGCGTCGAAGATCAGGGGCGTCTCGGGGGCAAACCCTGATGCCCGGGCCGGACCGCCGTGTGACCATCGTTGGCATGCCGGAAGCCGCAGCAGCGCCACTCGTCGAACCGCGGCCGCCGCGCAAGCTCTACCGCAGCAGCGACGGACGCTGGCTGGGTGGCGTGGCGCGGGGGCTCGCCGGGCATCTCGGACTGCCCGTGATCTGGGTGCGGCTCGTCTTCGTCGGCCTGTTCATGGCGGACGGCCTCGGCGCCCTGCTCTACGCGGCCTTCTGGTTCTTCGTGCCGCTCGGGATCGGCGGCGTCGGCGACCAGAGGTCACCCTCCCTCGTCGCCACCGAGACCGCGCCCGACGGCCGCCGCAGGCTCGTCGCCCGCAAGCCGGACAAGGGCCAGATCGTCGCCCTGCTCCTCATGGTCGTCGTGGCGATGGTCTTCGTCGGCAATGTGAACCTGGGCAGCGGTGCGAAGGCGTACCTCCTGCCCGCCGTCCTCGTCGGCGCGGGCGTCGCCCTCGTCTGGCGGCAGGCGGACAACGCCCGCCGGGCCCGCTGGGTCGAGGTCGGCCGCAGACGCCGTACGCTCACGCTCCTGCGCGCGGGCGCCGGCGTCCTCCTGGTCGCGGCCGGCGTGTCCGGGATCTTCGTGTTGCAGGGATCCGCCGCGCACCTCGGCTCGGTGCTCCAGGCGGCCCTCGCCGTCCTCGTCGGCATCACGCTGCTCGCCGGTCCCTACCTGGTCCGGATGACGCAGGACCTGTCCGAGGAGCGGCTGATGCGCATCCGGGCGCAGGAGCGCGCGGAGGTCGCCGCCCACGTCCACGACTCGGTGCTGCACACGCTCACACTGATCCAGCGCAACGCCGAGAACGCGAGCGAGGTGCGCCGCCTCGCCCGCGCCCAGGAGCGGGACCTGCGCACCTGGCTCTACAAACCCGAGGGCACCGGCAAGGACGAGGCGGACGAGCCGGACACCGTCGCCGAGGCGGTCAGACGCAGCGCCGCAGAGGTGGAGGACAAGCACGGCGTGCCCATAGAGGTCGTGGTCGTGGGCGACTGCCCGCTCGACGAGCGGGTGGCCGCGCAGATGCAGGCCGCGCGCGAGGCGATGGTGAACGCCGCCAAGTACGGTGGCGAGGGCGGCGCCGTACAGGTCTACGCCGAAGTCGAGGGAAGGACGGTCTTCGTGTCCGTCCGGGACCGAGGTCCCGGCTTCGACCTCGATTCCATACCCGCCGACCGCATGGGCGTCAGAGAATCGATCATCGGCCGTATGGAGCGCAACGGAGGCACCGCGCGGCTGCGTGCGGTGCCCGACGGCGGCACGGAGGTCGAGCTGGAGATGGAGAGGGCGGAGAAGACGACATGAGCGAGCCCACCGAGGCGAACGGAACGGCGGGAGCGGCCGAGGCGGCCGAGCCGGCGCGGTCCTCCGGCGACGGCGCGGGAGGACGCCGGGTGCGCGTGGTCCTCGTCGACGACCACCGTATGTTCCGCACGGGCGTCCAGGCCGAGATCGGCCGGACCGACGAGACCGGCGTCGAGGTCGTCGGCGAGGCGGCGGACGTCGACCAGGCCGTCACGGTCATCACCGCGACCCGGCCCGAGGTCGTCCTCCTCGACGTGCATCTGCCGGGCGGCGGCGGGGTCGAAGTGCTGCGCCGCTGCGCCCCGTTGATGGCGGACGCCGAGCAGCCGGTGCGGTTCCTCGCCCTGTCCGTCTCGGACGCGGCGGAGGACGTGATCGGGGTGATCCGAGGCGGCGCCAGAGGGTACGTCACCAAGACGATCACCGGCGCGGACCTGGTCGACTCCGTCTTCCGCGTGCAGGAGGGCGACGCCGTCTTCTCGCCGCGCCTGGCCGGGTTCGTCCTCGACGCCTTCGCCTCCACCGACGCCCCGCCGGTCGACGAGGACCTCGACCGTCTCACCCAGCGCGAGCGCGAGGTCCTGCGGCTCATCGCCCGCGGCTACGCCTACAAGGAGATCGCCAAGCAGCTGTTCATCTCCGTCAAGACGGTCGAGTCCCATGTGTCGGCGGTCCTGAGAAAGCTCCAGCTGTCGAACCGGCACGAGCTGACGCGGTGGGCGACGGCACGACGGCTGGTGTGACCCCGGGGGCGGCGCCGGCGGGCCCCAGTGCCCGCAGTGCCCACCGGTAGTGCCGTACGGCCTTCACCACGCCGATGAGGCCCGCCAGCCAGAGGATGGTGCCGACGCCCACGCGGAGGGTGACCTCGGCGTACGTCGACCGGCCGGACTCCGCGCCGGCCGCGGAGGCGAAGGACGCCCACAGGCCGATCGCGCCGACGCCGAGGGAGGAGAGCAGCCAGAAGAGACTGAGACCGGGGGAGCGCAGACGGGCGTCGGACAGCGGGTGGCTGTCCAGAGCGAGCCAGGCGTCGAGGAGTTGACGCAGCTGGTGGTCGCGGCGCACGGCGAGGGCCACGGCGACGACGGAGGGGGTCAGCGACGCGAGTCCGAGGAGCGCGAACACCGGGCCGAGGAGGAAGCCCGTCGGGTCCCTCTCCTCGAACTGCTGAATAGGCAGCACCAGCAGCGCCCAGCCGATGATCGCCGCGAGCGCCAGCAGCCACAGCAGCAGTACGCGGTGGACGCCGAGGCTGTGCCGGTGCAGCTCGTCCAACGCCCGCTCCCGGTCGGCCAGCAGCGCCGACCGGTCCGGCCAGAACCGGATGTGCGGCGGGGGAGGGGGAGGAGGCAGCGCGGCTGGGGACATCGGGCCTCTTTCGGGCGGGCCAGGAGCGGTGGCGGTGCGGGGCGGGACGGCGGTCTGCCCGACGCCGGCGTACAGGCGCGGTGCGGTTCGCTTCGCGCGCCGAACCTACCGTGTCGCATGCCCATGCCACGCAGACCCGACGGTCGGTGGACTTCGGGTCGCGCCGCCGGTCGATCCCGGGTCGCGCTCCTGACGACTGCCCTGCCCGGCCCTGTTCAGCCCTTCCCAGCCCTTGCCGGTCCTTCCCAGCCCTCCTCAGCCTCTGTCCGGCCTTGTCCGGACCCGCCTGGGCTCTGTCACACCACCCGGGTCGCCCCCGCGTAGGGCATCTCGTCGAGAGGGGCGACGCGTACCGGGGCCGACGGGTTCGGGGCGTGGATCATCTTGCCGTCGCCGACGTAGATGCCGACGTGGGTGATGCCCGAGTAGAAGAACACCAGGTCGCCCGGGAGGAGTTCGGAGCGGGAGACACGGCGGCCGGCGTCGATCTGCGCGTAGGTCGTACGGGGCAGGGCGACGCCCGCGGAGCGGTACGAGGCCAGGACGAGGCCGGAGCAGTCGAAGGCGTTCGGGCCGGTCGCGCCCCACACATAGGGGCTGCCGAGCTTGGAGTAGGCGTAGGAGACGGCGTCCGCCGCGCGGGAGTTGGGGGCCTGGGCGGCGGCGGAGCCGGGGGCCGGGAGGGCGTCGCGGGGGCCCGTGGAGCCGCGCGAGGCACGGGTGTCCGCGCTGCCGCCCGCACCTCCGCCGCCGCCACCCCCTCCTTCGAGCCGGGCCCGGTCCTGCGCCGTGAGCCGGGACAGCAGGTCGCGTGCGGCGTCCAGCTTGCCGGTGATCGTCTTCTTGTGCCGTCGCAGCTCCGCCTGGCGCTTCTTGAGCGAGATCAGTTCGACGCGGGCCGCGCCCCGCAGCTGCTCGATCTCCCCCAGCTGCTTGCGGACCCGGGCGACGGCGCCGGACTGGCGGTCGCCGGCCCGTTCGGCGAAGGCAGCGCCGTCCAGGTAGGCGTCGGGGTCGTCGGAGAGGGCGAGCTGCATCGCGGGGTCCAGGCCGCCGCCGCGGTACTGGGCGGCCGCCATCGAACCGAGCGCCTCGCGCGCCGTGTTCAGCCGCAGCTCCTTGCGGGCGGCCTCGTCCCGCAGGGCCTTCAGCCGGCCCTCGGTCGCCGTGGCCTTCTCCTGCGCGCCGTTGTACTTCTCGGTGGCGGCCTCCGCCTCCTGGTACAGCCTGTCCACCTTGGCCTTCACCTGCGCCGGCGTGGGCTCGGGAGCCGCGTGTCCGGCCCCTTCGAAGGCCGTCGCGCCCGCCGCGCCCGCGAGGGCGATGGTGACCGCCTTACGGGCCGCGTGGCCGCCGAACGAACGCTGACGAGGCTTGCGGTGCGCTGCCACGTGGGACTGCACGTCCTTTCGTACGCCCGCCTCGTCGGTACGGCCGTCGGATGGGGCCGGGCGGGGGCCCGTGCCCGCCGTGGGGAGCGGACGGACGTACGGCCGCGGGGAGCGGCTGACGCGTCCGGCGGCGGCCCGCACAGGGGAGCGGGGGCACGCCGCCGGACTTTCGGCGGTGGTGGCCGACTGCCGCCCCTGGTCCGGACGGCGGTGGGGAGCCGGTCACCTGGGGGAGGACGCTAGGCCCGGTGACGTCGGGTCGGTGACGCGATGTGCGGAAGTGACACGAGCGGACTGGCGGCTGACCGGATGTGGTCACCGAGCCGGTCCGAGGGAGTCGACTTCGCGCACCGCGCTGACCGATGCGGCGATTTCGGGGCACATCCGAGCGGTCGGCTGCTATGAGACGCATATATGCACGAGCCGCGCAGGGGTGGCCCGGTGTCGGGCAGGAGTGGGCCGGTGCCGCGCAGGGTGGGCCGGTGTCGGACGCCGGCCGCCCGGCTGATTAGCATCCGGCTCCATGGACGTACTCATCCAGTTCTTCGTCGGCCTGCACATCATCGGCATCGCCGCGCTCCTCGGCGGCTTCCTCACGCAGATGAAGGCGATGGGCCGGGGCACGGCCCGCTTCGTGCCCGCGATGCTGCACGGCGCGGCGACGATGCTGGTCACCGGCGTGATCCTGGTCGGCCTCAACCAGGCGGACGACCAGGCGGTCAACAACATCAAGATCGGGGTGAAGCTGGCCCTGCTGGTCGTGATCCTCGGCCTCGTCTATGTGAAGCGGGACGACGAGACGGTGGAGAAGCCGCTGTTCGGTCTCGTCGGGCTGCTGACCGTGGCCAACGTCTTCATCGCGGTCCTGTGGACCTGACCCGCCCGATCCCCTCACCCCCTCACCCCGCGCCGGACCTGATCGACTCCCTGGCCGCCAGGACCGCGCCCGCGGCGACGGCCAGCCACGCCGCCACCGCGATCCACAGCAGCACCTCGCCCGGGCCCTTCAGCCACGGGACGTCGAGGGCGGCGGCGACCGTCAGCGTCGACGCCGCGGTCATGCTCATGGGGAACACCGTCGCCCAGCGGTCCACGGCGTAGCGGGGCCGGGGCCACCACGCCTCGGCCAGGAGCAGCACGACGTAGCAGCACAGGTCGAGGACCAGCAGCGCGGCGGTCAGCGTGCGCAGGGCGCCGCGGTCGTCCGCGTTCCACAGGTACATGCCGCTCTCGCCGGCCTCGACGAGCTTCGCCCCGGCCAGCGCCGAGATCGCGAGCGCCCCGCCCGCCACCCAGTGGTCCCCGGCGCCCTCGGCCACCTGCCTCCGGTCGAACCGCCACAGCGCGATGCCGTAGAGGATCAGGCCGAGCCAGAACAGCGCGAGCGCGGTGTGCGCGAGCCAGGCCGTCGTCTCGGACCGGGCGAGGGTCGCGCCCAGCACAGCGAGCGCCTGTGTGGCCACGCAACACAGGAACACCGCCCCGGGCATGCGCCGCCCCCAGTGCCGTAGGACGGTCACGAGCAGCAGCGGCCAGAGCACCGCCGCCGGCGCCAGCAGCGCTTTGGCGAGCGCGTCCGGACCGGAGGCCGCGATCCGCGTGCCGAGCAGGGCCGTCGCCGCGACCGCGGTGAGCGCCCCGGGCGTGCCCGCCTCGGCCCACCACCGCTCGCGGTCCCGGGCCAGCCGCACGACGAAGTCCGCCGCCAGCGCCGCCCAGGCGAGGCCGGCCAGCACCAGGGCGATGACGGACAGGGTCTCGTGCCCGGCCAGCAGCAGACCGACCGAGAGGACGCCGGTCGCCATCACGGCGGCCCCGGCCGCCGGCGGACGCCGCGACCACCAGGCGCGCAGGGACGAAGAGCCGGGCATGCGGCGATGCTAAGGAGCCCGGGGCGGCTCGCTCGGGGGCACGCGCGGCGGCCACCGGAAATACGCGCGGGCGCACTACGGAGAACGCCGCCTCATACCTCCGGGGGACGCCGGACCTCCCCTCGAGGGGACTCAGGCCGGGCGGACCACGCTGTGGATCGAGGACTCCCCGTCGTAGTACACCGACTCCTCGCGCACGTACGCCCCCGGCTTGGGCGCGTGGATCATCATGCCGTTGCCGATGTAGAGGCCGACGTGCGTGACGTCGTCGTAGAAGAAGATCAGGTCGCCGGGCCTGGCGTCGGTCAGGGAGACGGTCGTGCCGGCGTCGACCTGGTCGTAGGTGGTGCGCGGGAGCGAGACGCCGGCGGCCTTCCAGGCGGCCTGGGTGAGGCCGGAGCAGTCGTAGGCGTCGGGGCCGGTGGCGCCCCAGACGTACGGCTTGCCGATCTGCGCGCGGGCGTAGGCGAGCGCCTTCCCGGCCTTGGTGGCGTAGGACGCGTCCGCCGCCGGGGACGACGGCGAGGACGGCGAGGACGGCGAGGACGGCGACGAGGGTGACGTCGGCGACGTCGACGGCGCGTCCGTGCCCGTGGAGCCGCCGCTCTCCTGCCGTGCCGCGGCCTGCTCGGCCGCCTGCTGCCGCGCCAGCTCCGCCGCCTTGCGGGCGGCCTCCTGCTGCTTGCGCTCCTCGATCGCGGCGAGCCGCGCCTTCTCCTGCGCCGTCAGCTGCGACAGCAGCACGCGCGCGTCGCCGAGCTTCTTCTGGACGGTGGCCTTGGCGGCCTTCAGGTCGTTCTGCGAGGCGGTGAGCGACTCGAGGCTCTGGGAGGCCTCCTGCCGCTTCTTCATCGTCGCCGACTGCTCGGTGACGTAGTCGTCGACCGCGTCTTTCTGCCGCTCGGTCAGCCGGCCCATCAGCTGGCTCTGGTCGAAGTAGTCCTGCGGGGTGTCCGCGAGCAGGAAGGCCGCGGTGTCGGGCGCGGAGGCGCCGGTGCGGTACTGGGCGGCGGCGAAGGAACCCAGTTCCTCGCGCGCCTCGTTGAGCTTCTGGGTGCGCTCGGCGACGTCGTCGAGGAGGGTGTCGACGCGCTTGCGCTGCGTGGTCGTCTTCTCCTGGGCGGCGTTGTACTTCTCGGTCGCCGACTCCGCCTGCCGGTAGAGGTCGCCGACCTTCTTCTCGACCTCCTCCAGGCTCGGCTTGTCGTCGGTGGAGGGCGCGGCGTTGGCCGTCTGCGAGAGCAGCGCCACAGAGGTCAGGGCGGCGGTGGCGAAGGCGGGGGTGCGTATGCCTGCTACGCGCGAACCCGGGGGGCGGGGCTTGCGGTGCTGCGACGCCAAGGGAGGCGACTCCTTCCGTGTTCCGCCTACCGGGTTAGCTGTCGGGTTCGGGCGGGTGCTTCGGAAGGGTTGCCCTACGGCCGCGTCCCCGAAGGGAAGGAGGGCCGATTCACCCCAAGGTCTCGGTGGGTCCCCGGCTCCGGCTGCCGCGAGGGGGCGCGCCGGACTCGGCGGAGGCCGCGCGGCCCGGCGAGGTTCGCCGGTGGGGGTCGTACGGCCTGCCCGGCACGGTAGCCAACTGGTGTGGTCCCTGTGAAGGTTGATGGGTGATATGCCCGATACATTTTCGTGACCTTGGGTCAGGGCTTCCACTTGCCGTGATCGATCCGGGTGAACCGGGAGGGTTTGTCATGCTTCGCCGGGTCCGTCGTGTGTGTCCGGCCGGGATGTTTCCGGGACGGCCGCGGGTTGTCAGTGCGGCCCCCTAGACTCGGAGAGCGATGAGCAGCCTCTTTGACGACAGCTTCCTGGCGAGCCTCCAGGCCCCGCGCGGCCACGAGGAGGAGCCCCCGCCTCCGCCCGAGGACGATCACGCTCCGGAGTCGGTTCCGGACGATCTGTTCGGCGGGAAGTTCGACGTGCCCCCGGACCGGGACGCCCACTACCGCGACGGCGCCCCGCGCCCGGTCATCGACGCCGCCGCGCTCCTGGACGGGCTCAACGACAACCAGCGCGCAGCCGTCGTCCACGCGGGCGCCCCGCTGCTCATCGTCGCCGGCGCCGGCTCCGGCAAGACGCGCGTGCTGACCCACCGCATCGCCCACCTCCTCGCCGAGCGCGAGGTCCACCCGGGCCAGATCCTCGCGATCACCTTCACCAACAAGGCCGCGGGCGAGATGAAGGAGCGCGTCGAGCAGCTCGTCGGCCCGCGCGCGAACGCGATGTGGGTGATGACGTTCCACAGCGCGTGCGTGCGCATCCTGCGCCGCGAGAGCAAGAAGCTCGGCTTCACGTCGTCGTTCTCGATCTACGACGCCGCCGACTCCAAGCGTCTGATGGCCCTGGTCTGCCGTGATCTGGACCTCGACCCCAAGCGGTACCCGCCGAAGTCCTTCAGCGCCAAGATCAGCAACCTCAAGAACGAGCTGATCGACGAGGAGGACTTCGCCGCCCAGGCCGCCGACGGCTTCGAGAAGACCCTCGCGCAGGCCTACGCCATGTACCAGTCGCGGCTGCGCGAGGCGAACGCCCTCGACTTCGACGACCTGATCATGACGACGGTCAACCTGCTCCGCGCCTTCCCCGACGTCGCCGAGCACTACCGCCGCCGCTTCCGGCACGTCCTGGTCGACGAGTACCAGGACACCAACCACGCCCAGTACGCCCTGGTCAGGGAGCTCGTCGGCACCTCCGAGCACCCCGTCGACGTGCCGCCCGGCGCGTACGACGTGCCGCCGGCCGAGCTGTGCGTCGTGGGCGACGCCGACCAGTCGATCTATGCCTTCCGTGGCGCGACGATCCGCAACATCCTTCAGTTCGAGGAGGACTACCCGGACGCGACGACGATCCTGCTGGAGCAGAACTACCGCTCCACGCAGACGATCCTGTCCGCCGCCAACGCGGTCATCGAACGCAACGAGTCCCGCCGCCCCAAGAACCTGTGGACCAACGCGGGCGAGGGCGCGCGCATCACCGGCTACGTCGCCGACACCGAGCACGACGAGGCGCAGTTCGTCGCCGACGAGATAGACCGCCTCACCGACGCGGGCGACGCGAAGGCCGGGGACGTCGCGGTCTTCTACCGCACCAACGCCCAGTCCCGTGTCTTCGAAGAGGTCTTCATCCGCGTCGGCCTGCCCTACAAGGTCGTCGGCGGGGTCCGCTTCTACGAGCGCAAGGAGGTCCGGGACGTCCTGGCCTACCTGCGGGTCCTCGCCAACCCGGAGGACTCGGTGCCGCTGCGCCGCATCCTCAACGTGCCCAAGCGGGGCATCGGCGAGCGCGCCGAGGCGATGATCGACGCCCTGTCCCAGCGCGAGAAGATCAGCTTCCCTCAGGCCCTGAAGCGCGTCGACGAGGCCTACGGCATGGCCGCGCGGTCGACGAACGCCGTGAAGCGGTTCAACACGCTGATGGAGGAGCTGCGCACGATCGTCGAGTCGGGCGCGGGACCGGCCACCGTCCTGGAGGCGGTGCTCGAACGCACCGGCTACCTGGCCGAGTTGCAGGCCTCCACCGACCCGCAGGACGAGACCCGCATCGAGAACCTCCAGGAACTCGCCGCCGTGGCCCTGGAGTTCGAGCAGGAGTCGGCGGAGGGCGAGGCGTCCGGCTCGCTCTCGGACTTCCTGGAGCGGGTCGCGCTCGTCGCCGACTCCGACCAGATCCCCGACGACGAGGAGGACGGCTCGGGCGTCATCACGCTGATGACCCTGCACACCGCCAAGGGCCTGGAGTTCCCGGTCGTCTTCCTCACCGGCATGGAGGACGGCGTCTTCCCGCACATGCGCGCCCTCGGCCAGGCCAAGGAGCTGGAGGAGGAGCGCCGTCTCGCCTACGTCGGCATCACGCGCGCGCGGGAGCGGCTCTACCTGACGCGGTCCGCGTTGCGCAGCGCGTGGGGGCAGCCGTCGTACAACCCGCCCTCCCGGTTCCTGGAGGAGATCCCGGCCACGCACGTCGACTGGAAGCGGACGGGGGCGGCCTCGCCGCCGCCCTCCCGCGGCCCGGCGTCCGGGGTGGCGGCCTCGCTGTCGTCGTCCCGCTCGCGCTCCTCGGCGTCCGGCGCGTCCGGCTTCGCCACGCGGCGCACGGCGGAGAAGCCGGTGGTCGCCCTGGCCGTCGGCGACCGCGTCACCCACGACCAGTTCGGGCTGGGCACGGTCGTCGGGGTCAAGGGCACGGGCGCCAACGCGGAGGCCACGATCGACTTCGGCGAGGCCAAGCCGAAGCGGCTGCTGCTGCGGTACGCGCCGGTGGAGAAGCTCTGACGGCCGGTGCAGCCCTGACAGCCGGTCGAGAAGCCCTGACATGAGAGAAGCCCCCGCCGTGAGGGCGGGGGCTCGCTCATCAGGGGTGCCGGGTCGGCTATGTCGGGTCCAGGCCGTGGCTGCGCAGCCACGACAGCGGGTCGATCGAGCTGTTCCCGCCCGGCCGGACCTCGAAGTGCAGGTGCGGGCCGGTCGAGTTGCCGGAGTTGCCGGAGTAGGCGATCGGCTCGCCGGCCTTCACCTTGGTCCCGGAGGCGACGCGGTAGCTGGAGAGGTGGCAGTACCAGGTCTCCGTGCCGTCCTTCGCCGTCACGATCATCATGTTGCCGTAGGCGACGTTGTACTGCGTGCGCACGGTGCCGTCGGTCGCGGCCATCACCGTCGTGCCGTAGGAGACCGGGAAGTCGATGCCGGTGTGCTGGGACATCCAGTTGATGCCGGACTGGCCGTAGAGGGCGCTGAGTCCGTGCGCGCCGACCGGCAGGGCGTACTTGGGACGCAGCCGCTCCTTGCGGGCCGCCTCCGCGATCGCCTTCTTCCGCTCGGCCTCCTGCTGCGCCTTGAGGTCGATGCGCTCCTGCGTACGGCTGGCGCGGTCGGCGAAGTCGTCGGCCTCGGCGCTCAGCGTCTGGAGCTGGGCGTCCAGCTTGTTGTTGGCCGCGGACGGCTTCACGGGCTGGGCTTCCGACGCGGACGCCGTGGTCTCCTTGTCGTCCCCGCCGGTCAGCGTGCCGACGGAGGCGGCGGCGATCCCGGCGACGCCCATCACGCAGGCGGAGGGCACGGCCACGGTCATGAGCGCGGAGCGCTTCGCGGGCGTCCGGCGGCGCGAGCGGCTCGCGGCGCGGGCGGCGACCCGGGAGGACGGGGCCGGCGTGGCCTCCTCCTGGCCGTCGAGGAGGGGGACCGAGGAGACGGCGGGCAGCTCGCCGGTGGCGGCCGGATCGCCGTCGGCGGCGGTGTGCTCGTCGTAGCCGGCGGCGTCGCCGTAGGGGCTCTCGTCGTACGCGCCCGTGTCGTCGTACGCGCCCGCCTCGTCGTAGGCGACGGCCTCGAAGGTGGCGGTGGCCTGCTGGTCGAACGGGACCTCGGTCTGGTGCTCGTAGTCGTCGCCGGACTGGGTGGCGGCGCCGTCGGAGTTCCACTGGGTGGCGTCGTAGGCGCCGGTGTCGAAGGTCTGCGTGCCCCATTCCCACTGCTGGGTCCGTTCGGCCGCGCCCTCGGACGGGTCGGGCTGGAGCCAGGCGCTCGCGTCCCACTGGCCGCTGGTGTCGGGGGCCGGGGACTGCTGCGGGATGGCGGACAGCTGCTGCTGGTCCGTGGACCAGGCGGTCGTCTCGTACGCGCCCGTGTCGTAGACGGCGTGGTGCTGGGCCGCGTACGGGTCGTAGTTCAGGGTCTGGTGGCTGCCCGTGCCGAGCGTCTCGTGGGTGCCCGTCGACCACTGCGTGGCGTCGTACGTGCCGGGCGGAGTTCCCTCGGCCGGCAGGTGGCCGAAGAGGGGGTCCGCCGCGTAGTGCCCGGTGGGGTGGGTGCCGGTGTCGGCGTTGCCGCCGTCCGCGGTGCCGCTGTCGTAGCCGTACGAGGTGAAGCCGTCGTACGAGGCCTCCTGGGTGCCGTAGGACGCGTAGTGCGCGGAGTCGGCGTCGGAAGCCGGGGCCGGGGTGGTCATGGTCCCCGACGGGTGACGGTCGTTCACCAACTTCTCTCTCGCCTCGACAACAGGGGCTGCCAGAGCAGTGCGGCGACTGTACCCGGCAGTACGCGGGCACGACAATCTTCCGCAGGTTTCGCGCCCGCGTGAAAGGGGCATTCGGCCCCGTTTCGGGGGAGGGCGGGCGCGGGTTTGGCCCTATGTTCGAGACGTGTTCGATCTCGTTCGGCTGTCAGGACGGTCCTCAGGCCACCGTGAGGCTGCTCGGACGGTCCTCAGGCCACGGTGAGGCCGTCCGTGTGCGGGGCCGCCGCCGCGGCTGCCGCCCGGTCGGTGTCGAGCGCCTCCCGTATGCCGGTCGCGACGGCCGGGTGCACGGGGAGGGCGAGATGGCCGACGCCGCTCACCTGGACGTTCTGCGCCCGCAGATCGGGGTGGTCGAGGCGGGCGCTCTCCAGGGGGTCCATCAGGTGGTCCAGGTCGCTCCAGAAGCTGACGAAGTTCGTGCGGCAACCGGGGGCGGGCCGGGACAGCTCCGCCATGACCTCCGACTCGGGGCGCATCTGGCGCACTATGGGGTGCGCGTTCGCCAGGGGCGCCACCCGTGTGCCGGAGTGCGGCGTGCCGAGCGTGACCAGCGTCCGCACCCGGCTGTCGCCGCCGAGGCACTGCACGTAGTAGCGGGCTATCAGACCGCCGAGGCTGTGCCCGACGACGTCCACCCGGCTGCTGCCCGTGCGCTCGCAGATCTCCTCGATGTGCCGGCCGAGCAGCTCGGCCGCGGTCCGGATGTCGCAGGTCAGCGGGGAGTAGTTCAGGGACTCGACACGGTGCCTGCCGTGCTGGGCGAGACTGCGGCGCAGCAGGACGAAGACGGAGCGGTTGTCGATGAAGCCGTGCAGCAGGACGACCGGGGGCGGGGCCTGGGTCGGCAGCCGGGCCGGATCGCTCGGGCCTTCCGCCGCGGGAAGCGGGGGGACGACCTGTCCGCGGCGCTCCTGGACGATGCCGGAGGGGTACAGGAGGAGGTGCCCGGCGAGGATCGCGAGCTCCAGGGCCGTCGCCTTGAGGAGCGTCACGGAGAGCCCCGCCAGCCTGCTCGGCAGCAGACGCTGACACAGCGGAAGAATGGGCTCCAGCGCCCGCGTGACCTGCATGGCCGACCTCCTGTCGGCACGCCGGGGACGCCTCTGTCCCCCGTGTGCCCTCGTCGGAAGTCGCGGCCGAAGAGACCGGCGACCGGCGGCAGACGTGCCCGCCGATGCGCGACATCGCCCTGGCGCGCGTCCTGCGCCCGGCGGTGCGGCGACCTCGTGTGCGGCTCCCGATGCGCGAGTACCCCTCTGATGAAGAAGGAACCACGCGCGGTGAACGTGTACATGTCCCACTGTGTGATTTCCCCCTCGCCGCACCCGAGAAACTGCCGGTTGCGGGATGCTGGAGATAACGTTCGTTCACTTCCTCCGGCCGGAGCGGTGGTACCTCTCGGTACGCAGGGATTCGGTACGGATGGATGAACTCGCTTCATGGAGGCAGTGATGGGTGTGGCAGCCGGTCCGATCCGCGTCGTGGTGGCCAAGCCGGGGCTCGACGGTCACGATCGTGGCGCCAAGGTGATCGCGCGGGCTCTGCGCGACGCCGGCATGGAGGTCATCTACACCGGCCTCCACCAGACGCCCGAGCAGATCGTCGACACCGCGATCCAGGAGGACGCCGACGCGATCGGCCTGTCCATCCTCTCCGGCGCGCACAACACGCTCTTCGCCGCCGTGATCGAGCTGCTCAAGGAGCGGGACGCGGCGGACATCCTGGTCTTCGGCGGGGGGATCATCCCCGAGGCGGACATCGCGCCGCTGAAGGAGAAGGGCGTCGCGGAGATCTTCACGCCCGGGGCGACGACGACGTCGATCGTGGAGTGGGTGCGGGAGAACGTGCGGCAGCCGGCGGGGGCGTAGGGCTCGTGCCGGTGCCGGTGCCGGTGCCGGTGCCTGTGCCTGTGCCTGTGCCGGTGTGAGCGCGTGTGAGCGCGGGTTGCCGGTGGGGCCGTGACCTGTGTGGCCGTGGCCGGTGTGTTCATGCCGGTACGGGCTCCTGTGCCGCCTCCAGCTCCGCCGTCATCGCCGCCCGCAACCGCAGTGTCGTCCCCAGTCGCTGGAACGCCTCCGCCCAGTAGCCGCCGGCCCCGGGCGAGGCGTCCTCCGGTTCGTCGGGGACCGCCAGCAGGGCGTCCAGACGGCCCGCCTCCGCCGGGTCGAGGCAGCGCTCCGCCAGGCCCATCACCCCGCTGAAGCTCCACGGGTAGCTCCCCGCGTCGCGGGCGATGTTCAGCGCGTCGACCACCGCCCGCCCCAGCGGCGCGGCCCACGGCACCGCGCACACGCCGAGCAGCTGGAACGCCTCCGACAGGCCGTGCGCCGCGATGAAGCCCGCCACCCACTCGGCCCGCTCGCCCACCGGCAGCGTCCCGAGCAGCTTGGCCCGCTCGGCGAGCGAGACCGCGCCCGGACCGCCCGCCCCGGGCGCCGACGGCGCGCCGAGCAGCGCCCGCGACCAGCCGGCGTCCCGCTGCCGCACGGCCGCCCGGCACCACGCCGCGTGCAGCTCGCTCATCCACTCGTCGGCGACCGGCAGCGCCACGATCTCCTCCGGCCCACGGCCGCCCAGCCGCGCGGACCAGGTGGCGAGCGGGGCCGCCTCCACCAGCTGGCCGAGCCACCAGGACCGCTCGCCCCGGCCGGACGGGGCCTTGGCCGCCACGCCGTCGCGTTCCATCGCCGCGTCGCACTCGTGCGGCGCCTCCACGACGATCGTCGGCGTGTCCCGGGTGCGGTCGACGGCCACGCACGCGCCTGCCCGCACCGCCATCCGGGCGGCGAGCGCCGAGCCCGGCAGCGCCGACAGCAGTTCCGCCGCCGTCGCCCGGACGTTGCGGCTGCGGTCGCCCAGGGCCTGCTCCAGGAACGGCTCGTCGCGCGGGCCGAGGCCGGTGCGCAGCGAGTCGAGGAACATCAGCCTGTCCTCGGCGCGCTCCGTCGGCCAGGTGGCCATGAGCAGCGCGCGGGCCGCGTCCGGGTCGCGGGACCGTATCGCCGCGAGGAGGGCGACCCGCTCGGCGAACAGTCCTTCCCGCCAGAGCCGCGCCACCCGGTCCTGCTCGTCCGGTCCGGGCAGGGACGCGCCGGAACCGGGGGCGGCGCGCAGGGCGAACCGCCAGTCCGGGTTGAGCCGGGCCAGCCACAGGGCGCGCGTGCCCGCGAACTCCAGGGCCGCCGGACGCAGGTCCGTGCGGGCCCGGGCCGCGTCCAACAGGGCGGGCAGGGTCTCGGGGGGCGGGGCGAAGCCGCGCGCGTTGGCCGCCGCCAGCCACTGGGGCAGCAGCTCCATGAGGTCGGGCGCGCTGCCTCTGCGGCCGGCTCCGCCCGCGCCGGGGCGGTCGGCCAGCAGGAGGGTGAGTCTGCGGGCCGCGGCGGTGGGGAGGGGCGGGCGGGGGTCGGGGGGCGCCGGCTCCGGACGGGGGGCCGCCCGACCCGGACGCAGGGCGGCCCTGCGGCGTACGGTGTCGGCGGCGGCGGCGTCGAGCAGGGCCGTGGGGGCGGTCCCGCCGGGGGGTGTGCCGGGGGGTGTCCGCCGGTCGGTGCCGAGGAGGGCTGCGGTGACTAGGTCTTCCCAGGTGAGGGGTATCGGGGACTGAGTGTGGTGATCGCCGGTCATCGGGTTCCCTTGCGGCTCATTCGGTGCCTGCCTTGCGTCGGGGTTCGGCAATTCGGGGGTGCCGGTGGGGCGAGGTGGCCGTGGGGGTGGGTGCCGCCGGAGGTGCGCTCACCGGCGCCGGCCGGGTGCCGCTGCGCCCACCCTCCCCCACTCTCGGCTTCGCTCGAGCGGGGGGACCCCCATCGCCCCAGCGGCACGACTGCCCGCAGCTAGGAGCTAGGGAAGGGGGATTGGTCTTTTGGGGGGTTGGGGCCAGGCTGTCAGGGGGGTGAAGCCTTGGTGGCCGCATTCGCCGGTGATTTTGATCGGGGTGCCGGCGGAGACGGCGATCAGGCGCCACAGGGCGGGGCGCGAGGTCGGGGTGAGGGGGAGGGATGTGTCGCCTTCGGCGTCGGCCAGTTGCCAGGAGTCGCCCGTCGGGGTCGGTACGACGTCGTCCAGCGTCACCGGGACGGAGTCCAGCCAGGGGTCGTCGCGGAGGGCCTCGCCGTAGTGGGCGGTCGCCTCGGCCGTCGTCATGCCGGGTGGGCGGATGCCGGTCGGGGCGGGTGGGGCGAACCGCTCGCCCAGGGAGGCCCGCAGCCCTCCGGTCCCGGGGTGGAAGGACAGCTCGGCGTCCAGGGTGAGGCCGACCGGCAGGGACAGCTCGGGGGCGCGGCCGGCGGCGCCGTAGGAGAGGAGGAGCGCCGTGCGGGACGAGGCCGTGCCGCGCAGCCAGATGCGGCGGGTGGTCAGCTTGGCGTCCGCGGTGTCGTACTGGGCGAGGACCAGCCAGTCGTCGCGCAGCGGTGGGCCGTCCGGCGCGGAGGGCAGGCCGACGCGGGTGCGGACGGTGGCCGCCAGGGCGTCCGGCAGACGGTCGCGCCGCAGCCAGCCCTGGTCGAGGAGGTGGAGCAGCGCGCACTCCTCCAGCAGCCGCACCGGCCAGCCGGGCCCGGACGACGGGATCGCCCCCAACTCCCGCACGCGTGAGGCCAGTCCGGGTGCCTGGGCGTCGACCATGCGAGCCGCCGTCTCCTCCCACAGCCCGTAGCCCGACTGCTCGGCCGTGGCCAGGCCGGAGCGCAGGAGGTCGGCGAGCCGCTGCTCCAGTTCCGTCGCCCCCGCCGTGATCCGCTCGGCACGCCGCTCCGCCCGTCGTCGCGCCCCCTCCGGGTCGGCCGGGCCGGATCCGGAACCCGGCGCATCCGCTGCCCGTTTCTCCCGTGCGCGCTCGCGCCGCGCCGCGATCCACGGCTCCGCCCAGTCCGGCCCCCGCCCCGACACCGCCGCCACCTCCCCGGCGGACCAGAGCAACAGCAGCCCCAGCGCGTGCTTGCACGGGAACTCACGGCTCGGACAGCTGCACTTGTACGCCGGACCCGACGACCCCACGGAGCCCGACGCGCCCACCGAGCCCAACGCCCCCGCCGCGCCCGTCACGTTCACGACGTCGACGACCGTCCGATACGGCCTGCTGCCGCTGCCTTTGCACAGCCCCCACACCGCCCCCTCGTCCGAACTCCCCGTCTCGGACCACGGACCGGCCGTGCCGAGTTTGCCTCCCGCTTTGCGTGACGTGGCGTCAGGCGCCAGTGCCAGCACCTGCTCCGCAGTCCAGCGCACCCCCTGCTGAGTCATGCCATCGAAGGTAGGTCCCCCCACTGACAATCGGCCCCGCCGCAGCGCTCGCCAGCGCGTTTGCGCAGGTCACATCGCGTTGTCAGTGGGGTGGTGCACGGTGGACACCAGATCCGAACCGGCCGAGCTGGAGGGGGCCTCAGCCATGTCCGTGTCCGTCGACCCGACGTCCGTGGAACCGAGTGAGCAGCATCCGACCGAGGCGTTGCGGCCGCACGCCGAGGCCGCCTTCGCCGGCGAACTCGCCGCGCTCGCCGCGCAGGACGACCGCCCGCGCCCGGCCCGTTGGAAGCTGTCGCCGTGGGCGGTCGCCACCTATCTCCTCGGCGGGGCGCTGCCCGACGGCACGGTGATCACACCGAAGTACGTGGGGCCGCGCCGCATCGTCGAGGTCGCCGTCTCCACGCTCGCCACCGACCGCGCCCTGCTGCTGCTCGGTGTGCCCGGCACGGCGAAGACATGGGTGTCCGAGCATCTCGCGGCGGCCGTCAGCGGCGATTCGACGCTGCTGGTGCAGGGCACGGCGGGGACGCCGGAGGAGGCGATCCGCTACGGCTGGAACTACGCGAGGCTCCTCGCGCACGGGCCCAGCCGGGACGCCCTCGTGCCCAGCCCGGTCATGCGGGCCATGGCGGAGGGGATGACGGCGCGCGTCGAGGAGCTGACCCGCGTCCCGGCCGACGTGCAGGACACGTTGATCACGATCCTGTCCGAGAAGACGCTGCCGATACCGGAGTTGGGGCAGGAGGTACAGGCCGTCCGCGGCTTCAACCTGATCGCCACCGCCAACGACCGCGACCGCGGGGTCAACGAGCTGTCCAGCGCCCTGCGCCGCCGTTTCAACACGGTGGTGCTGCCGCTGCCCGCGAGCGTCGAGGCCGAGGTCGACATCGTCGCGCGGCGCGTCGACCAGATCGGCCGCTCCCTCGACCTGCCGGCCGGGCCCGACGGCATCGACGAGATCCGCCGGGTCGTCACCGTCTTCCGCGAGCTGCGCGACGGGATCACCGCCGACGGCCGGACGAAGGTCAAGTCGCCGAGCGGCACGCTGTCGACGGCGGAGGCCATCTCCGTCGTCACCAACGGGCTCGCCCTGGCCGCCCACTTCGGCGACGGGGTCCTGCGCCCGGCCGACGTCGCCGCGGGCATCCTCGGCGCGGTCGTCCGCGACCCGGCCGCCGACCGGGTGGTGTGGCGGGAGTATCTGGAGGCGGTGGTCCGCGAGCGGGACGGCTGGACCGACTTCTACCGCGCCTGCCGGGAGGTGAGCGCATGACCGCGCCCCTCGGCGGCCGTGGCCGGTGCGCGCCGGACGGCGGCGACTCGACGTGGATCCGACGGCGGGGGAGGACGGGATGACGGGGACCGCGGAGCGGCCGCTGCTGCTCGGCGTGCGGCATCACGGCCCCGGCTCGGCGCGCGGGGTGCGGGCGGCGCTGGAGGCGGCCCGGCCGCGGGCGGTGCTGATCGAGGGCCCGCCGGAGGCCGACGCGCTGATCCCGCTGGCCGCCGACGAGGGCATGCGACCGCCGGTCGCGCTCCTCGGGCACGCCGTGGACGAGCCCGGACGGTCGGCGTTCTGGCCGATGGCCGAGTTCTCACCGGAGTGGGTCGCGCTCCGCTGGGCCCTGGAACACGGGGTCCCGGCCCGCTTCATCGACCTGCCGGCCGCCCACACCCTGGCCTGGGAGAGGGAGGAGCCGCCCGGGACCGAGGCCGGGAACAAGACCGGGACCGAGACCGAGACCGGGGCGGAGGCCGGGATCGCGGCGGCCGTAGGACCGCGCGTCGACCCGCTCGCGGCGCTCGCCGAAGCCGCCGGTCACGACGATCCCGAGCGCTGGTGGGAGGACGTCGTCGAGCATCGGTCGGAGGGGGAGCGGGACCCGTTCGCGCCCTTCGCCGCGCTGGAGGAGGCCATGGGGGCGCTGCGCGAGACGTACGACGGCACGGGGGCCGAGGACGGCAGGGACGCCGTGCGCGAGGCGTACATGCGGCTCCAGGTGCGGGCGGCGCAGCGGGAGCACGGGGCCGAGGGCGTGGCGGTGGTGTGCGGGGCCTGGCATGTGCCCGCGCTGCGGCGGCGGACCTCCGTCGCGGCCGACCGTGCGCTGCTGAAGGGGCTGCCCAAGGTGAAGGCCGACCTGACCTGGGTGCCGTGGACGCACCGCAGGCTCGCGCGGGCCGGGGGATACGGCGCGGGCATCGACTCGCCGGGCTGGTACGGGCATCTGTTCGCCGCGCCGGACCGGCCGGTGGAGCGCTGGCTCACCAAGGTGGCGGGCCTGCTGCGGGAGGAGGACCGGATGGTGTCCTCCGCGCACGTCATCGAGGCGGTGCGACTGGCCGGGACGCTGGCCGCGCTGCGCGGACGTCCGCTGCCCGGCCTGAGCGAGACGACGGACGCCGTGCGGGCGGTCATGTGCGAGGGCTCGGACGTGCCGCTGGCGCTGGTGCGCGACCGGCTGGTCGTCGGGGACGTGCTGGGGGAGGTGCCGGCCGGCGCGCCCGCGGTGCCGTTGCAGCGCGACCTCGACCGGTCGCAGCGGCGGCTGCGGCTGAAGCCGGAGGCGCAGGAGCGGGAGGCGGAGCTCGACCTGCGCGGGGAGAACGACGCCGAGCGCAGCCGGCTGCTGCACCGGCTGCGGCTGCTGCGCGTCCCGTGGGGCGAGCCGGTCGCCTCGCGGACCGGCACGGGCACCTTCCGGGAGACGTGGCGGCTGCGCTGGGAGCCCGAGCTGTCGGTGCGGGTCGCCGAAGCCGGCGTGTGGGGGACGACCGTCCTGGCCGCCGCGACCGCCAAGGCGGAGGCCGACGCCGTCGCCGCACGGGGGCTCGCCGAGGTCACCGCGCTCGCCGAGCGCTGCCTCCTGGCCGGTCTGCCGGACGCGCTGCCGACGGTGATGCAGGTCCTCGCCGACCGCGCGGCCCTGGATGCCGATGTCGGTCATCTCGCCGAGGCCCTGCCCGCCCTGGTCCGCGCCCTGCGCTACGGCGACGTGCGCGGCACCGACACCGGCGCGCTGGCCGGCGTCGCCGCCGGGCTCGCGGAGCGGGTCTTCGTCGGTCTGCCCTCGGCCTGCGCCGCGCTGGACGCCGATGCGGCCGAGGAGATGCGACGCCACGTCGACGCCGTGCACGGAGCGGTCGGCCTGCTGGAGGAGGCGGTCGAGCCGGTCGGGCCGGAACCGGGAGGGGACTCGGGGGACGCGCCCGCCGCACGCCACGGCGACCTGCGGGGACGCTGGCGCGGGGTGCTGCGCGCACTGTCCGCGCGGGACGCCGTGGCGGGGGTGATCCGGGGGCGGGCCGTCCGGCTGCTGCTGGACGAAGGGGACGTGGAAGGCGAGGAGGCGGCGCGGCTGATGGGCCTCGCGCTGTCACCGGGCACGCCGCCGGGGGACGCCGCCGCCTGGATCGAGGGCTTCGTCGGCGGCGGCTCCGGGGGCGGGCTGCTGCTCGTGCACGACGAACGGCTGCTCGCGCTGGTCGACGCCTGGCTGACGGGGGTGCCGACGGAGGCGTTCACGGACGTGCTGCCGCTGCTGCGGCGGACGTTCGCGGCGTACGAGACGGGGGTGCGCAGAACGCTCGGGGAGCTGGTGCGGCGCGGGCCGGCGGCGCGGGGGAGCGTCGTGGGGGCGGCGTCCGGGACACCCGGCTTCGCCGCCGAACCGGACGCCGAGCGGGCGGACGCGGTCCTGCCGGTGGTCCGACTGCTGCTGGGACTGGGCGGGGATTCGGGCGGCGGCCCGGCACAGGACGACAGCGATCTCGCGGGGGTGAGCACATGACGGACGGACCGACGCGTTCGACGAAGGCAGAAACGACGGCAGAAACGACGGCAGAAACGACGGCAGAAACGACGGCAGAGGAAGAGGACTCCGCGCGGGAGCGGCTGCGGCGGTGGCGGCTGGTGCTCGGCGGGGGCGACGCGGACGGCACCGGCCACGCGCTGTCCGGGCGGGACGCCGGAGTGGACGGCACGCTCGACGCGCTCTATGGAAGGAACGGGAGGAACGGAAGGACGGGGGACGCGCAGCGGGCGGGGCGGGACCGTTCGGCGGGGCTCGGGGCGTCGGCGCCGGCCGTGGCGCGCTGGCTCGGGGACGTCCGCAAGTACTTCCCCTCCTCCGTCGTGCGGGTGATGCAACGCGACGCCATCGACCGGCTCGGGCTGTCCACACTGCTGCTGGAGCCGGAGATGCTGGAGGCGGTGGAGGCGGACGTGCACCTCGTCGGCACCCTGCTCTCGCTGAACAAGGCGATGCCGGAGACGACGAGGGAGACGGCGCGGGCCGTCGTCCGCAAGGTGGTCGAGGACCTGGAGAAGCGGCTCGCGACCCGCACCCGGGCCACGCTCACCGGCGCCCTCGACCGCAGCGCGCGCGTCAGCCGCCCCCGTCACCACGACATCGACTGGAACCGCACGATCGCCGCCAACCTCAAGCACTACCTGCCCGAGCACCGGACGGTCGTGCCGGAGCGGCTCGTCGGCTACGGGCGGGCGTCGCGGTCCGTGAAGAAGGAGGTGATCCTCTGCGTCGACCAGTCGGGGTCCATGGCGGCGTCGGTGGTGTACGCCTCGGTGTTCGGGGCGGTGCTGGCGTCGATGCGGTCGATCAGCACCCGGCTCGTCGTCTTCGACACGTCGGTCGTCGATCTCACCGACCAGCTCGACGACCCCGTCGACGTCCTGTTCGGCACCCAGCTCGGCGGGGGCACGGACATCAACCGGGCGCTCGCGTACTGCCAGTCGCGGATCACCCGGCCCGCGGACACGGTGGTGGTGCTCATCAGCGACCTCTACGAGGGCGGCATCCGGGACGAGATGCTGAAGCGGGTCGCGGCGATGAAGGCGTCGGGAGTGGGGTTCGTCGCGCTGCTCGCGCTGTCCGACGAGGGGGCGCCGGCCTACGACCGGGAGCACGCGGCGGCGCTGGCGGCGCTCGGCGCGCCGGCGTTCGCCTGCACGCCCGATCTGTTCCCGGAGGTGATGGCGGCGGCCATCGAGAGACGCCCGCTCCCGGTGCCGGACCGGGACGACTCGGCGGCCCGCGGCAGCTGAAGCGGGCCGAAGGCCGGCGCGGCGGCTGAGGGGGAGTTCGCGTCAAGCTTTGTCGGCTCTCGCCGCTCGATGCGGCCTCGGCGGGGCATCCGTCTCCCCGGGAGTGCCGCTCGGACGGCCGAAAGCCGTCGGACGTGTCCGGGTCCGTGCCCCGCGAAGAGGGCGGGTCGTCCCCATTGGGGTGGGGATGGCCGGCCCTGAGGCCCCCCGGGGCCGTTCACGGGGTCTCACCGGGTCAACCCCAGCTCGGTGAGGCCCCTCCCTCGCGGCACTGCGTGTCAGTGAGCGCGGCATCATGTGACAGGTATCACCGCTCAGGTGTGACCCGCGATTTAGAGGCCCCCTGGAAGCAGAGATAACCTGCGAGACGGACATGCCGCGCGCTCGGACACCGTGTGCGCTTCCCTTGTGACACAGCGGACGTCGTCACGTTGCCCTTCGCGGCACGCCCACGCATCCAACGAACCGCGATCACTGATAGGGACGGAAGCGCGTGGACCTGTTCGAGTACCAGGCGAGGGACCTCTTCGCCAAGCACGATGTACCGGTGCTGGCCGGTGAAGTCATCGACACGCCTGAGGCGGCGCGCGAGATCACGGAGCGTCTGGGCGGCAAGTCCGTCGTCAAGGCGCAGGTGAAGGTCGGTGGTCGCGGCAAGGCCGGCGGCGTCAAGCTGGCCGCCAGCCCGGACGAGGCCGTCGCCCGCGCGACGGACATCCTCGGCATGGACATCAAGGGCCACACGGTCCACAAGGTGATGATCGCCGAGACGGCTCCGGAGATCGTGGAGGAGTACTACGTCTCCTTCCTCCTCGACCGTGCCAACCGCACCTTCCTCTCCATCGCGTCCGTCGAGGGCGGCGTGGAGATCGAGGAGGTGGCGGCCACCCGTCCGGAGGCCGTCGCCAAGACGCCGATCGACGCCAACGAGGGTGTGACCCCCGAGAAGGCCCGCGAGATCGTCGAGGCCGCCAACTTCCCGGCCGAGGTCGCCGACCAGATCGAGAACATCCTGGTCACCCTCTGGAAGACCTTCGTCGCCGAGGACGCGCTCCTCGTCGAGGTCAACCCGCTGGCCAAGGTCGCCTCCGGCGCCGTCATCGCCCTCGACGGCAAGGTGTCCCTGGACGAGAACGCCGAGTTCCGTCAGCCGGAGCACGAGGCCCTCCAGGACAAGGACTCGGCCAACCCGCTCGAGGCCGCCGCCAAGGAGAAGAACCTCAACTACGTCAAGCTCGACGGCGAGGTCGGCATCATCGGCAACGGCGCGGGTCTCGTCATGAGCACCCTGGACGTCGTCGCCTACGCCGGTGAGGCGCACGGCGGCGTCAAGCCCGCCAACTTCCTCGACATCGGCGGCGGCGCGTCCGCCGCCGTCATGGCGAACGGCCTGGAGATCATCCTGGGCGATCCGGACGTCAAGTCCGTCTTCGTCAACGTCTTCGGTGGCATCACCGCCTGCGACGAGGTCGCCAACGGCATCGTGCAGGCGCTGAAGCTCCTCGAGGACCGCGGCGAGGAAGTCACCAAGCCGCTGGTCGTGCGTCTGGACGGCAACAACGCCGAGCTGGGTCGTCAGATCCTCTCCGACGCCAACCACCCGCTCGTGCAGCGCGTGGACACCATGGACGGCGCGGCCGACAAGGCCGCCGAGCTCGCGGCCGCGAAGTAAGGGACGAGGGACACACAGCCATGGCTATCTTCCTCAACAAGGACAGCAAGGTCATCGTCCAGGGCATGACCGGTGCCACGGGCATGAAGCACACCAAGCTCATGCTGGCCGACGGCACGAACATCGTCGGTGGCGTGAACCCCCGCAAGGCGGGCACGTCGGTCGACATCGACGGCAACGACATCCCGGTGTTCGGCACGGTCGCCGAGGCGATCGAGAAGACGGGCGCGAACGTATCCGTCCTCTTCGTCCCGCCGGCGTTCGCCAAGGCCGCCGTGGTCGAGGCGATCGACGCCGAGATCCCGCTCGCGGTCGTCATCACCGAGGGCATCGCGGTGCACGACTCGGCGGCGTTCTACGCGTACGCGGTCGAGAAGGGCAACAAGACCCGCATCATCGGTCCGAACTGCCCCGGTCTGATCACCCCCGGTCAGTCGAACGCCGGCATCATCCCGGGCGACATCACCAAGCCGGGCCGCATCGGCCTGGTATCGAAGTCCGGCACGCTGACGTACCAGATGATGTACGAGCTGCGGGACATCGGCTTCTCGTCCGCCGTCGGCATCGGTGGCGACCCGGTCATCGGCACGACGCACATCGACGCGCTCGCCGCGTTCGAGGCCGACCCCGACACCGACCTGATCGTGATGATCGGTGAGATCGGCGGCGACGCGGAGGAGCGGGCCGCGGCCTTCATCAAGGACAACGTGAAGAAGCCGGTCGTCGGCTACGTCGCGGGCTTCACCGCCCCCGAGGGCAAGACGATGGGTCACGCCGGCGCGATCGTGTCCGGGTCCTCCGGCACGGCCGCGGCGAAGAAGGAAGCCCTCGAGGCCGCCGGCGTCAAGGTGGGCAAGACGCCCACCGAGACGGCGAAGCTGGCGCGGGAGATCCTGGCCGGCTGAGGTTTCGGCTGCGCCGAGCTGTACGTGCGTGGGTGGGCCCGTTTCCCCTGGTGGGGGGCGGGCCCGCTCGCGTTTCCGAAGGTGCCGTTGCTTGAGGGGGGCACCCGGCGCTGGTGGCTGTGCCCACCCTCCCCCACTCTCGGCTTCGCTCGAGCGGGGGGACCCCCATCGCCCTGCGGAACGACTGCCCACAGCCGGGGGGAGCTATCGCGGTTCTGGGGTGAGTCTCTGGGGGCCGTGGGTCAGTTCTGCGCGGAGTTTGGCTCGCAGGGCGAGTTCCTTGTCGGAGAGAGCGCCGGGGGCCGCTCGCGGGGGGACTCCGGGGACCGTCTCGCCCGGCGGGACCGGGGGTTCGTACCGGGTGGGGGCCGTCTGGAGGGTCAGGGCCGTCGCGCTGATCAGGGCGACCGTGAACGCGATCGCCGCCCTCGTCCAGAACCGGGCCCGGCGTTCGCTGCCCATGCGGACGACCGACGGCTTGGCCGCGCGCAGGCGCTCCGCGGACGCCACCTCCGCCAGCCGGCGGTGCAGTCGGCCCGGGGCGGCCAGATCGGGCAGCCGGGCGCTGACCGCCTCGCGGGCGTGCAGCAGGCGGTTCGCGGTGGCGGGTGTGCTGGCCTCCGTCTCCGCCGCGGTCTCCGGCAGCCCGAGGCCGATCCCGTCGTAGAGCAGCAGGGTGCGGCGGTAGGACGGCGGGAGGGACAGGAGCACGTCCATCAGCGCGCGGTCGGCCGGGACGGCGGGCGGGGGCTCGGGGTTGCGGAAACGCGGGCGGAACTGGTGCCAGGGGGAGAGGGCGTACTCGTAGGTCGTCGCCCGTACCCAGCCCGCCGGGTCGGGGTCCACGGCCACCTCGGGCCAGCGATCCCAGGCGGTCTGGAAGGCCCGTTCGACCGATTCGCGCGCGAGTTCGCGGCGGCCGGTGAGGAGGTAGGCCTGGCGGACGAGGGAGGGGGCGCAGAAGGCGTAGAGGGCGTCGAAGGCCTGAGCGGGCGTCAGGGAAGGGGAGTCGGGGGCGGGGGAATGCGGTGGCCGCGGTGGTGCGGGGGTGGTCGGCGTCGGGCGGGGGCGCAGGGCGCGCGCGGGTGCTCGGCGGGGTGCGCGGGCGGAGGTGCGATCGGGCGTGCGATCGGGTGCGCGGGTGGGGGTCCGCTCGGGGTCGGTGCCGGTGGGGGGATCGACGAGCGTTGCGGTCACGGGGGGTTCGGGTTCCGGGGTGTCGGTGAGTGAGGCCAGCAGCTTCGCGTACGCCTCCCGTCTGCGGCCTCGTGGAGTCGTGCGGCCGGATTCCCACGCGCGCACCGTCTCCCGGGCGACGCCCAGTTGTGCGGCGAGCTGAGCCTGCGTCAGCGAGGCGCTCTCTCGCAGGCGTCGGCGCTCCTTGGGCGGGGGGAGCGGGGTGCCAGGGCTCTGGGTCGTCACCGTTCGCCCCTCCGTCCGAAAAAGTACATAAACGTATATTGGGCGACACAACGGCGGTTCGCCTATTACGACGGGAAAGCGCGTGTCGTTGGGACCATGACGGGCGTGATCCAGATGACCGCTCGCCGACCGTCGTCGTCGCCCCTGCGCACCCGGATGCTCGGCCGTGCGCCCGCGGGGTTGGGCACCAGCCTGCTCGGCGGGGTGCTGGCGGCCGGGCTGGGGCTCGGCGCGCTCGCCGTGCTCGCGACGATGCTGTGGATCAGTTCGCCGTATCCCGACAGCGGGCCGGGGGGCGCGTTGCGGGTCGCGGCCTCGCTGTGGGTGCTGGCCCACGGGGCGGAACTGGTGCGCGCGGACACGCTGTCCGGGGTTCCGGCGCCGGTGGGGGTCACGCCGTTGCTGCTGCTCGTGCTGCCGGTGTGGCTGGTGCACCGCGCGGCGCGGGACGCGGTGGACGGGGGCGGCGGCGGGTGCGAGGACGGGGAGAGCGGGAGCGTGCCGCTGGTGAGCGCGCGGACGGCGTGGGCGGGGGTCGTCGTCGGGTACCTCGCCGTGGGCGCGGGCGCCGTGGTGTACGCGGCGGGCGGGGCGTTGCGGCCGTCGTGGGGGTGGACCGTCGTGTGTGTGCCGGCCGTCGCGCTGGGGGCGGCGGGGGTGGGGGTCTGGACGGCGTACGGGCGTCCGCGCGGGCCCGTGGAGCGGGCGCTGCGGTGGATCCCGGGTGCGGGCGGGGCGCGGCGGTTCGTCCCCGGAGGAGGGCTCGGGGGCGGCCTCGGTGGAGGGCTCGCAGGAGGGCTCGGGGGAGAGGACGGGCGGGCGGGGGCGGTCGCCGTGCGGGCGGCCGGGGTCGGGGCGGCGGTGCTGGCCGGGGGCGGGGCGCTGCTCGTGGCGGTGTCGTCGGTGTGGCACCTCGGGGCCGCGCGAGGGGCGTTCGTGCAGCTCACGGAGGGGTGGTCGGGGCGGTTCGCGGTGCTGTTGCTGTGTGTGGCGCTGGTGCCGAACGCGGCGGTGTGGGGGGCGGCGTACGCGCTCGGGCCCGGGTTCGTGCTGGGGGCGGGGCATGTGGTGGGGCCGCTGGGGTCGGAGCCCGCGTCTTTGCTGCCGCCGTTCCCGCTGCTGGCGGCGGTGCCGGAGGCGGGGGCGGGGACCTGGCTGAACTGGGCGGCTCTGGTGGTGCCGGGGGTGGCGGGGGCGTTGGTGGGGTGGTTCGTGGGGCGGGGCGCGCGGGTGAAGGGCGCGGGCGCAGGGGCGGGTGACGCTTGGTCCTGGCGGGGGACCGTCGGGGTCGTGGTGCTGTCCGGGGTGGTGTGCGGGGTGGGGTTCGGGGTGCTTGCGGGGTTCGCCGGGGGGCCGCTGGGCGTGGAGGTGTTGGCCCGGTTCGGGCCGGTGTGGTGGCAGGTGGGGGGCGCCGTGGTGGTGTGGGTCGTGGGGGTGGGGGTGCCGGTGGCTCTGGGGGTGCGGGGGTGGCGGGGGCGGGGGGCGGCCGCGGGGGTGGGGGCTTGGCATGGGGAGGGTGCACGGGAGGTGCGGTGGGCCGCGTTGCGGGAGGTGGCGGAGGGGGAGGGGGAGGGGGAGGGGGAGGGGGGCGGGGGCGGGAGTCGGTGACGGGTGACCGTCGAGGGGGATTTCGCCCCCGCCGCCCCTTCCCTCCCCCACTCTCGGCTTCGCTCGAGCGGGGGGACCCCCATCGTCCCCGGGGGCTCCGCCCCCGGACCCCCGTTTCGGCCCTGAACGGGCCTCGTCCTCAAACGCCGGACGGGCTGAACTTGACCCTGCCTACGCGTTCGCGCCCAGCACGTCCCGCAGTTGTTCCGGCAGCAGTTCGTTGCATGCCTGCGTCGCCTCGTTCGTCAGGGCGTCGTTCGTGCAGGTGTAGTAGTCGCGGTAGACCAGCTGCGCGGTGAAGGTCGCGGCGACCAGGGTCAGGGCCAGGCCCGCCGTGACCAGGCCGCTGATCGCCGCCGTGCGCTGGGGGCGGCCGGTGGGCTCGGGGGGCTGCGGGACCGTCGGGTCCGGGGTGCGCGGCTTTGCGCGCAGGGCGCTGATGCCCCAGTGGACGGCGAGCGCGCCGAGCATCAGGGCGACGTAGGGCCAGCCGAAGAGGGCGAAGAAGAAGGCCCACATGCCGCACAGCAGCGCGTAGCGCGCCCGGCGCTGGGTCGGGTCCGTCGGGTCCCAGCGCGGGGGCGGCGTCTGACCGCCGGGGCCGCCCTCGGGTCCGCCGTCGGGACGCTCGCCGAAGCCGCCGGGGGCGCGGCCGGGCTGGCGGTCGCTCCACTGGCTGCCCCAGGGGGGACCTGCGGAGCCGGAGGGGTCGGAGGAGCCGTCGGGGTCGCCGCCCGGGGCCGGGTGGCGGGGCTGCCACGGGCGGTCGGGGGCGTTCTCCGGCGGCGGGGCGAAGGGGTTGTCGTCCGTGGACGGGGACGCGGGGCGGGCGTCCTCGGGGGCGCCGTCGCCACGGGCGGAGGGCGCGTCGGGCGGGGTCGTTGGGCGCTCCCGCAGCAGCACGGCGCCGCGCTCCCCTCCCTGCGGTGACAGCGGGGGGAGCGTGAGGAGTCGCAGACTGCGGTCCGGCATCAAGTGAGCGTCTTCCCCTAGGTGATCACGGTTGCGGATGTGGGTGGTCGTCGGCGACCACGGCTGCACCCGCGGCCTCCTGCGGCCGCCGATGCGCGCGGTCACTTCGAGAACGCACCGCACGGCGGTCGCGTTCCCGCGCCCGCTCGACCCAGACGCTACCTTCCGGCCACGCCCCCGTCCCGAGGGGGCCGTCCGGTGTGCCGGTATCGTTGCTGACGGTCGGCCGGTTCGTAGACTTCCCCGTATCCCGGGGCGCGATGCATTCGTACGACCCTACAAACGCTCTCCCGAGAAAGGGCCCCGCCGTGGCCGCCAAGCCCGTGGCCGAGCCGGCCAAGCGCCTTGTCGTGCTGGTCTCCGGATCCGGCACGAACCTTCAGGCGCTGCTCGACGAGATCGCCGCCGCCGGCGTCGAGGCCTACGGCGCCGAGGTCGTGGCCGTCGGAGCCGACCGCGAGGGCGTCGAGGGGCTCGCTCGGGCCGAGCGCGCCGGGATCCCCACCTTCGTGCGGAAGGTGAAGGACTACGGCACGCGCGAGGAGTGGGACGCCGCCCTCGCCGAGGCCGTCGCCGGTCACGAGCCCGACCTCGTCGTCTCCGCCGGGTTCATGAAGATCGTGGGCAAGGAGTTCCTGGCGCGGTTCGGCGGGCGGTTCGTCAACACGCACCCGGCCCTCCTCCCCAGTTTTCCCGGCGCCCACGGCGTCCGTGACGCGCTCGCGTACGGCGCCAGGGTCACCGGCTGCACCGTCCACTTCGTCGACGACGGCGTCGACACCGGCCCGATCATCGCCCAGGGCGTGGTCGAGGTCCGGGACGAGGACGACGAGAGCGCGCTGCACGAGCGCATCAAGGAAGTCGAGCGAAGGCTGCTCGTCGAGGTCGTGGGGCGGCTCGCCCGCAACGGCTATCGCATTGAGGGACGAAAGGTAGTTATCCAGTGACCGCCGACAGCACTGTCACGGCAGAGAGCGGCAAGCGGGGCATCCGTCGCGCGCTCGTCAGCGTCTACGACAAGACCGGTCTGGAAGAGCTCGCGCGCGGGCTGCACGAGAGCGGTGTCGAGCTCGTCTCCACCGGGTCCACGGCCTCCCGCATCGCCGCCGCCGGCGTCCCCGTCACCAAGGTCGAGGAGCTCACCGGCTTCCCCGAGTGCCTCGACGGCCGGGTCAAGACCCTGCACCCCAAGGTCCACGCCGGCATCCTCGCCGACCTGCGGCTCGACAGCCACCGCGAGCAGCTCGCCGAGCTGGGCGTCGAGCCGTTCGACCTGGTCGTCGTCAACCTCTACCCGTTCCGGGAGACCGTCGCCTCGGGGGCCTCGCCCGACGAGTGCGTCGAGCAGATCGACATCGGCGGGCCGTCCATGGTGCGCGCCGCCGCGAAGAACCACCCGTCGGTGGCCGTCGTCACCAGCCCGGCCCGGTACGCCGACGTCCTCGCCGCAGTGCAGGCCGGCGGCTTCGACCTGACCACCCGCAAGCGGCTCGCCGCCGAGGCCTTCCAGCACACCGCCGCCTACGACGTGGCGGTCGCCTCCTGGTTCGCCTCCTCCTACGCGCCCGTCGACGAGTCGCGCTTCCCCGACTTCCTCGGCGCCACCTGGGAGCGCAAGAGCACCCTGCGCTACGGCGAGAACCCGCACCAGCCCGCCGCCCTCTACGTGGACGGCGGCGGCGGTCTCGCCGAGGCCGAGCAGCTGCACGGCAAGGAGATGTCGTACAACAACTACACGGACACGGACGCCGCGCGCCGTGCCGCGTACGACCACGACGAGCCCGCCGTCGCGATCATCAAGCACGCCAACCCCTGCGGCATCGCGGTCGGCGCGGACGTCGCCGAGGCGCACCGCAAGGCGCACGCGTGCGACCCGCTGTCGGCCTTCGGCGGGGTCATCGCCGTCAACCGGCCGGTCAGCAAGGAGCTGGCGGAGCAGGTCGCCGAGATCTTCACCGAGGTCATCGTCGCGCCCGACTACGAGGACGGCGCCCTGGAGGCCCTCGCGAAGAAGAAGAACATCCGTGTGCTGAAGGCCCCGGGCGCGCCCGCGAACCCCGTCGAGATCAAGCCCGTCGACGGCGGCGCGCTGCTCCAGGTGACGGACCGGCTCCAGGCCGACGGCGACGACCCCGCCCACTGGACCCTCGCGGCCGGGGACGCCCTCTCCGCCGACGAGCTGGCCGAGCTGGCGTTCGCCTGGAAGGCCTGCCGGGCCGTGAAGTCCAACGCCATCCTGCTCGCCAAGGACGGCGCCTCCGTCGGCGTCGGCATGGGGCAGGTCAACCGGGTCGACTCCGCGAAGCTCGCGGTCGAGCGGGCCGGCGCCGAGCGCGCGCAGGGCGCGTACGCCGCGTCCGACGCGTTCTTCCCCTTCCCGGACGGGCTGGAGATCCTCACCGAGGCCGGCGTCAAGGCCGTGGTGCAGCCGGGCGGTTCGGTCCGCGACGAGCAGGTCGTCGAGGCCGCGCGGAAGGCGGGCGTGACGATGTACTTCACCGGGACGCGGCACTTCTTCCACTGAGCCCGCAAGTTCCACTGAGCCCGCAAGAGCCTCACCGGCAGCCGGCCCCACAGCCGGCCGGATGAGCCGCGGACGGACCGAAGGGCCGTGCCCGCCCCCGCTCGGGGGCCGGGCACGGCCCTTCGGCCGGTGGTCGTCAGTGGCGCGGGCGGCGGAACCACTCCGCGGTCGGCCGCTTCGCCGAGAAGACGATGAGCATGATCGCGACGGCCATGAGGAGCAGCCCGAGCCCGTAGGCCGTGAGCATGAAGATCCCGGTGACGATGGCGAACGAGCCGTAGACGATCGAGCACACGCGCACGCCGTTGCCGCCCTTGGCGTACTGGAGCAGCAGCACGAGGCCCAGCACCGCGAACACGATGGCCAGGCAGGCGAAGAAGACGACGACGCCCTTGCCGATGTCGGCGAACTGCTCGGCGTTCGCGTCGCCGCTGATGCCCGCGTCGGCCATCTCCTCGTCCCACCGGGACAGCACCCAGAAGTAGGAGCCGGCGACGATGACGTGCGCCAGGACGACCAGGCCCAGCATGATGCGCGCCGCGCGCGTGATGCCCGGCATCGTCTGCGGACCGCCGTGGTAGCCGCCCCCCTGGTAGTGCGGGTCGGCGCCTCCCGGGTACTGCGGGTAGCCCTGCTGCGGGTACGGCGGCGCCTGCGGCACTCCGTAGCCCTGCGGGGGCGGGCCCTGCTGCGGATAGCCGTAGCCGGGACCGGCCGGAGGCTGGGGCTGGGGCTGCGGGGCCGACGGGGGCTGCTGCTGCGGCGGCCCGTAGGGGTTGTTCGGCTCGCCGAAACTCATGGCGGTCCTTCCTCCGTGTCACTCGTGTGCGGGGACGACGCGCGGCACGGTGCGGAGGAAACATCCCTACAGATGCGGTGCGTCCCCCCGGTACTGCCCGCGGCACTGTCCGTCAATCGTTCAGCAGCGGCGGGAGCGTTGTCCAGCGGCATCGCACACACGTTGTGCAAGTGCAACCTCGTGATCACTGTCCGGGGCCGGGCGGGCTCCCCCGGATTGGAACCGGGAGGGCGTCATCCGGGAGGATGGGTCCATGAGCGCCCAGCTTCTCGATGGCAAGGCCACCGCAGCCGAGATCAAGTCGGATCTGACCGCCCGCGTGGCGGCGCTGAAGGGGAAGGGCGTCACGCCCGGCCTCGGCACGATCCTCGTCGGGGACGACCCCGGCAGCCAGAAGTACGTCGCCGGCAAGCACCGCGACTGCGCCGAGGTCGGCATCGCCTCCATCCAGCGCGAGCTGCCCGGCACGGCGACGCAGGAGGAGATCGAGGCGGTCGTCCGCGAGCTGAACGACGACCCCGCCTGCACCGGTTACATCGTGCAGCTGCCGCTGCCCCGGGGCGTCGACGAGAACCGGATCCTGGAGCTGATGGACCCGGCCAAGGACGCCGACGGCCTGCACCCGATGAACCTCGGCCGGCTGGTCCTGAACGAGCCCGCACCGCTGCCCTGCACGCCCCACGGCATCCTCACGCTGCTGCGCCGGCACGGCGTCGAGATCAAGGGCGCCGAGGTCGTGGTCGTCGGCCGCGGGGTCACCATCGGCCGCCCGATGCCGCTGCTGCTGACGCGGCGCAGCGAGAACGCCACGGTCACGCAGTGCCACACGGGGACGCGCGACCTGTCGGCGCACCTCAAGCGCGCGGACATCATCGTCGCCGCCGCCGGGTCCGCCCACCTGGTCCGGCCCGAGGACGTCAAGCCGGGCGCGGCCGTCCTCGACGTCGGCGTCTCCCGCAACGCCGAGGGGCGGATCGTGGGCGACGTCCACCCGGACGTCCGCGAGGTCGCCGGCTGGATCTCCCCCAACCCGGGCGGGGTCGGCCCCATGACCCGCGCGCAACTGCTCGTCAACGTGGTCGAGGCGGCGGAGCGCAGTGCCGGCTGAGAACGCGCAGAAGCCGGAGAACGCCGCGAGCACGGAGCCCGTGAGCACGCAGCACAACGAGGCGTTCGAGGAACCGGTCGTCAGCGACCCCGTCAGCGCGCCCGACGCCGAGGGCGTCCCGCGCCGCACCACGCGCCGCTTCCCGCTGTTCACCCGGGACACCGCGCGTCCCGAGGGCGGTGGCCGGGCCGCGCCCCGCGACGCCCCGGCGCCGGCGCGGCAGTGGCCGATGCTCGCCGTCCTGGCGATGGTCGCGCTGGGGCTGCTGATCACCGCGTTCGACCTCTTCCGGGTCGGCATCATCCTCATCGGCGCCGCGCTGCTCACCGGAGCCGTGCTGCGCTGGCTCCTGCCCGGCGTCGGCATGCTCGCCGTCCGGTCCCGCTTCACCGACATAGCGACGTACGGCGTGCTCGGCGGGACGATCGTCCTGCTGGCGCTGATGGCGCAGCCGGACCCGTGGCTCCAGATCCCGTTCCTGAAGGACACCCTGCACTTCACCGTCAGCAACTGACCCTCGCGCGGCGCCCATTGAGGCGTCCGACGTGACCGGCGGCCCGTCCTCTCCCCCGAGCGGGGACGGGCCGCCGACGCGTTCCACGCTCCCGCACCCGCGGCGGCCGGTTCAATGGCTGTCCGTCCGCTGTGGCGCAGCGGTGACGGTTCCGCCATCGTGTGTCCGCCCGGCCACAGTCCCGGCGATCCGGGCCCTCGCGGGAACCGGCCGGTCGCCGGACGTCGTCCCCCCAACGGACCGAAGGGGAGGTGGGCGATGGGCGCCTGGCAGCCGTTGCCGGACGACCTGCCGTCGGAGGTGCGGCACTTCGTCGAGCAGTTGCGGCAGTTGAAGGACGGCACGGGCCTCAGCCTGGCCGCGCTCGCCGCCCGCACCGCCTACAGCAAGTCCTCCTGGCAGCGCTACCTCAACGCCGTCCAGCCGCCGCCCCGGCAGGCCGTCGCCGCGCTGTGCCGGGTGGCGGGCGTGGCCGGCGCGGATGCCGAACGCCACACCGTGCGCTGGGAACTGGCCGTCGAGGCCTGGCCCCGGCCGTCCCCGCCGCCGCTCGCGGCGACCGCAGGCGAGGCCGGGGCGTACGAGGAAGTCCCCACGGTCCCCTGGTGGGACCGGCTGGAGGAGCCGCCGCGGTCGCCGCGGCCCCGGGCGGCCGGGCGGCGGCTGCTGCTCACCGCCGTTCTGCTGCTGCTCGCCGTGCTGCTCACCGCCGTGGGGGGAGCGGTGGTGTTCGGCTGAGCGATACCGTTGCTCAACGGTCAAACGGGGCATGACGGATGAAGGGGGGACCGATGCCTCATCGGAGGGACCTTCCGGACGAACTCGACCCGCAGGTGCGGGAGTTCGCCCGTCGGCTACGACAGCTCGTGGACGACGCCGGTCTGAGCGTCGCCACGCTCGCCGACCGCACCGGGTACGGCAGGGCGTTCTGGGAGCGGTACCTGAGCGGAGGGCTGCTCGCCCCCAAGGGCGCGGTCATCGCCCTCGCCGAGGTCACCGGCGCGGACCCGGCCCGCCTGATCCCGCTCTGGGAGCGGACGGAACGCGCCTGGAGCCGAGCGGAGCCACGTGACGCCTTCCCCTCGAAGCCCGCCCCCCTCGCCCACCCGGACCCGCCTCCCAGGGCTCCCTCACCCCAACCGCCGCCCCCCGCACGGCAGTCACCGCCCCCTGCACCGCAGTCACCGCCCCCCGCACGGCCCCGCCCCGGCATGTTCCTCGCCGGTGTGGTCGGAGTGGTGATCGTCGCCGTGGGGGGCTTCCTTCTCACCGATGCCGACGGTGACGGCGGCGACGGCGGTGACGGCGGCCGTCGGGGCGGTGAGCGGGTGGGTGCCGTGTCGCCCTCGGGGGTCCCCGGTCCGTCCGCGCCCCTCCCCGTCGGTGTGCTGTGCTTCGGGGGCGGCTGTACCGGCAAGGACGCGGAGGCGATGGGGTGCAGCGGTGATCTGGCCGCCACCGCGAAGGACGTGACCGTCGGCGGCACGCTGCTGGAGGTCCGCTACAGCCGGACCTGCGGCGCGGCCTGGGGCCGGATCACTCGGGCGGGACTCGGCGACGAGGTGCGGGTGACCGTCGGCGCGGTGCGGTACGCCGGGAGCGTCACGACCGCCGGCGACGCCATCGCGTACACCTCGATGATCGCGGTGCGGGATCCGGCCGAGGCCCGCGCCTGCGCGGTGCTCGCCTCGGGCCGAGAGGGCTGTACCCCGTGAGGGCTGCACCCCCTACTCCACCCGGGTGACTCCGGCGAGAAAAGCCGGCCGTGCGGGATTAACCGAGCCGCGCCTGGGCACGCGAACCGTACCCCCACGGGAGTCCGGCCCCCCGGCCCCCCACCCGGCGGCCGCTCGATCCCCTCTCCCGGACCGGCGGCCGCCGTTTCGTGTGCGGCGGGCGGCGGGCGGCGGGCGGTGTGGCGGGCGGTGTGGTGACGGTCTGTGGGCTGGGCCACACAACCCCGGACGTCCGGGATCCCGGATGCGCGATAGCCTGACCGCTGGATGGATCTCTTGGTATCAAGAGATCGATCATCTGTACGTCCCACCCGGGGCAGGGACGCCCCGCCGCCAGCTGTCATACGGAGAACGCCATGACCCGCACTCCCGTGAACGTCACCGTCACCGGCGCGGCCGGCCAGATCGGTTACGCCCTGCTCTTCCGCATCGCCTCCGGCCAGCTGCTCGGCGCGGACGTGCCGGTCAAGCTGCGCCTGCTGGAGATCACCCCGGCGCTCAAGGCCGCCGAGGGCACGGCCATGGAGCTGGACGACTCCGCGTTCCCGCTGCTCCAGGGCATCGAGATCACCGACGACCCGAACGTCGCCTTCGACGGCGCCAACGTCGGTCTCCTCGTCGGCGCCCGCCCCCGCACCAAGGGCATGGAGCGCGGCGACCTCCTGGAGGCCAACGGCGGCATCTTCAAGCCGCAGGGCAAGGCCATCAACGACCACGCCGCGGACGACATCCGGGTCCTGGTCGTCGGCAACCCGGCCAACACCAACGCGCTGATCGCCCAGGCCGCCGCGCCCGACGTACCGGCCGAGCGCTTCACCGCGATGACCCGCCTCGACCACAACCGCGCGCTGACCCAGCTCGCGAAGAAGACGGGCTCCACGGTCGCCGACATCAAGCGTCTGACCATCTGGGGCAACCACTCCGCCACGCAGTACCCGGACATCTTCCACGCCACCGTCGCCGGCAAGAACGCCGCCGAGCTCGTGAACGACGAGAAGTGGCTGGCCGAGGACTTCATCCCGACCGTCGCCAAGCGCGGCGCCGCCATCATCGAGGCCCGCGGGGCCTCGTCGGCCGCCTCCGCCGCCAACGCCGCCATCGACCACGTCTACTCGTGGGTCAACGGCACGGCCGAGGGCGACTGGGTCTCCATGGGCATCCCGTCGGACGGCTCCTACGGCGTCGCCGAGGGCCTGATCTCCTCCTTCCCGGTCACCGTCAAGGACGGCAAGTACGAGATCGTCCAGGGCCTGGAGATCAACGAGTTCTCCCGCGCCCGCATCGACGCCTCCGTCAAGGAGCTGGAGGAGGAGCGCGAGGCGGTCCGCGCGCTCGGCCTCATCTGAGCTTCCGCTGCTTGAACCGATCCCCGGGCGGTGCTACCGCCCGGGGATCGGTCATGTCTGATTTGTCCCGCTTCCTACCCATCTCACGTGACACGGCGCACTTTCGGCCAAGGATTGCGCATGCAATCCGAGCCTCGGGGCATGCGGTCACGCGTCCCGGTGAGTCACACGCGTGTGACGCACCGGCAGTGAACAGGAACGGAAGGCAATCCCGATCATGGCGGACAACACAGAACCCCAGGCGCGGAAGACCATCCACGTGGACGGAGAATGGCGTGAAGCCGTGTCCGGCGCCACACGCGAGATCCTCGACCCCGCGGACGCCCTGCCCTTCGCCGTGGTCGCGGAGGGCGACGAGAAGGACACCGACCTCGCGGTCGCGGCCGCACGCCGGGCCTTCGACCACGGCCCCTGGCCGCACACCCCGGCCGCCGACCGCGCGGCCCTGCTGCGCCGCGTCGCCGACCTCCTCAGCCGGGACCGCGAGCGGCTCGGCCTGCTGGAGAGCCGGGACGCGGGCAAGACCGTCGAGGAGGGCCGCGTCGACATCGACTGCGTCGCCGACGCCTTCCGCTACTTCGCCGACCTCGTCGCCGCCGAGGCCCCCGGCCGGGTCGTCGACGCGGGTTCGCCCGACGTCCACAGCGTCGTCGTGCACGAGCCGATAGGTGTCTGCGCGCTGATCACCCCCTGGAACTACCCCCTCCTCCAGGCCAGTTGGAAGATCGCGCCGGCGCTCGCCGCGGGCGACACCTTCGTGGTCAAGCCGAGCGAGATCACCCCGCTGACGACCGTCGCGCTCATCGACCTGCTGGCCGAGGCCGGACTGCCCGCCGGCGTCGCCAACATCGTCACCGGCCCCGGCCACACCGTCGGCGCCCGACTCGCCGAGCACCCCGACGTCGACCTCGTCTCCTTCACCGGCGGCCTGATCAGCGGCACCAAGGTCGCGCAGGCCGCCGCCCCCTCCGTCAAGAAGGTCGCACTCGAACTCGGCGGCAAGAACCCCAACGTCGTCTTCGCCGACGCCTGCGCGACGGAGGAGGGCTTCGACACCGCCGTCGACCAGGCCCTCAACGCGGCCTTCATCCACAGCGGCCAGGTCTGCTCGGCGGGCGCCCGGCTCATCGTCGAGGAGTCCGTCCGCGACCGCTTCGTCGACGAACTCGCGCGCCGGGCCGGGAAGATCCGCCTCGGCCGCGGCACCGAGGACGGCGTCGAGTGCGGCCCCCTCGTCTCCGAGCAGCAGCGCGCCAAGGTCGAGGACTTCGTCGAGTCGGCGCTCAAGGAGGGCGCGGTGCTGCGCTCCGGCGGCCGGCGGCCCGACCCCTCCCCGGAGCGGCCCGAGAACGGCTACTTCTACGAGCCGACCGTCCTCGACCACTGCCACCGCGAGATGAGGGTCGTCCGGGAGGAGGTCTTCGGACCCGTCCTCACCGTCGAGACCTTCCGCACCGAGGACGAGGCCGTCGCCCTCGCCAACGACACCGAGTACGGGCTCGCAGGCGGCGTGTGGACCTCCGACGCGGGCCGCGCCCGCCGGGTCGCCGCCCGGCTGCGCCACGGCACCGTCTGGATCAACGACTTCCACCCCTACCTGCCGCAGGCGGAGTGGGGCGGCTTCGGCAAGAGCGGCGTCGGCCGTGAACTCGGCCCCGCCGGGCTCGCCGAGTACCGCGAGGCCAAGCACGTCTACCAGAACCTCGCCCCCAAGCCCGTCCGCTGGTTCGCCGGCTGAGCCGACCCGCCGCGCACGACGGCCCGCCTTCCCCCTCACCCCTCGTCAGCACCTCCGTCAGAACCCTCCATCAGACGTCAGACCCTCCAGTCCTCCCCCATCGCACCCCTGGAGTACCACTCTCATGTCCGATCACACCCATGCGTTCGACGAATACGACTATGTCGTCATAGGCGGCGGAACCGCCGGCTCGGTCATCGCCTCCCGGCTCACCGAGAACCCCGACGTGACCGTCGCCGTCATCGAGGGCGGCCCCAGCGACGTCGGCCGTGACGACGTGCTGACCCTGCGCCGCTGGATGGGGCTGCTCGGCGGCGAGCTGGACTACGACTACCCGACCACCGAGCAGCCGCGCGGCAACTCCCACATCCGGCACAGCCGCGCCCGCGTCCTGGGCGGCTGCTCCTCCCACAACACCCTCATCGCCTTCAAGCCGCTGCCCTCCGACTGGGACGAGTGGGAGCAGGCCGGCGCCGAGGGCTGGGGCGCGGTGCCGATGGAGGCGTACTTCGCGCGGCTGAAGAACAACATCGTCCCGGTGGACGAGAAGGACCGCAACGCCATCGCCCGCGACTTCGTCGACGCCGCGCAGACGAACCTCGGCGTCCCCCGCGTCGAGGGCTTCAACAAGAAGCCGTTCGACGACGGCGTCGGCTTCTTCGACCTCGCCTACCACCCGGAGAACAACAAGCGGTCGAGCGCCTCGGTGGCGTACCTGCACCCGGTGATGGACGAGCGCCCCAACCTGACGATCCTGCTGGAGACCTGGGCCTACCGGCTGGAGCTGGACGGCACGCGCGCGCGGGGCGTGCACGTGCGGGCGAAGGACGGCACGGAACGCCTCGTACGGGCCCGGCGCGAAGTCGTGCTGTGCGCCGGCGCGGTGGACTCCCCGCGACTGCTGATGCACTCCGGCATCGGCCCCAAGGGCGACCTGGACGCGCTCGGCATCCCCGTGGTCCACGACCTGCCCGGCGTCGGCGAGAACCTCCTCGACCACCCCGAGTCGGTGATCGTCTGGGAGACCCACGGGCCGATCCCCGAGAACTCCGCGATGGACTCCGACGCGGGCCTGTTCGTGCGCCGCGACCCCGAACACGCGGGCCCGGACCTGATGTTCCACTTCTACCAGATCCCGTTCACGGACAACCCCGAGCGACTCGGCTACGAGCGGCCGGAGTTCGGCGTCTCCATGACCCCGAACATCCCCAAGCCGAAGAGCCGCGGCCGGCTCTACCTGACCAGCGCCGACCCGTCCGTGAAGCCCGCCCTCGACTTCCGCTACTTCACCGACGAGGACGACTACGACGCCCGCACCCTCGTCGACGGCATCCGCATCGCCCGCGAGATCGCCGCTACCGAGCCCCTCGCCCCCTGGCTCAAGCGCGAGGTGGCCCCCGGGCCGCACATCACGAGCGACGAAGAGCTCAGCGAGTACGCCCGCAAGGTGGCGCACACCGTGTACCACCCGGCCGGCACCTGCCGCATGGGCGCGGCTGACGACGAACTCGCCGTCGTCGATCCCGAGTTGCGTGTCCGCGGACTGGAAGGACTGCGGATCGCCGACGCCTCGGTCTTCCCGACCATGACCGCGGTGAACCCGATGATCGGAGTGCTGATGGTGGGAGAGAAGGCCGTGGACCTCATAGGTGACGACACGGGCGACCGGATCGGTGCGGCAGCCGCCGAGCGGATCGGCGGTGGTGTGCGATGACCGAGGTCTCCAACTCCCCGGTGTTCCGCGTCGAAGGCCTGTGGAAGGTCTTCGGCCCCAAGCCCGAACGCGTGCCGGTCGACCCCGAGTTGGCCGCCCTGCCGGCCGCCGAGCTGCGCTCGCGCACCGGCTGCACGGCCGCCGTCCGGGACGTCACCTTCGACGTGCGCAAGGGCGAGGTCTTCGTCGTCATGGGCCTGTCCGGCTCCGGCAAGTCCACCCTGGTGCGCTGTCTGACCCGGCTGATCGAGCCGACCGCCGGCGCCATCGTCGTCGACGGTGAGGACGTCCGCGCCATGGACCGCGCCCGGCTGCGCGAACTGCGCCGCCACCGCGCCGCGATGGTCTTCCAGCACTTCGGCCTCCTCCCGCACCGCACGGTCCTCGACAACGTCGCCTACGGCCTGGAGATCCAGGGCGTCGGCAAGGCCGAACGCCGGGACCGGGCCCGCGAGATCGTCGCCAAGGTCGGCCTGGAGGGCATGGAGCAGCGCCGGCCCGGCCAGCTGTCCGGCGGCCAGCAGCAGCGCGTCGGACTCGCCCGCGCGCTCGCCGTCGACCCCGAGGTCCTGCTCTTCGACGAGCCGTTCAGCGCGCTCGACCCGCTGATCCGGCGGGACATGCAGGAGGAGGTGGTCCGCCTGCACCGCGAGGAGGGCCGCACGATGGTCTTCATCACCCACGACCTCAACGAGGCGCTCAAGCTCGGCGACCGCATCGCCCTGATGCGCGACGGCCGCGTGGTCCAGCTCGGCACCCCGGAGGAGATCGTCGGCTCGCCCGCCGACGAGTACGTCCGCGAGTTCGTCCGCGACGTGCCCCGCGAGCAGGTCCTGACCGTCCGCACCGCCATGCGCATCCCCTCCGCGGAGGAGACCGGCAGCGGTCCCGCCGTCGCCCCCGACGCGACCGTGTCGGAGGCGATCGAGGCGGTCGCCCGCGCCAAGGCGCCCGCCCGGGTCGTCGACCACGGCCGGTGCGTCGGCATCGTCGACTCCGACGCCCTGCTCGGCGTCGTGGCCGGGACGGAGCAGCCCCGTGTCGTCGCCGGGACGGAGCCTCGTAAGGAGGCAGTCTGATGGCGACGATCACCGCACCCGCGTTCCGGGCCACCGTCCCCGCGTTCCTCAAGCACCGGGCCACGCACAAGCTGCTGGCCCTCGCGGTCGCCGCGGCGATCCTCGTGCCGCTCGCCAACGCCCGCTGGGCCAGCGGCAGTTGGCCCGACGCCCTCACCGTCGACCTCACCGGACCGCTGACCGGCGTCAGCGACTGGATCATCGACAACCGGGACAGCCACCCGCTGTTCCTGTACTTCTTCGGACACGTCAGCAACGCCGTCGTGCTGTCCGTGCGCGCCGTGTACCTGGTGCTGCTGGGCGTCGGCTGGGCCGGCGTCACCGCGCTGGGCGCGCTCGTCGCCTGGCGGGTCGCCGGAGTCCGGCTGGCGCTGGGCACGGCCGCCGCGTTCCTCGCCTGCGGACTGCTCGGCATGTGGGTCCCCACCATGCAGACCCTCGCGCTGATGGTGGTCGCCGTCCTCGCGTCGGTCGTCGTCGGCGCCGTGCTGGGACTCGCCGCCGGACTGTCCGACCGCATGGAGCGGATCCTGCGCCCGATCCTGGACACCATGCAGGTCCTCCCGGCCTTCGCCTACCTGCTCCCCGTCGTCCTCGTCTTCGGCATCGGCGTCCCGGCCGCCGTCCTCGCCACCGTCGTCTACGCCGCCCCGCCCATGGCCCGGCTCACCGCGCTCGGCCTGCGCTGCGCCGACAAGGGCGTCCTGGAGGCGGTGGAGTCGCTGGGCGCGACCGCCCGCCAGCGCCTGCTGACCGCGCGGATCCCGCTGGCCCGCAAGGAACTCCTCCTCGGACTCAACCAGACGATCATGATGGCGCTGTCCATGGCCGTCATCGCCTCGGTGATCGGCGGCGGCGGCCTCGGCGACCGCGTCTACCAGGCGCTCGCCTCGGTCGACGTCGGCGCGGCCCTCGCGGCCGGCATCCCGATCGTGCTGCTCGCCGTCGTCCTGGACCGGGTGACGGCCGCCGCCGGGCAGGGCGCCGGCGAGTCCCGGCGCACCCGCTGGACGTGGGCGCTGCTCGCCGCCGGCGTCGCGGTGGCCGTGGGCGGCCGGCTCGCCGGCCTGCTCGACTGGCCCGACGCCTGGACCGTCGCCGTCGCCGAGCCGGTCAACCGGGTCGTCGACTGGATGACCGCCCACCTCTACTCCGGCGTCCCCGTCGTCGGCGGCACCGCCGACTGGGCCGGCCACTTCACCACCTGGGTCCTGGACCCGGTCCGCGACGGCCTCCAGGCGCTGCCCTGGTGGTCGGTGCTGCTCCTGGTCGCCGCGCTGGCCTGGGTGATCGGCACCTGGCGCACCGCGCTCACCGCCGTCCTCGCCATGGCCGCGATCGGCGTGCTCGGCGTGTGGGAGCCCTCCCTGGACACGCTGTCCCAGGTCCTGGCGGCCGTCGCCGTCACCCTCGTCCTCGGCTTCGCCACCGCCGTCGCCGCCGCCCGCAGCGACCGCGTGGAGCGGCTGCTGCGGCCCGTCCTGGACGTCTTCCAGACGATGCCGCAGTTCGTGTACCTGATCCCGGTCGTCGCCCTGTTCGGCGTCGGCCGTGCCCCGGCGGTCGCCGCGGCCGTCGTCTACGCCCTGCCGGCCGTCGTCCGCATCACCGCCCAGGGGCTGCGCCAGGTCGACCCGGCCGCCATGGAATCCGCCCGTTCCCTCGGCGCCACCGGCGGCCAGCAGCTGCGGCAGGTCCAACTGCCGCTCGCCCGCCCGGCGTTGCTGCTCGCCGTGAACCAGGGCGTGGTCCTGGTCCTCGCCGTCGTCATCATCGGCGGCCTGGTCGGCGGCGGCGCGCTCGGCTACGACGTCGTCTTCGGCCTCGCCCAGGGCGACCTGGCGACCGGTCTGGTGGCCGGCGCCGCGATCGTCTGCCTCGGCCTGATGCTCGACCGGGTGACGCAGCCCGCCGACCGGCGCGCGAAGAAGGGGGCCTGACATGCGACTCCGTACGACCGCCGTGGTGAGCGGGGCGTCCGCGCTCCTGCTGCTGACCGGGTGCGGCGCCGCCGACATGACCAAGCAGGCCTCGCCCTTCGCCAACGCCCAGGGCTCCAAGTCCGTCACCCTGTCCGTGCAGTCCTGGGTGGGGGCGCAGGCCAACGTCGCCGTCGCCCAGTACCTGCTGGAGCACGAGCTCGGCTACCGCGTCGACACCGTGCAGGTCGACGAGGTGCCCGCCTGGGACGCCCTCAGCCAGGGCCGCGTCGACGCGCTCCTGGAGGACTGGGGCCACCCCGAGCAGGAGAAGCGCTACGTCGACGAGAAGAAGACGATCGCGCGCGGCGGCGAACTCGGCGTCACCGGGCACATCGGCTGGTTCGTCCCGACGTACTTCGCGAAGCAGCACCCCGACGTCACCGACTGGAAGAACCTCAACAAGTACGCGGAGGACTTCCGCACGCCGGAGAGCGGCGGCAAGGGCCAGCTGATGGACGGCTCCCCGTCCTACGTCACCAACGACAAGGCGCTGGTGAAGAACCTCAAGCTGGACTACCAGGTCGTCTTCGCCGGCTCCGAGGCCGCCCAGATCACCCAGATGAGGCAGTTCGCCAAGGAGAAGAAGCCCTTCCTGACGTACTGGTACGCGCCCCAGTGGCTGTTCGAGAAGGTCCCGATGACGGAGGTGAAGCTGCCGCCGTACAAGGAGGGCTGCGACGCCGAACCGGACAAGGTGGCCTGCGGCTATCCGCACACCCCCCTGGAGAAGTACCTCAACGCGGACTTCGCGAAGAACGGCGGCAAGGCGGCGGCCTTCCTGAAGAAGTTCAAGTGGACCGTCGAGGACCAGAACCAGGTGTCCCTGATGATCGCCGACCAGAAACTCACCCCCGAGGAGGCGGCGAAGAAGTGGGTGGAGAGCCACGAGCCAACCTGGCGCACGTGGCTACCCTGACCCTCGGCCCTGGGCCGCGCCGGCCCCCGGCCTCTGGGCCGCGCCGGCCCTTGGCCTCTGAGCCGTGGCGATCCTCGGCCCTGGGCCGCGCCGGCCCTCGGCCTCTGGGCCGCGTCGGCCCTTGGCCCCTGGGCCGCGTCGGCCCTCGGCCTCTGGGCCGCGCCGACCCTTGGCCCCGGGCCGCGGTGACCCTCATCCCCGGGCCGCGCCGGCCCTTGGCCCCGGGCCGCGCTGGCCCCTCATCCTTGGGCCGCGCTGGCCCCTCATCCTCGGGCCGCGGTGATCCTCGGCTCCCGGGCCGTGGCGGCCCTCATCTCCCGGGCCGCGTGAGCCCTGATCTGTCCGGTGGCGCCAGCTCTGTCGCGAGGGTGCGCAGCGAGTGGTCGGTCCGCTGGTGGAGGCCGGGGCCGAATGTGACGCGGGTGGCTCCGAGTTCGCCGAGTTCGGCGGGTGAGGGGCCCTCGTCGAGCCGGGCGAACACGTTGACCGGCCCCTGGATACCGGACCGCAGCAGCGGCAGCACGGCCACCGGGGCGTGGATCGGGTACACGCAGTCGGCGCCCGCCGCGACGTACAGCGCCGCCCGCTCGATGGCCCGGCACGGGTCCCCGACGCCCACGGCGAAGGTGTCGATCCGCGCGTTGACGAAGAGGAGGCCGCCGGCCGCCGAGCACACCTCGGCGAGCCGGTCGGCGTGGGCGTGCGCGTCCTCGAGGACACCCCCGTTGGAGTCCTCGAGGTTGCAGCCCACGGCCCCCGCCTCCAGCAGCCGTTCGACCAGCTCCTTCGGCGGCAGCCCGTATCCGTCCTCCACGTCCGCGGTCACCGGCACGTCCACCGCCCGCGCGATCCGCGCGACGGCCGCGAACATCTCGTGCGCCGGCGTCTCCCCGTCCGCGTAGCCGAGGGAGGCGGCGACGGCCGCGCTCGGGGTCGCCAGCGCCGGGAACCCGGCGTCGGCCAGTGCGCGGGCGCTGGCCGCGTCCCAGGGGCCCGGCAGGACGAGCGGGACCTCGGGGGCGGGCCGGCGGTGCAGTGCGCGGAACGCCTCGGCCTTGCTCGTCACCGTGAACCCCCCTGAGCGAACGTCACTTGTACTGGCCCGCCTGGTAGTGCCCCGGCACCAGACGGCACGTCACCCCGAACCGGTTCCACGCGTTGATCACCGTGATCGTGGCGACCAGCTGCGCCAGCTCCGCCTCCTCGAAGTGCCGCGCCGCCCGCTCCCACACCGCGTCCGGCGCGAAACCGTCCGTCAGCACGGTCACCGCCTCCGTCAGCGCCAGCGCCGCCAGCTCCTTGCGGGTGTAGAAGTGCTCCGACTCCTCCCACGCGCTGAGCTGGACGATCCGCTCGACGCTCTCGCCCGCCGCGAGCGCGTCCTTGCTGTGCATGTCGACGCAGAGCGCGCAGCGGTTGATCTGTGAGGCGCGGACCTTGACCAGCTCCACCAGCCTCGCGTCGAGGCCCTTCTTCGCGGCGGCGTCCAGCCGGATCATCGCCTTGAAGACCTCGGGGGCCAGCTCGGCCCAGGCCAGTCGGGGGGTGTGTTCGGGGGCGTACTCCACGGCCGCCACGGCCTCCGCGGCGTCCGTCGTCGTGTTGTCGGTCACGTTGGTCATGTCCTCGACCCTAGGAGCCGGGCAGCCCACCGGTATGGTCCATTTCCATGGCGGAATCATGGGCCACTTTCGGGGTCGACCTGCATCTGGAGCCGACAGGACCGGGGCTGCGCCGGGGCCTGACCGACGCCCTGCGCGAGGCCGTCCGCACCGGCCGGCTGGCCCCCGGCACCCGGCTGCCGTCCTCCCGCTCCCTCGCCGCCGACCTGGGCGTAGCCCGCAACACGGTCGCCGAGGCCTACGCCGACCTGGTCGCCGAGGGCTGGCTCACCGCCCGCCAGGGCTCGGGCACCCGGGTCGCCGACCGCACGGTGGTCCCGCCGGCCGGCGCGGCCCCCGGTCCGCGCAAGCCCGGCCGGCCCGTCCACGACCTGCGCCCCGGCATGCCCGACCTCGCCTCCTTCCCCCGCGCGCAGTGGCTGAAGGCCGCCCGCCGCGCCCTCACCCGCGCCCCCTACGAGGCCTTCGGCTACGGCGAGCCGCCCGGCCGCACCGAACTGCGCACCGCGCTCGCCGGCTACCTTTCCCGCGCGCGCGGCGTGCGCACCGACGCCGACCGCGTCCTGGTGTGCGCGGGCATCTCCCACGGCGTGAAGATCCTCGGCGCGGTGCTGCGCGCCCGCGGGGTGCGCACGGTCGCCGTCGAGTCGTACGGGCTCGCCGTGCACCGCCGGCTGCTGGAGGCGGCCGGTCTGCGCACCGTGCCCCTGCCGTTCGACGAACGGGGCACCGACCCCTCGGGGCTGGACGACGACGCCGGGGCCGTCTTCCTGACCCCCGCCCACCAGTTCCCGATGGGCGTGGCCCTGCACCGCGACCGGCGGGCGGCCGTCGTGGAGTGGGCCCGGCGCACCGGCGGCCTGGTCGTGGAGGACGACTACGACGGCGAGTTCCGCTACGACCGGCAGCCCGTCGGCGCGCTCCAGGGCCTGGACCCCGACCACGTCGTCCACCTGGGCACCGTCAGCAAGTCCCTCGCCCCCGGGCTGCGACTGGGCTGGGCGGTGCTCCCGCCCGCCCTGGCCGGGGAGGCGGCGCGGGCCAAGGGCGGCATCGACACCTGCGGGGTGCTGGACCAGCTGACCCTGGCGGAGTTCATCGCCTCGGGCGCCTACGACCGGCACGTCCGCGCGGCCCGGCTGCGCTGCCGGCGCCGCCGGGACGCCCTGGTCGCCGAACTGGCCCGCCGGGCGCCCTCGGTGCGGGCCACCGGCATCGCGGCCGGTCTGCACCTGGTGCTGCGGCTGCCGCCGGGCACCGAGCAGGCGGCGCTGCGGGCGGCGGCCTGGCAGGGGCTGGCGGTGGACGGACTGCACCAGTACCGGCACCCCGACGCGACCGTGGAGCCGTGCGACGCGCTGGTCGTCGGCTACGCGACACCGCCGGACCACGCGTGGGCGGGAGCGCTCGACGCGCTCTGCGCGGTGCTGCCCGAATAAAACCCGGGCCGCCCGGCGGGATTTTCTTCCCCGGAATAAAAGACGTCGGTTAGAGTCACCCCATGAGCACTAGCGATTCCATATCCCGCGTGGCCCTCAAGAAAATCACCCCCGATGTGTCCGCGGCAATGGGCGCCCTGCACGGCGCCGCCGTTTCCGCAGCGCGGGACGCCAAGGTCGAACCGGAAATCCTGGAACTGGTCAGGATCCGCGCCTCGCAGATCAACGGTTGCGCGTTCTGCCTCGACATGCACGCCAAGGACGCCCGCGCCCAGGGCGAGACCGAGCAGCGGATCTACGCCCTGAACGCCTGGCGGGAGACCCCGTTCTTCACCGGACGGGAGCGCGCCGCACTGGCGTTGACCGAGGCGGTGACGCTCGTGCACGACGGCCGGGTGCCCGACGCGGTGTACGCAGAGGCGGCGGAGGTCTTCGACGAGGAGCAGGTGGCGGCGCTGATCTGGGCGGCCACCGTCATCAATGCGTACAACCGGATCGCGATCGCGACCCGAATGGTTCCCGGGGGTTATCAGCCGGCCGCGAAGTAATGCGGAATTCGGGCATCGGCATTGTTCGCCGATGCCCGTCCCTTTTTCTGCGCGTTCTGTTCGTGCAGTGCCTTCGGTGTGTTCTATTGGTTCGGCAGGGGTTCCATCAGGTTGTCCAGCCAGTGCCGCCATTCCGCCGCCCGGATCGCGTGACCGGCATTCATGGATACCCCGGTCCAGCCCGTCACCGGCCGGATCCCGTGCAGCGCGTTGACGAGCCACACCTCCCGGCCGGACAGCTCCGCCACGGTCCGCTCCCGGTGGGCGACGCGCAGGCCGGAGCGGATCGCCCGCTCCTGGATCAGCCCGGCGGTCACCCCGGGCAGCACGGGCGACCCGGCCGGGGGCAGACAGAGGGCGTCGTCCTCCCACCACAGCACGCTCGCGGTCGCCGACTCCAGCACCGTCCCCGACGGGCCGACCAGGATCGCCTCCTGGGCCCCTTCGGCGACCGCCCGCGCCCGCACCCCGGCCAGCGCGTCCAGATCGGGGCCCTTGTGACGCGGCACGCTCCTCGGGTCGGGCTGCCCGGCCGACCACAGCCGCACCTCGCGTCCGAGCGGCGGCGCCGGCCGCAGCCTCAGCCGCAACTCCGCCGACCCGGCGGCCAGTTCCACCCGGGGGAACCACTCGCCGGTGCGCGGCAGCACCGCCGTCATGTCGTGCCAGAACTCCACCAGCCGGCGCGGGCCGGGCCCGTCGGACTCCGCGCACGCGCGCAGGAACCGCTCCCGGTGCCGCCCGTAGCCGCGCACCCGGCCCTCGCGCAGCAGCCACGAGTCCGCGACGAGCAGCGGCCCCTCCGCCGGTGAGCCCGTCGAGGGCTCTTCCCAGGGGTTCAGCCCCCGGGCCGGCGTCCAGGTCAGCAGTCCCTCGCCCACCGCCGTTCGTGCAGTCACCCGTGCCTCCTCGGTACCCGCTCAGTACCCGCTCAGTATTTGCCGCCCGCCGCCGCGGGCGCCCCGTGCCGGGGGCCGTACGGCGCGTGCTCCAGCCAGGACCCGCACGACGGCAGCACCGGCGCGAGGGCCGCCGCCGCGCGCTGCCGCAGCCGTACCGTGCGGCGGCGCGGGCGCAGATGGTCCAGGGCGATCCCGGCGGCCTCGCTGTTGAACAGGCCCGCCGCCCGCCGTACGGCCGCGAACGCGTCCACCGCCTCCGCCGTGCCGGCCGCGACCGCCTCGGCCGCAGCCGCCGCGTCCGCGATCCCGCTGTTCATGCCCCGCGCGCCGAACGGCGGGAACAGATGCGCCGCCTCCCCGACGAGCAGCACCCGCCGGTGCGGATCGGTGAAGGAGGCCGCCACCTTCCGCAGGAAACGGTACGTCGACACCCACAGGATCCGCTCGGCGTACCCGTCGCCCACGACGCCGGGGAGCCAGCGCCGTACGGCGTCCTCGGTGCCGTATTCCTCCTCGGCGTCGTCGTCGCGGCACTGGAGGTCGACCTGGAAGCCGCCGGTGAACGGCACCCGCATCACACTGCGGCCGCCGACGCCCGGATGCTCGTAGTGGAAGACCCGCTCCAGCGGCAGCTCCGCGCCCGGCACGTCCGCCACGTCCACGACCACGTGGAAGCCCTCGCCCCGGGTGCCCTCCAGGGCGATGCCCAGCCCCTCCCGGACCGCCGAACGCGCGCCGTCCGCGGCGACGACGTACCCGGAGTCCCACTCCCGGCCGTCCTCGGCGGTCAGCGTGACACCGGACGCGGAGGCGCGCACGTCGGTGATCCGCGCGTCCCACTCGAACTCCACGCCCTCCCGCTCGCACGCGGCGCGCAGGAAGCGCTCGGTGTCCACCTGGCGCAGGCTGGTGAACGGCGGCAGCCCCGACGGGGGCGGGAACGTGCGGGAGTACACCTCGCGGCCCCGGTAGAGGGTGCGCCGGGTGTGCCAGGTCCGGCCGTACCCGGTGATCTCCCCGGCCAGCCCCGGACACATCCTGTCCAGCAGCCGCAGGGTCTCCCGGTGCACGAACAGCGCCCGGCTGCCCGGCCGTTCACGGTCCCGCGGGTCGGCCTCCAGCAGTACGACGGGCAGGCCCCGCCCCCGCAGCGCGAGCGCCGCGGACAGGCCCACCGGGCCGGCGCCGACGACCACGACCGGGGTCATGCGCGCGCGCCCTCGGCCAGCATGCGGGTGATCTCCACCCGCTTCACCTTCCAGGTGGCCGTCATCGGCAGCTCCTCGAACCGCCACTGCCGGGGCTCCGCCATCGCCGGCAGATCGGCGGTGGCCTCCCGCCAGCGCTCCGCGTCCAGCGCACGTTCGCCCCGCACGCACACCACGGGCACCGGCTCCCGGTCCACGCCGGGCACGATGACGACCTCGCGCAGCTCCTCCAGCCGGGACATCAGGACGTCCTCGACCTCCAGGTTGCTGTGCACCGAGTCGATCTGGTCCACCTCGCGGTCGATCAGGTGCAGCACGCCGAACCTGCTCCGGTAGCCCATGTCGCCCATCTGCCACCAGTCGCCGTCCAGTTGGCGTTCGTACTGCTCCCGCGCCCCGAGGTAGGTGAGGATGCGGCCCCGGGTGCGGGCCTCGATCCGGCCGGGCACGCCGGGCGCGGCCGGCCGGCCGTTGTCGTCGGTGACGCGGACCCGGGTGAAGCCCGGGATCCCGGTCCCGACCCGGCGGCCGTCCGCGCGGGCGGCGCTGCGCCGGGTGAACCACTGGAACGCCACCGGGCCCGTCTCGCTCTGCCCGTACAGCTGGATCAGCCAGGGCGCACGGCGCTTCGACGCCTCCAGCAGCCGCCGCACGGTGCGCGGATGGATCGCGTCGAACGTCGACCCGTACGACCGCACCCGGGACAGCGGCGCGCCGGGCGCGTCGGCCAACTCCTCCCACAGCACGAAGGTGTTGGGGTGGGTCTCGACGATCCCGGGGCGGTGCCGCGCCAGCAGCGGTCCCACGCTCGCCGGCTCCGGGTCGGTGATCAGCACCAGCGGGCTGCCGAACCGCAGCAGGACGCCGAGCAGATGGTAGAAGCGCGAGTGCACGAACGACATGTGCAGGGCCGCGGTCTCGCCGCGGGTGGGCCAGCCCATCGCCTGCTGCGGCACGAGCCGGTTCCACATGGTGTTCGCGCAGTGCACGGCCAGCTTGGGCAGACCGGTGGTGCCCGAGCTGTGCGTGATCAGCGCGGGTTCCCGGGGGTGCAGCCGGACCGGCGGGGGCGGCTCGGCCCCGGCGTGCTTGCCGAGCGGCTCCGCGCCGGGCGCGTCGTCCACCGACAGCGTCCGCCGGACCAGGGGGGACACGTCGACGTCGGCGAGCGGGCCCTCCAGCTTCGCTCTGTCGGTGATCAGCCAGGGCCGGCGCAGCCGCGCGAGCAGCTGCCCCACGACCGGCCCCGACAGGCCGGGCGAGAGCAGCGCGGGGACGGCGCCGATCCGGGCGATCGCACAGGTCAGCAGCACGATGTCCACGTTGTCGGTCTTGTGGACGACGACCTGCTCCGAGGGCCGCACCCCCGCCTCCCACAGTCGGCCCGACAGCTCCTCGACCACGTCGGCCAGCACCGCGTAGCTCAGGTCGACCCCGCGGGCCGGATCGACGTCCAGCGGCCGGTCCAGGGTGACGAAGACGGCGCCGTGGCGGTCGGCCGCCCGCCGGAACATCGGGCCGAGATAGAACCCGCGATCGGCGAGCAGGGGCTGCTGGGACATGCGCCCGTTCCTTTCAGTCGTACGGCTCAGGGGTCTCCCCGGACGGGGAGGAGGCGTGGCGGCGGGCGGGGTCACCAGGCGCCCTTGCGGACCAGATGGCGGCGGAGCTTCCCGGTCGGGGTGCGCGGGAGCGACGGGACGAAGCTGACGCTGCGGGGGACCTTGAAGGCGGCCAGCCGCTCCCGCGTCAGCCCGATCAGGTCGTCCTCCAGACCGTCCCGCGGCGCGCTGCGCGGCACGACGAAGGCCCGCAGCCTGCTGGAACCCCCGCCGTCCCGGACGGCCACCACCGCGACCTCCCGCACCGCCGGATGGCTCCGCAGCACGTCCTCCACCTCCAGCGGCGAGACCGTGATACCGCCGACCATCTCCATGTCGTCGGAGCGGCCCAAGTGCCGGTACGTGCCGTCCGGTTCGCGTCGCGCCCGGTCACGGGTGGCCAACCAGCCGCCGACCAGGGCCCGTTCGGTCTCCTCGGGCCGGTTCAGATAGCCGGCCGTCACCGACGGCCCGCGCACCCACAGCTCGCCCTCCGCGCCCTCCGGCACCGGACGCCCGTCCCGGTCGCGCAGCTCCACCTCGAAGCCGGGCACGGGACGGCCCACGGTGCCGGGGCGGTTGTGGGCCGGGCTGTTGGCGCAGAAGGCGTGCCCGGCCTCGGTGGAGCCGATCTGCTCCAGCACCGGCGCGCCGAGCAGGTCCACGATCTGTCTCTCCAGCACGGCCGGCAGGCCCTCCCCGGCCGACACCGCGGCCCGCACGGAGGAGAAGCAGGCCTCGTGCCCGCTGCCGCGGTCGGCCACCAGGGCGGCGTACGCGGACGGCACGGAGTAGAGCAGGGTCACCCGGTGGCGGGCGACCAGCTCGTCCACGGCGGCCGGCGTCGGACGCCGGCCGGTGAGCACGGCGGACGAGCCGGAGAAGAGGGGGAAGACGAACGCGTTGCCGAAGCCGTAGGCGAAGTACAGCTTGGACACCGACAGCGTGACGTCGTCCTCGGTGATCCGCAGCAGCCGCCGGCCCACCAGCTCGTGGTACAGACGCGGGTCGCCGTGCCGGTGCACGACGCCCTTGGGGCTGCCCGTCGTACCCGAGGTGTACTGGATGTACAGCGCGTCGCGCTCGTCCACCGGGTGGGCGGCGGCCGGCTCGGCGAGGGGCGCGAGCGCGAGGAGCTGGTCCGCGCCGAGCTGCGCCCGGCCGGTGAAACGGCCCTCCAGGCCCGGACCGGTGACGCACAGGGCGGCGTCGGTGTCGTCCGCCATGAACGCGTGCTCCCGGGCGGGGAGTTCGGGGTTCACCAGGACCGCGGTGGCTCCCGCGCGGGCCGCGCCGAGGAAGGCGACCACCCAGGCGATCCCGTCCGGCAGCGCGAGCAGCACCCGGTCGCCGGGGCGTACGCCGTGGTCGGCGAGCACGGTGGCCGCGCCGGCCGCGAGCGTGTGCACCTCGCCGTGGGTCCAGGCCCGGTGCCCTTGGTGGAAGGCGACCCGGTCGTGCCAGCCGCGCTGCTCGGCGAGCACGGCGAGGTGCGCCGCGAGGTTCCCTGGGGCGTCGATGTCGGCCGGGGACAGCGTGGACTGCGGTGACGTCATGGGGCCAGCTCCGGGGTGACGATCTGGGGGGTGGTCTGCGAGGCCCGGGTGTCACCGCGCGCCGGGCTCTGCGGGGCCCTGGTGTCGCCGCGCACGGTGGTCTGGCGCGGCTGGGGACCGCGGGGGGCGGAAGCAGGCTCACGGCGGCCCTGCGACTCCCGGCGCGCCTGGGACGCCCGGCGCTTCTCGGACTCGGGCTCGCGGGGCTGCCGGCCTTGCGGGTGCTCGGGCTCACGGGGCTGGCGGCTCCGTGGGCGCTCGGACTCCGGACGCTCGTGCTGCGCGGGCTCGGGCTCCGGACGCTCGTGCTGCTCGCGCTCGGGCTCCGGGCTCTCCGTGGCCGGCCCGGGGCGCCACGCCGTCGCGGCGGTGTGCGCCCGCGTCTGCGCGGCCGTCTTCAGCAGCATCTCCTCGTACTCCGCGACCGGATCGGAGTCGAGGACGATGGCCCCGCCGGCCCCGACGTGCATCAGCCCGTCGGCGACGACCGCAGTGCGGATCACGATGTTGAGGTCGGCGTCGCCGCCGCAGCCCAGGTAGCCGAGGGCGCCGGAGTAGACCCCGCGGGCCTCGGTCTCCAGGCCGTCGATGATCTCCATCGTGCGGAGCTTCGGCGCGCCGGTCATCGAGCCGCCCGGGAAGCAGGCGCGCACGCAGTCCACCGCGTCCGTGCCCTCGCGCAGCCGGCCCTCGACGGTGGAGACGAGCTGGTGCACCGTCGTGTACGTCTCGGCCTCCATCAGGCCGGTCACCCGCACCGTGCCGGTCCGGCAGAGCCGGCCGAGGTCGTTGCGGAGCAGGTCGACGATCATCAGGTTCTCGGCGCGGGTCTTGGCGTCCGCCCCCAGCGCGTCCCGGAGCCGGGCGTCCTCCACCGGGTCGTCGGAGCGGGGCGCGGTGCCCTTGATGGGCCTGGCCTCGGCCACGCCGTCCCGGGTGATCCGCAGGAACCGCTCGGGGGAGGAGCCGGCCACGTCGAGATCGCCGAACTTCAGGAAGGCCCCGTAGGGCGCCGGGTCGGTGCGGCGCAGCACCCGGTAGAAGGCGAAGGGGTCGGGCGGCGCGGGCAGCCGGGCGGCGTCGGTGAGGCACACCTCGTAGCTGGTGCCGGCGAGCAGTTCCCGTCGGCAGGCGGCGATGTCGGCGAGGTAGGCGGCCCGGTCGCGGACCAGCCAGGGTTCGGCGGCGGCGGGGTCCGGCTCCGCCGTGGGCACGGGCGGCGTCGGCAGACCGGGGCCGGGGTCGGTGACCAGGCGGATCAGCCGGGCCTGCGCCGCCTCCAGCCAGTCGACGGCCTCCCGGGCGGCCTGCGCGGTGTCCTCCGCGAGGCAGACCGCGTAGGTGACGCCCTCCTCGTGGTCCACGGCTATCAGCCGGTCGGCGAACAGCCAGCAGGCGTCGGGGACGTCGGAGCTGTGCCGGTTGGGGGAGCCGCAGTCGGCCTTCGTCTCGTAGCCGAAGTAGCCGACGTAGCCGCCGGTGAAGCCGAAGGGCAGGTCGCCGGGGTCGACCCGGCGGTTCGCCAACTGCCGCTTGAGATAGTCGAAGACGCTCGCCCTGACCTTGCGCGGGGGCCGTCCCGCCCGCTCGATCTCGCAACGCCCGGCGTCGACGTCGTACCGCACGAACTCGGCGAGCGGCCCGCTGCCGTCCCCGAAGAACGAGAACCGCGACCGCCCCGCCTCGACCAGCGAACTGTCCAGCCAGAACGCCCGGTCGGACCCCGCGTACATCCCCGCGAAGGCCTCCTCGGCGTCGACCGCGACGTCAATCCGCCGACTGTGCAGCCGATACCCGAGACCCTCGGCCCGACGCGGCCGCGGAATGACGACCCCCTTACGGCGGCCGACTACCGCCGGGGCGGTGGCGGGGGTGGGGGTGATGGCGGTGCCGGTGGGCGGGGTGCCGAGGCTTGTGCCGGTGGGCGGGGTGCCCTGGCTGGTGCTGGTGCTGGTGCTGGTGCTGGTGCTGGTGCTGGTGCCGGTGCCGGTGTCCGCGTCGGTGGCGGTGTCCGCGTCGGCGTCGGTGGCGGCGGCCGGTCGGGGCCGGGCGGCGGGGGAGTCGGTGCCGGAGGCTGCCGGGGCGGCGGGGCCGGCAGGGCCAGCCGGGGCGTCGGCGGCCTGCCGGCCGGGCTCGGAGGTCGAGGCGTCCCTCCCCGCGGGGGTGGCACCGCTCGCCGGGACGGGTGCCGTCGCCTGGGCGAGGGCAGCCAGGGGGAGCACCGCGGCGGTGGAGGTCACCTGTGCGGTGGACGCCACCTGCGAGATGGGGGCCACCGGTGCCGCGGCGGCGGGCGGTGTCGTCATCGTCCCCGGCGCCGTCGCCGTCCCGGAAGGTGTCACCGTCCCCGGTGCTGTTGCCGCCCCGGGCGCTGTGGCCGCCGACGGTGCTGTCGCCGCTCCGGGAGTCGTGGTCGCCGGCGATGCTGTCGCCGTTCCGGAAGGTGTCACCGTCCCCGGCGCTGTCGCGCTCCCGGAGGGTGTCGCCGTCCCGGAAGGCGTTGCCGCGCCCGGCGCTGCGGGCTTCGCCGGAGCGGGCGACGCCCCCGGCGTCGCTGCCGCTGTCGGCGTCGTGTCCGTCGTGCCCGTCGGGGTGCCGGTCGTCGGGAGGGCGAGTGCTCCGGGATGTCTGATCGCGCCCGCGGAGCGGAGGGTGCTTCCGGTGCGGGCGGTCGCCGTCGGCGGTACCGCGGTGTTCTTCGCGCGCAGCTTGCGCGCCCGCTCCGCCGTCAGATTGCGGAAGTTGACCAGCATGCGGTGGCCGTACTCGGTGAGCACCGACTCCGGGTGGAACTGCACACCCCACAACGGCCGGCTGCGGTGCCGCAGCCCCATCAGCACGCCGTCCTCGGCCCAGGCGGTGGCCTCCAGGCTGTCCGGCAGCGGCTCGCGCACGGCCAGCGAGTGGTAGCGGACCGCGGTGAAGTCCTGCGGCAGCCCCTGGAACAGGTCACGGCCGTCGTGCCGGACGGAGGTCAGGAATCCGTGCCGGGGCTCCGGCGCGGGCACCACCCGGCCGTGCTCCCCGAGGGCGATGCCCTGGTGCCCCAGACAGACGCCGAGCACGGGCAGTGTGGAACCGGCGATCACCCGGGCCGCGATACCGAAGTCGCGCGCGTTCTCCGGGTGCCCCGGCCCGGGGGACACCACCACGTTGTCGAAATCCGCGAGATCCGGAACCGCGTCCGCCGGGGTGTCGTTCAGGATCACCACCGGCTCCTCGCCGTTCACCTCGGCGATCAGCTGGAACAGGTTGTACGTGTACGAGTCGTAATTGTCGATGAGCAGGGTCTTCACCCGCCCACCTCCCTCTGGTCGTTCCCGGCCTACGCGGTGCGTTTGTGCCGTCCGCGGAGCGCCCGTAGCGGTGGATACAGCCATTTCTTGAAGAATCGCTGAAGGCGCGGCATAAGAATCCAGGTGACGAGCGCCGTCACGCAGAGGCACAGCAACAGCGTACGAATGAAAGGATTGAGTCCGCCCAGATAAGGAAGCACGATGATATTGAACAGGAGAACCGGAGGAAAAACGGCGCTCATATTCACGAACCACAGCTTCCATTTCGACGGCGGGGCCGGCGGGGAGGGCTGTGGGGCCTGGGCGTCGAACCACGCCTTGCCGCCCCGAACACTCTTGCGGCCCGCCTGTCGGGCGAACCCCACCGCCTCGATGTCCCACTGTCGTCGGGCGGCCGATTCCTCCCAGGCCAGAAGGGCGCTCTCGCCGGCGAAGCGGTAGACCACATGCCACTCCGCCTCTCCGTCGACAAGGACACCACCTCCCATGAAGCCCGGCTGTCGGGCGCTCGCGGCCAGCATGGCCCAGCCCCAGGAGTGGAAGTCCGACTCGTGGCCCGGCACCACGTGGTAGGCCACGGTAACGGTGACGGGATTACTGGTCACGGTTTCGAGTACGGCCCCAGGAACGGCAGTGTTCAAGGTTCAATGAAGTTTTTTCGGCCACCCGGAACGTCATTCTTTGTCCTTTTTGAGGTGCGCTCGACAGCTATGGCGGTCCATACCAACGGTAACTTTCCATAGAATTCCTGAAAGCGCTTGCGCGAACGGCCGGAATGGCGCACCATCCCTGCCCCTTGACAAAAATGCCGCAGAGATCGAACGCATACGGAACGCAGACGAAAGGAAGCGATCGGACGCCGGGGGCGTCGCTCGCATGGTGGACGCGGGATCTCGGCGTTCCGGCCCGGCCGGTAGGCTGACCGCGGGCCGTGACTGGCGCGCTGGGATGGGACAAACCATCGGGGAGCGGCCCGGGAGTGAACAACAGTGCCGTGCGCCTGGGCCAGACCGAGAACCGTGACCGCTCATACGCCACGCCACCGGAGGCCGACGACATGTCAGAGCAGCAGTCCCTCTCCACCCAGTCCACCGCCTTCCGCGCCGCCCTCGACGTCGTCCGCGCCGTGGAGCCGCGCGTCGCCGACGCGATCGGCCAGGAGGTCGCCGACCAGCGCGAGATGCTCAAGCTGATCGCCTCCGAGAACTACGCCTCCCCGGCCACGCTGCTCGCGATGGGCAACTGGTTCAGCGACAAGTACGCCGAGGGCACCGTCGGCCGCCGCTTCTACGCCGGCTGTCGCAACGTCGACACCGTCGAGTCCCTCGCCGCCGAGCACGCCCGCGAACTCTTCGGCGCCCGCCACGCCTACGTCCAGCCGCACTCCGGCATCGACGCCAACCTCGTCGCCTTCTGGGCCGTCCTCGCCGACCGCGTCGAGGCCCCCTTCCTGGAGAAGGCCGGCGCCCGCCAGATCAACGACCTCTCCGAGGCCGACTGGGCCGAGCTGCGCCAGGCCTTCGGCAACCAGCGCATGCTCGGCATGTCCCTCGACGCCGGCGGCCACCTCACCCACGGCTTCAGGCCCAACATCAGCGGCAAGATGTTCGACCAGCGCTCCTACGGCACCGACCCGGCCACCGGCCTGATCGACTACGACGCCCTGCGCGCCTCCGCCCGCGAGTTCAAGCCGCTGATCCTCGTCGCCGGCTACTCCGCCTACCCGCGCCTGGTGAACTTCCGGATCATGCGCGAGATCGCCGACGAGGTCGGCGCGACCCTCATGGTCGACATGGCGCACTTCGCCGGCCTGGTCGCCGGCAAGGTCCTCACCGGCGACTTCGACCCGGTCCCGCACGCCCAGATCGTCACCACCACCACCCACAAGTCGCTGCGCGGCCCGCGCGGCGGCATGGTCCTGTGCGACGACTCCCTCAAGGACCAGGTCGACCGCGGCTGCCCGATGGTCCTCGGCGGCCCGCTCCCGCACGTCATGGCCGCGAAGGCCGTCGCCCTCGCCGAGGCCCGGCAGCCCTCCTTCCAGGACTACGCCCAGCGCATCGTCGACAACTCCCGCGCGCTGGCCGAGGGCCTGACGAGCCGGGGCGCGACCCTGGTCACCGGCGGCACGGACAACCACCTCAACCTGATCGACGTCGCCACCTCCTACGGCCTCACCGGCCGCCAGGCCGAGGCCGCCCTCCTCGACTCCGGCATCGTCACCAACCGCAACGCCATCCCCGCCGACCCCAACGGCGCCTGGTACACCTCCGGCATCCGCATCGGCACCCCGGCGCTCACCACCCGCGGCCTGGGCACGGCGGAGATGGACGAGGTGGCGGCCCTGATCGACCGGGTCCTCACCACCACGGAGCAGGGCACCACCAAGTCGGGCGCCCCGAGCAAGGCCTCCCACGTGCTGGACGCCAAGGTCGCCGAGGAGATCGCCCAGCGCGCCACGGACCTGGTCGCGGGCTTCCCCCTGTACCCGGACATCGACCTCGGCTGACCCCGCCCGGAGCGCGGGCCGCACCGCCCGCGCTACCGGTCGATGAGCTCCTGTCGCGGCTCGTGCGGCGGCCCGGAACCCTCCGGCGCCGCCGCACGGCGCGTCAGCAGGGCGCTGCCGAAGCCCAGGGCGAGGCCCAGCCCGAGCCCCGGTATCGCCCACCACCAGTTCGCGCCGAGAGCCGGGTCCGCGGCGCCGGCCGACCTCGTGACCGGCCCGTCCTCACCGGCGGACGGCTCCGAGGAGGCCTGCGCCGCCCCGGCCGCGGACTCCTCCGCCGTCGCGGCGGGCAGGCCGCCGAACTCCCCGCTCGCCGGCGCGCCCATCACGCCCAGCTCGGTGAGCAGCGCCCGCAACTGCCCGTCGTCCTTCGCCCTGTGCCAGACGCCGGCCGACGAGGCCTCGATGGACGTATGGATCCAGATCCCCCGGTCGGCGGGCGCGAGCCGGTACACCCGGTCCACCCGCCAGGGGTGCACGTCGTGCGCGAGCCACGTGACGTTGACCATGTGCCCCGTCATCTCCTCCGGTTTCGGCGGCGCCGCCCCGCCCCCGCTCGACCCGCCCGACGCGTGCAGCAGCCTCTCCAGCCGGCCGTAGTCGTTCTCGGTGCCGTACAGCGAGGCGGTCTCCTGGCTCGTGGGCGAGGCCAGCAGCACACTCGTCGGCCCGCCCGCCGCCGCGGGCGCGGCACCCAGCACCACACCCGCGAAGGCCGCCGCCAACGCCCCCAGCAGAGCGATCAGTTCACGCAACCGGCGCATCCGACACCCCCATGCTCGAACCGGTGCGGCCCGCCCGCACCCGCTGTGTCATTCCTGGTACACCGCCCGGCCCGCCGGGGTTCCCACTTTCCCGCGCCGTTCTCGTGTCGCCTCCGGGAACCGGGGCCGGGGCCGCCTCAGGGTTAGGGGTCGGGGCCACCTCCGGGGCCGGGACGGGGCGTCAGGTCACCGACCGGGCGATCTCCAGAGCCCGTTCCCTGTCGCCGACGCCCTCCAGACGGAACGTCAACTCGCCGCCGTCCTCGCCCCGGTGGGTCCACAGCAGGGTCGGCCCGGCCGTCCGCTCCGACCGGGTGAACCGCTCGCCGTCCGCGCCCACCAGCCAGAACGTCAGCAGATGCGGCTTCGGGAACCACAGGGCATGCTCCGGCACACCGTCGCCCGAACCCTCGCCATCTCCGCCGCCCCCGCCGTCCCCGCCCTCGTCCAGCGGCAGGAACTCGGGCTGCTCCGCGACGCTCTTGACGAACGCGAAGTCCAGGCCCGCCCGGAACTCGTCGATCCGGACCGTGCGCCCCTCCTCCCGTCGGCACAGGCCGATCAGGGACCGCTCTCCCGGCAGCGACACCACCGTCACCGCGTCCGGCTCCCCGAACGCGCGCGGCACCACCGGCCGGAATCCCGCCCGCCGCGCGGCCTCCCCGAGCGAGACGGCACCCTCGCAGCCCGGCACCGCAACGCCCGCCGAAGCCCCAGCCGAGGCCCCCGTCGACGGCACCGCCGACGGATCCACCCGCACCTCGACCCCGCCGAAGCCGAACCAGTCCGCCACCGACGCCCGCACCGGAGGCGTGAGCACGAGGACGGTGGCCAGCCCGCACAGCACGGCCGTCATCGCCCGCCATCGCGCCCGCGCCCAGCGGCGCACCGATCTCAGCCGCTCGGCCGGCCCCCGGGGCTCGGCCACCGGCACGGGCGCCTGCTCGGCGAGTATCCGCCGGAGCACCTGCTCGACCACGGTGTCGTCCTCGTCGTCCCCCGGCCGGCGCATCGCCCGCCCGAGCGCCCGCAGTTCCTCCGGCAGGCCGGGATCCCGGTCCTCACCCATCCTCGTCACCTCCTTCCCGCCCTTCCCGCAGCCCGCCCTCCGGCAGCAGCCGCCCCAGTTTGCGCAGGGCGCGGTTCAACCGGGACTTCACCGTCCCCCTCGGCCAGCCCAGCGCCTGAGCCGTCTCGGACTCGTCCATCTCCAGCAGATAGCGGTAGGTGACGACCAGTCGGTGCTCCTCGCTGAGCTGTTCCAGGGCGGCCAGCAGCGCGAGGCGGCGCTCGCCCGCCACCGCCGCGACCGCCGGATCAGCCGACTCCGGTATCAACGGCTGCGCCTCCGCCATCGCCGCCTCCCGGCCCGCAAGCGTCAGCCGCCGGCCCGCCGCCCGCACCGTGTTCCTCGTCTCATTGGCGACGATCGACAGCAGCCACGGCCGGAACGACTCGCCGTCCCGGAAGCGCCCCAACGAGCAGTACGCCTTGAAGAAGGCCTGCTGCACCACGTCCTCCGCGTCCGCGCCCGCCCCCAGCGCACGGGCCGCCCTCAGCGCGATGCCCGTATGGGCCCGCACCAGATCCGCGTACGCCTCCGGCTCCCCGGCGCGTACGCGTGCGATCACCGCGGCCTCATCGACGGTGCGGCCCCCCTCCCGCGTCCTCACACTCTTGCTACACCGCCGGAGGCCGATCGGTTCCCACCCGTGGGGCATCTGTTTCCGCCAGGTTCCGGAGTGGGTCCGGACACCTGAGAGAATGGTGGACATGGCCTCTGACCGACCCCGTGTGCTCTCCGGAATCCAGCCCACCGCAGGCTCGTTCCACCTCGGCAACTACCTCGGCGCCGTCCGCCAGTGGGTGGCCCTCCAGGAGTCGCACGACGCCTTCTACATGGTCGTCGACCTGCACGCGATCACGGTGCCGCAGGACCCGAAGGAGCTGGTCGCCAACACGCGGCTGGCCGCCGCGCAGCTCCTCGCCGCCGGACTCGACCCGGACCGCTGCACGCTGTTCGTGCAGAGCCACGTCCCCGAGCACGCGCAGCTCGCCTGGATCATGAACTGCCTCACCGGCTTCGGCGAGGCGTCGCGGATGACGCAGTTCAAGGACAAGTCCGCCAAGCAGGGCGCCGACCGCGCCTCCGTCGGCCTGTTCACGTACCCCATCCTCCAGGTCGCCGACATCCTGCTCTACCAGGCCAACGAGGTCCCCGTCGGCGAGGACCAGCGCCAGCACATCGAGCTGACCCGTGACCTCGCCGAGCGCTTCAACGGCCGTTTCGGCGAGACCTTCACCGTCCCGAAGCCGTACATCCTCCGCGAGGCCGCGAAGATCTACGATCTCCAGGAGCCGTCGATCAAGATGAGCAAGTCGGCGTCCACGCCGAAGGGCCTCATCAACCTGCTCGACGAGCCGAAGGCCACCGCGAAGAAGGTCAAGAGCGCCGTCACCGACACCGACACGGTCGTCCGCTACGACACCGAGAACAAGCCGGGCGTCAGCAACCTCCTCACCATCTACTCGACGCTCACCGGCACGAGCATCCCGGAGCTGGAGCAGCGCTACGAGGGCAAGCTCTACGGCGCGCTCAAGACGGACCTCGCCGAGGTCGTCGTCGACTTCGTGACCCCGTTCCGCGACCGCACCCAGCAGTACCTGGACGACCCGGAGACGCTGGACTCGCTGCTCGCCAAGGGCGCCGAGAAGGCGCGCGCCGTCGCCGCGGAGACCCTGTCCCAGGCGTACGAGAGGGTGGGCTTCCTGCCCGCGAAGCACTGAGGGCGCACCACCGCACGCCCCTTCCGCCGGGCAGAGCGCTGCACATCACTTCGGCTGCGCCTGCCCAGGGCACAGCCGTGGCCGTACAGTCGATAGACGTACGACTGAGCACGCGTGCGAGAGCACGCTTGACACGACGACAGGAGACGACGTGGGGACCGTAACGATCGGCGTGTCGATCGCGGTCCCGGAGCCTCACGGCAGCCTGCTCCAGGAGCGGCGCACGGGCTTCGGCGACGCCGCTGCTCACGGCATCCCCACGCACGTCACCCTGCTCCCGCCGACCGAGGTCGGCTCCGCGGACCTGCCGGCCGTCGAGGCGCATCTGCTGCGGGTCGCCTCGGCCGGCCGCCCCTTCCCGATGCGGCTGTCCGGCACGGGCACCTTCCGGCCCGTGTCGCCGGTGGTGTACGTGCGGATCGTCGAGGGCGCGGCGGCCTGCACCTGGCTCCAGCAGCAGGTCCGCGACCCCGACGGGCCCGTCGCGCGCGAGCTCCAGTTCCCGTACCACCCGCATGTGACCGTGGCGCACGGCATCGACGAGGCGGCCATGGACCGTGCCTTCGCGGAGCTCGCCGACTACGAGGCGCAGTGGTCCTGCACCGGCTTCGCCCTCTACGAGCAGGGCGCCGACGGCATCTGGCGCAAGCTCCGCGAGTACCCCTTCGGCGGACCGACAGTGCCCCCACAGGCCGCACACACCGACCGCGACACCCTGCCCGCCCGCTAGCCCGGCCGGAAGCCCCCGGCCCGCCCTAGAGCGGCAGTCTGCGGAAGAGGCCGCGCGGCAGGTGCCGCAGGCCCGACATCACCACGCGCAGCACGCCCGGCACCCACACCGTCTCCGAACGGCGGCGCAGCCCCAGCTCGATCGCCGAGGCGACCGCCTCGGGGGTGGTGGCGAGCGGCGCCTCCTCCAGACCTGCGGTCATCCTCGTCCGCACGAAACCCGGGCGCACGACCATGACGTGGACGCCCGTGCCGTGCAGGGCGTCGCCCAGCCCCTGCGTGAAGGCGTCCAGGCCGGCCTTGCTGGAGCCGTAGATGAAGTTGGCGCGCCGGGCGCGCTCGCCGGCGACGGAGGAGAGGACCACCAGGGAGCCGTGGCCCTGGGACTGCAACGCGCGCGCGGCGACCAGGCCCGCCGACACCGCGCCCGTGTAGTTGGTCTGCGCCACGCGCACGGCGGCCGCCGGTTCGCGTTCGTCGTGCGCCTGGTCGCCGAGCACGCCGAAGGCGAGCAGCACCAGGTCGACGTCGCCCTCCGCGAAGACCTTGCCGAGGACCGTCTCGTGGGACGCGGGGTCGAGCGCGTCGAAGTCGACGGTGTGCACCTGAGCGCCCAGGGCGCGCAGTTCGGCCGCGGCCGACTCCAGGGCGGGCGAAGGACGGCCCGCCAGCCGGACCGTGCGGGTGCGGCGGGCGATCAGACGGCGCGCGGTGGCGAGCGCGATCTCCGACGTGCCGCCGAGGACGAGGAGGGACTGGGGGAGGCCGAAGGCGTCCTTCACGACTGCTCCTGGAGGTTGAGGCGACGGGCGAGGTCGGACACGAACACCCCGCGCGGGTCCAGCTCCGCGCGCAGCGCGCGGAAGTCGTCCAGCCGCGGGTACATCGCGGCGAGCAGCTCCGGCCGCAGCCGGGAGTCCTTGGCGAGGTAGACGCGCCCGCCGGCCGTGACGACCTCCTCGTCCAGCTCGTCGAGGAAGGCGGCGAGGCCGGGCAGGCCCGCCGGGATGTCGAGGGCCAGCGTCCAGCCCGGCCGGGGGAAGGACAGCCAGCCCGGGTCGGCGTCGCCGAAGCGTTTGAGGACGGCGAGGAAGGACGGGCAGCGCCGCCGTGAGATCCGGGCCACGATCCGGCGCAGGGCGTCCTCGTGGCCGTGCCCGACGACGAACTGGTACTGCACGAAGCCGCCGCGGCCGTAGATCCGGTTCCAGTGCGGGACGCCGTCGAGGGGGTGGAAGAAGGCGGAGAGGGTCTGGAGCTCGCCGGTACGCGCGCGTGGGGCCCTGCGGTACCAGAGCTCGTTGAACAGGCCCACGGTGCTGCGGGTGAGCAGGCCCTCGGGCAGGTGCGCGGGGGCGGACGGCAGCCGGGCGGGCCGGAAGGCGAGCGGGGCCCTGCGCGCGCGTGCGGGCAGGGCGGCGAGGGGCGCGTGGTCGCCGCGGGTCAGGACGGCGCGGCCGGTGGCGGCCCCGCGCGCGAGGAGGTCGATCCAGGCGACCGAGTAGCGGTGGCGGTGGTCGGAGGCGGTCAGCCGGGCCATGAGGTCGTCGAGGTCGCTCGCGCGCTCGGTGTCGACCGAGACGAGGCTCGTCTCGACCGGCTGGAGGCGGAGGGTGACGGTGAGGATCACCCCGGTCAGGCCCATGCCGCCGGCGGTCGCGTCGAACAGCGGGGTGCCCCGGCCCACCGTGCGGACCGTGCCGTCGGCGGTGAGCAGCTCCAGCGCGAGGACGTGCCGGGAGAAGGAGCCGGACCCGTGGTGGTTCTTGCCGTGGACGTCGGCGCCGATCGCGCCGCCCACGGTCACATAGCGGGTGCCGGGCGTCACCGGCACGAACCAGCCGAGCGGCAGCAGGACCTCCATCAGGCGGTGCAGGGAGACCCCGGCGTCGCACAGCACGGTGCCGCCGGCCGCGTCGATGACGTGGACGCGGTCCAGCCCCGTCATGTCGAACACCGCGCCGCCGGCGTTCTGCGCCGCGTCCCCGTACGCCCGCCCCAGGCCCCGGGGGATGCCGCCGCGCGTCCCGCAGCCCTGGACGGCGGCCACGGCCTCCTCGTACGTCCGGGGGCGGACCACCCGGGCGACGGAGGGGGCGGTGCGGCCCCATCCGGTGACGGCGACGGCGTCGGCGGCGAGAGGACGAAAGGCGTCGTGAACGGTGCCGGAAGCGGTGTCGGCTGGCATGTCGGCGACCGTATCGCCCCTTATGCGGACGTCTGGATTTGAAACATTACGCTCTACCCGAAACGGGTGATTAATGGGATGTCGCTCGATGAACCGGGAGTTCTGGCCGGGCCGACGGGAACAGTGGGCCACATGGACGACCTGGACGACCTGGACGCCCCGCACCCCGCCGCGACCGGCCTCGATCACCGGATCCTCGCGGCGCTGCGCGCGCACGGCGCGGACCCGCGCGTGGGCGGCGCGGCGCGCGCCCTGTCCTGGGCGGGGGAGCACGGCGCGCTGTGGCTCGCGGCGGGACTCGTGGGCGCCGCCGCGGACGGCGCGCGGCGCGGCGTCTGGCTGCGCGCGACGGCGCTCACCGCGGGCGCGCACCTCGCCAGCATGGGCGTGAAGCGGATCGTCCGCCGTCCGCGCCCCTCCCATGTCGAACCCCTGGTGCGCACCGCCGGCCGGCACTCCTTCCCCAGCTCGCACGCGGCCTCCGCCACCGCCGCGGCCGTCGCCTTCGCCGCCCTGGGCGTGCACGCCGCGCCCCCGCTGGCCGCCGCGATGTGCCTCTCGCGCCTGGTCGTCGGCGTCCACTACCCGTCGGACGTGGCGGCGGGCGCGGCCCTCGGGGCGCTCACGGCGCGCGCGGGAGCGCGCTGGATGAGGGAGGGCGCGCACGGCGCACGGGGAAGCGCCCGTGACTGATCCGACCCCGCTCCCCGCGCCCCTGTTGGAGCAGGGCGTCCGCCGGTGCCCCGTACCGGCACTGGTGCGGGCCGTGCGGCCCAAGCAGTGGGTCAAGAACAGCCTCGTCGTCGCCGCCCCGGCCGCCGCGGGACGGCTCTTCTCCTGGCCGGTCCTCGCCGAACTCGCCCTCGTCTTCGCCCTGTTCACCGCCTGCTCCGCCGCCGTGTATCTGATCAACGACGCCCGCGACGCCGACGCCGACCGCGCCCACCCCACCAAACGGCACCGCCCGGTGGCCGCCGGGCAGCTCCCGGTGCCGGTCGCGTACGCAGTGGGAGGCGCCCTCGCCGTCCTCGCGCCGGTCGTCGCGGCCCGGGTCGCCCCGCCCGCCGTCGCGGCCCTCCTGGCGGCCTACCTCGGCATGCAACTGGCCTACTGCCTCAGCCTGAAGCACGTCCTCGTCGTCGATCTCGTCGTCGTCACCACCGGGTTCCTGATGCGGGCCGTCGTCGGCGGGCTCGCGCTCGGCATCCCGCTGTCGCGCTGGTTCCTGATCACCACCGGCTTCGGGGCGCTGTTCATGGTGTCGGCCAAGCGCTACTCCGAGGCCGTCCGGATGACGGGCCAGGAGGGCGCCACGCGCGCGCTGCTCACCGAGTACACCACCGGATACCTGCGCTTCGTCTGGCAGTTGGCGGCCGGCGTCGCCGTCCTCGGCTATTGCCTGTGGGCCCTGGAGGAGGGCGGCGTCGCGCACACCAGCCTGCTGCCCTGGCGTCAGCTGTCGGTGGTCGCCTTCGTCCTCGCGGTCCTGCGCTACGCCGTCTTCGCCGACCGGGGCACCGCCGGCGAACCCGAGGAGGTCGTCCTCGGCGACCGCCCCCTCGCCGTGATCGGACTGGTCTGGCTGGCCATGTACGGCCTGGCGGTGGCCGATTGGTGAGCGCATGGGCGCTGGAGCGCATGAGCAGGTGAGCGCGCGAGCGCCGTTCCGGGGTAGCCGTACAAGGGCGGGGGCGCCGTTCGGCGCATCGGCCGGATCAACGAGGGCAGAGTCGGATCATGGACTGGCTGAAAAAGCTCCCCGGAATCGGGCCGCTCGTCACGCGCCTGATGGCCACGCACGCGTGGCGGTCGTACGAGCGGCTGGACCGGGTGAAGTGGACGCGGCTCGCCGCCGCGATGACGTTCACCAGCTTCGTCGCGCTCTTCCCGCTGCTGACCCTGGCCGCCACCATCGCCGCCGCCACGCTCGGCAAGGAGCGGCAGGACGAGCTCCAGGACAAGCTCACCGAGCAGGTGCCCGGCATCTCCGACCAGCTGAACATCGACGGCCTGGTGCAGAACGCCGGCACCGTCGGCCTCATCGCCGCCGCCGCCCTGCTGTTCACCGGCGTCGGCTGGGCCGGCTCGACCCGCGAGTGCCTGCGCGCCGTCTGGGAGGTGCCCGACGAGGACGAGAACCCCGTCGTGCGCTACGCCAAGGACCTCGGCATCCTCCTCGGCCTCGGCGGCGCCGTCCTGCTCACCCTCGCCGCCTCCACCGTCGCCTCCGCGATGGTCGGCTGGATCACCCGGCAGCTCGGCATCGACGAGGGCGGCTGGGGCGGCGTCCTGCTGCACGTCGCCGCGTTCCTCGTCGCCGTCCTCGCGGACTTCCTGCTGCTCCTGTACGTCCTCACCCTGCTGCCCGGCGTCGAGCCGACCCGCCGCCGTCTCTTCGTGGCCGCGCTGACCGGCGCGGTCGGCTTCGAACTGCTGAAGCTGCTGCTCAGCGGCTATATGCAGGGCGTCGCCACGAAGAGCATGTACGGCGCGTTCGGCGTGCCCATCGCCCTGCTGCTGTGGATCAACTTCACCTCGAAGCTGGTCCTGTTCAGCGCCGCGTGGACGGCGACGCCCAGCAAGGAGGCGGACGAGGGCGAGGGCGCCGGCAAGGGCGAGGGCCGGGACGCCGGTCCCGGCCCCGGCGAGGTCAGCGGCGGCGGCGCACCAGGTCCGGCAGCGGCCAACGGCGGTTGACCAGGTACGCGGCCCCTGCGAGCAGCACCAGCACCCCGCCGGTGATCGCCATCGCGACCCCGACGCCCCCGGCGCCCTTCTCGGTCACCGCCCCCGCCACGGGCTTCTCGGACACGTTCCCCGCGCCGCCGGCCTGCCCGCCCGCCGAGGCGTCCTCGCCGGACCCGGCCGAGGCGGTCGCCCCGGGCTGGGCGCTGGACTGCGCGGCCCCCTTCGGCGGGACCAGCTCACCGATCGGCCGCACCTTGCCGACCGCCTGGAAACCCCAGTCGAACAGGGCGGCGGTCTCCTTGTAGACCTCGTTGTGGGCGTCCTTCGCCGGGTTCATCACCGTGACCAGCAGCACCCGGCCGTTGCGCTCGGCGACCCCGGTGAAGGTGGCCCCCGCGTTGGTGGTGTTGCCGTTCTTGACGCCGGCGATGCCCTGGTACTGCGAGATGTCGTAGTCGCCGCGCAGCAGCCGGTTGGTGTTCTGGATCTCGAACGTCCCGCGGGACGTCTTGCCCTTCTTGTCCTTCTTCGTCTCGCCCGGGAACTTGGTCCGCACGGTCGAGCAGTACTCCCGGAAGTCCTTCTTCTGGAGCCCGGAGCGGGCGATCAGCGTCAGGTCGTACGCCGAGGAGACCTGGCCGGGAGCGTCGTAGCCGTCGGGCGAGACCACGTAGGTGTCGAGGGCCTGGAGCTCCTCGGCGTGCTCGTTCATCTCCGTCACCGTCTTGGGGATGCCGCCGTTCATCGACGACAGCGCGCGCACGGCGTCGTTGCCGGACATCAGGAACACGCCCATCCAGAGGTCGTGGACCGAGTAGGTCTCGCCCTCTTTTATCCCCACCAGGCTGGAACCGGCGCCGAGGCCCTCCAGGTCCTTCGGCTCGATCTTGTGCTGCTGGGTCCGCGGGAAGCGCGGCAGCACGGTGTCCGCGAACAGCATCTTCAGCGTGCTCGCCGGGGGCAGCCGCCAGTGGGAGTTCTGCGCGGCGAGCACCTCGCCCGACTCGGCGTCCGCGACGATCCACGACCGGGCGGTGATGTTCTTCGGCAGCACCGGCGCGCCGCCCGCCAGGTCGACCTGCGCCCCCGCCTGTCCGAGGCGGGCGCCGCCCACGGTCGACATGCCCGCCGGGGGAGTGGCCGTCGGACTGCTCGACGGCGAGGCCTTGACGGACGGTGAGGCCCCGGCGGACGGCGAAGCGCCGGCCGAGGGGGCGGCGGAGGGGGACGGCGAGACCGGGGCGGACGGTGAGGGCGCCGGGGCCGCCAGGGCCACGGGCGCGGTCAGCACGAGGGACGCGAGGGTCGCGGAGGTGACCAGCAGGGATCGCCTGACGGTCTGCTTCAAGGGTGCGGGCACGACGGAGAACGTACCTGGCGTGCGGGGGGAAGTCCCGCCCCCCTCCCCACCCCGGACACGGAACCGGACACCGGGCGGCGATACTGAAGGCATGAAGCTCAGCCGCCCCGTGTCCTGGTTCCTGCTCGCCTTCGGGGTGTGGAGCTGGGTCATCTGGATCACTTTCGTCAAAAACCTGATCAAGGACGGCAGCGGGCTGGCATTCGAGGACGGCGACCCCACGGCGTACTTCTGGGTGCATCTGCTGCTGGCCGTCGTCTCCTTCGTATTGGGGACGGCCATCGGGGTCATCGGGTTGCGCGGACTGCGCGCACTGCGCCGTACGTCATAGCCGTACGTCACAGCGGGCCCCCACCCCGCTCCCCACCCCCCGCTCCCCACCCCGTTCCTCACCGCACTCCCCTCCCCCTCCCCAACCGCTCCCCACCACCGACACTGCCGACAGCGGGGAATACGACACCGTGGCCATCCTTTTCGTGCTGCTCGTCCTGGCCGTCCTCGTGACAGCCAACTGGTACCTGTGGCGTCGTCTGTTCCGCGACACCACCCGCGCTTCCGGCTGGGTCCGCCGGGGCGGCGCGGCGCTGATCGCGGGCGGCTGGCTCCTGGCGATCGGCGCCCTCGTCGCCGAACGCACCGGCGCCCCCTTCCCGCTCCAGCAGACCCTGGCCTGGCCGGGCTTCCTGTGGCTGGCGCTGTCGATATACCTGCTGCTGGCGGTCGTCGTGGGCGAGGCGGTACGCCCCCTGCTGCTCCGGTACCTGGAGCGACGCGACCGGGCGTCCGGACGGACCGCCGCCGCGCACGAGGACGCCGCCCCGACCGGCACGACGTCGGAAGCCCCGGCGGTCACGGCAGCCGCGCCCACCGCACGCACCACATCCGCCACACCCACCGCAGCCGCCCCGGCCACCGCATCCATCGCGACCCCCGACGCGCCCGCCTCCGCACCGGAAGCGCCCGCCGCCGACGCCCCCGCCGCGTCCGACACCCCTTCCACCCCCGCCGCCACCCCCTCCCGCCGTCTCTTCGTCTCCCGCGTCATCGGCGGGGCCGCCGCTGCCGCCGCCGTGGGGACCGTCGCGCACGGCACCTACGGCGTCCTGCGCGGGCCGAAGGTGAAGCGGGTCACCGTCCCGCTGGCCAAGCTGCCGCGCGCGGCGCACGGTTACCGGATCGCGGTGGTCAGCGACATCCACCTGGGCCCGGTCCTCGGCCGGGGCTTCGCCCAGAAGGTCGTCGACACGATCAACGGCACCCAGCCCGACCTGATCGCCGTCGTCGGCGACATGGTCGACGGCAGCGTGAAGGACCTGGGCCCGGCCGCCGCGCCGCTCGCCCAGCTGAAGGCCCGTCACGGCAGCTTCTTCGTCACCGGCAACCACGAGTACTTCTCCGGCGCCGGCCAGTGGGTCGAGGAGGTGCGCCGCCTCGGGATGCGCCCGCTGGAGAACGCGCGCACGGAGCTGCCCTGGTTCGACCTGGCCGGCGTCAATGACGTCGCGGGCGAGAGCGAGGGCCAGGGCCCGGACTTCGTCAAGGCGCTCGGCGACCGGGACACCGCACGCGCGTGCGTGCTCCTCGCCCACCAGCCCGTCCAGATCCACGACGCCGTCGAGCACGGCGTCGACCTCCAGCTCTCCGGCCACACCCACGGCGGCCAGCTCTGGCCGGGCAACCTCATCGCCGCCGCCGCGAACCCCACCCTCGCGGGCCTCGAACGCTACGGCGACACCCAGCTCTACGTCTCCCGCGGCGCGGGCGCCTGGGGCCCGCCCACGCGCGTGGGCGCGGAGTCCGACATCACGGTGATCGAGCTGGCCTCGCTCCAGGCCTGACGGTGACTCAGAAGCCCTGCCCACAACCTGAGAAGGAACTGTGAAACCCGGCCGAAACAACCGGTCGGTAAGTTCTTTCTCATCTCGCCCGATTCCTCTTCCCCGGCCGAAACCCGTGTGATTGGGTGAGCCCGCCGCCAAGGGGAGCGGCACTTTTCATGTGCCGGGCCCACGGCCCGGGGAGGGCAGGGCACCACCATGCGCTCGGTTCGCATGCGCATCCTCGTCACACTGCTGGTTCTCGCCGTCGTCGGAGTGGGCGGCTGGCAGTTGCTTCCGTCGGGGAGCGGTTCGGGAAAGACCATCACGGTCGGCACGACGGACACCGTCACCTCGCTCGACCCGGCCGGCGCCTACGACGCCGGTTCCTGGGCGCTGTTCAGCAACGTCTTCCAGTCGCTGCTGACCTACGAGCCGGGCGGCGCCGCCCCCGTGCCGGACGCGGCCAAGAGCTGCGCGTTCGCCGCCGGCGGGCTGACGATGTACCAGTGCCGGCTGCGCGACGACCTCACCTTTCCCAGCGGCCGCGAGGTGACCGCCGAGGACGTGAAGTACTCCTTCGACCGGGTGAAGAAGATCGACTCCGAGGTCGGGCCGGCGTCGCTGCTCGCCACGCTGAAGTCGGTGGACGCCCAGGGCGACACCGTCACCTTCCACCTGTCGACGCCGGACGCCACCTTCCCGTTCAAGGTGGCCACCGGGGCCGGCTCGATCGTCGACCGCGAGCGCTACCCGGCGGACGCCCTGCGCGCCGGCGACGGCGTCGACGGCACCGGACCGTACGAGCTCACCGGCTACACCAAGGGCAAGCGCGTCGACCTCACGCCCAACTCCCGCTACCACGGCGCGGTGAGCACCGGACGGCCCGTCGAACTGCGCTACTACGCCGACCCCGAGGCCCTGGACAAGGCGTGGAAGGCCAGGGAGGTCGACGCCGCCACGCGCCAGCTGCCGCCGAGCGTGCTGGCCGCCCTCAACCCCAGCGACCAGAAGCAGCGCGTCACCGAGGCCGACAGCTCCGAGACCCGCAACCTGTACTTCAACACCCGCTCGGGCTCCCCGCTGCACGAGACCGGTGTCCGCAAGGCGGTGGCCTGGCTGATCGACCGCGAGCAGCTCGCGAACTCCGTGTACGACGGCACCGTCGACCCGCTGTACTCGCTGATCCCGACCGGCATCACCGGCCACACCACCTCGTTCTTCGACACCTACCCGGACCAGAACCCGGAGAAGGCGCGCAAGCTGCTCCAGCAGGCCGACGTCAGCATCCCGGTCCGTTTCACCTACGGCTACGGGCTGGGCAGCGGCGTGGCGGAGCAGGAGGCGAAGGAGCTGAAGCGGCAGCTGGAGGCCAGCGGGCTGTTCAAGGTGACCGTCCAGGGCTACGAGTGGACCGAGTTCCAGAAGCGGTGGGCGACCGGCAAGCTCGACGCGTACGCCGTCGGCTGGGTCGCCGACTACCCCGACCCGGACACCTTCGCCGCGCCGCTGGTCGGCACCGGCTCCACCATGAACACCGGCTACAGCGACAAGGCGGTCGACGACTTCATCAAGGACAGCCAGCGGTACGCCGACCGGGGCCGCGTCTTCGAGGACTTCCGCCGACTCCAGGAGATCATCGCCGACGACGTGCCGGTCGTGCCGCTGTGGCAGCGCAAGGAGTACGTCCTGACCAGCGAGGATGTCGGCGGCGGCCAGTATCTGGCGAACGGCGACGGCGTGTTCCGGCTGTGGAAGCTGGACTGGATCTGACCCCGGCGGCCCGATCGGATCTGACCCCGGCTGCCCGGTCGGGGCATGCGCCCCGGTGACACCGGGCAGTCACCCGACGCGGGTCCATGTGGCGGAGGTGTGCGCGGGGTGAGGAGCAGACGTGCTGAGACGCAACGCCTTCCGGTTGCCCCGGCACCCGGCGTCCGTCGGTCTCGCCCGGCGCCGGGTGCGGGACCATCTGGCCGACTGGGGCCACGGCCCGGACGACCCGGCCCTCGGTGACGCCGTGCTGCTCGTCTCCGAGCTGGCCACCAACGTCGTACGCCACGGGCCGCTGCGGGAGCGGGAGTTCGAGGTGGCCGTGACCGCCCTCGCCGACGGCTCCTGCCTCATCGAGGTCTCGGACGAGGGCCGCCACGAGCCGCGCCCCCGTGCGGTCGGCGAATGGGACGAACACGGCCGCGGGCTGCACCTGGTGGAGCACATCGCGGCGGCGTGGGGTGTGTGGAGCAGGGGCCGCCACGGCAAGACGGTATGGGCCCTGATACTGGCCAACAGCCAAACCTGACCACCCCGCCTCCCCCTAGAACCGACCGTCCCCGTCCCGGTTCCCGTCCCCGGCCCGTCCCGGTCCCCGGCCCCGACCCGGTCCCCGGCCCCGACCCTGTGCCCGCCCCTGCCCTCGGCCTCGTCCCGTCCCTGGCCCGTGCTCGTCCCCGGCCCGTGCTCGTCCCCGGCCCGTGCCCGCCCCGGTCCCGGCCTAGTCCCGGTTCTCGTCCCCGGCCTCCGGGTCCGGCTGGCCGTTGTGCTTCTTCGCCGGGTCGGGGAAGGCCTTCGTCATGCCCGGGAGGAAGTCCGTGAACAGTTCGTACACCTCGTGGACCAGCGGCCTCAGCACCCGGAAGCGGGACAGGGCCACTCCGCGCGCGGTGAGGCGTGCGCCGCGCTCCGCGAGGCGGTAGCTGCGCTCGCGCCCCTCCGTTCGGTCGAAGATCCAGTACAGGACGAGCCCCATCTGGGAGAGCCACATCAACTCGGGCAGCGCCTCGCGCAGTTCCTCCGGCACCTTCGCCTTCGACCCGGCGAGCACCTCCTTGTGGACGGCGATCGCCTCCACGCGCGCGTGCTCCGACTCCGAGGAGAAGGGGCTGAGCGGGCTGTCCGGGTCGGCGGCGTTCTTGAAGAACTGCACCGCGAACTCGTGGTACGGCGTGGCCACGTCCAGCCAGACCCGCAGCACCCCCGCCAGCCGGGCCTCCAGGCTCGTCTCCCGCTCCAGCACCCCCCGGATCGCCTCCCGGTGCTCGGCGGCGAGCCGGTCGTAGAAGCCCTGGATCAGGTGCTCCTTGCCGGCGAAGTAGTAGTACGCGTTGCCGACGGAGACCCCGGCCTCCTGGGCGATGGCCCGCATCGTCGTCTTGTCGTACCCGCGCTCCTGGAACAGCCGCATCGCCGTCTCCAGGATCAGCGCCCGGGTCTGCTCGGACTTGGACCTGGCGACGGCCCCGCCCGACTCGGAGGGCTCGGACGGTGCATCGGCCTCGGCGGGGCCGTCGTGGTTCGCGGACACGGAGAGAGCCTAGTCAGTCGCGCACGCGCCGCCGGCACAGGAGGGCGGGGTGTAGGTCCAGCCGTGGGCCGGGTCGAAGGACCAGCCGTCGGCGGCGTAGTACGCGCCTCCGCCCCACTCGGGGCGTCTGTTCCACTGCGTCCCGCGCCACTTCGCGGCGGCCAGCACCGCGCCCCGGGCCAGCCTCGCCCCCGCGGGCGTGCTCAGCCGGTGCGCGAGGGGCCGGTGCTCGCGCAGCGCCCACAGGACGACGATCCAGGCGTCGGCGCCCCGGTAGACCTGCCCCGCGTCGCCGACGACGGTGATCTCCTCGAGGGTGGCGGCGTGGTCGAGCCCGGGAAACCGGGCGGTCGCCTCGGCGGAGCCCGCCGGCACCAGCTCCACCGGCACCAGCTGCGGCTGCCGCCGCAGCCAGTCGCCCAGGAAGGCGCACAGGGAGCACCCGGCGTCGTAGAGGACGGTGAGCCGCCGGACCGGGACGCGGGCGGCGTCCCGGCCGACGGCGGCCTGCGAGTCCCGCACGGGGCTCACGCCCGGCCGGTGGGGGCGACCCAGCCCTGCGGGGCGACCGGCGGCAGCTGCTCGCGCTCCATGATCCCGCGCCGCCGGATCCGGCTGAGCACGTACACGTTGCCCAGGTGCATCACGCCGAGCACCAGCAGCACCACGCCCAGCTTGGTCGACAGGGCCTCGAAGATCTGGCGGGTGTCCTGGATCGTCTCGTCCCCGCTGAGGTACAGCGCGACGAAGCCGAGGTTGACGAGGTAGAAGCCGACCACCAGGAGGTGGTTGACGGCGTCGGCGAGCTTCTCGTTCCCGTGCAGCACGTCCGCGAGGAAGACCCGCCCGTTGCGGCTGAGGGTACGGGCCACCCAGACGGTCAGAGCGATGCTGACCACCAGGTAGATGACGTACGCGATGACTGTGCGGTCCATGATCCCCACCTTTTATGAACGCGTTCAAAACGCTGTCGTGGGACGACTCTAGACCTGTTTTTGAACGCGTTCAACCGAAAAGGTGAGGGAACCCGGACGGGTTCACGCCCGGCCCAGCTCCGGGCGCTTGGAGTAGTCCGTGAAGCCGAGGACGTTGCCCCAGGGGTCGGCGATCTCGACGGTCCAGCCGGTGGCCACCTGGGCCGGCGGGTCCAGCGGAGGGATGCCGGCCGACGACAGCCGCCGGGCCGCCGCGCGCGCGTCCGGCACCTCCAGCCAGACGCGCGGACAGGCCCACGGCGGCGGACGGTGCCCGAGGGCCTCCTCCTGCCGCAGCAGGACGCCGGGCGTCTCGCCCCCGACCCCCAGCAGCGCGATCCCGGCCTCGTCGAACCGGAACGCCACCGCGAACCCGGCCCGCTCGTAGAAGCTCACGGCCTCGCCGAGATCCCCGACGGGCAGCAGTACGTTGTCGAACCCGAGCAGTTCGTAGGACTCGTCATCTGACATAACGTCACAATAAGTGCGAGTCGGACGACAACCGGTGATTGCCCGCGGACGCTCCGCCGGAGTCCCGCCCCGCGGAATCCCTCCCTCACCCGCCCTTACCGGACCCGGCTTCTCACCGCCGCCCTTTCTCCTGCAAGATGACCTGCACTCACCTCTTGTGTCTTACATCCGATCATCCGGTCTCAGGAGACATCACCTTGAGCGAACAGCCGCAGTACCCCCAGCAGCCGCCCCAGCAGCAGCCCGGGTACGGCTACCCGCAGGGCGGCCCCTACGGGTACCCGCAGCAGGGCCAGCAGCCGCCCGGCTACCCGCCGCCCGGCGGCCCCTACGCCGGCCAGGGCGCGTACCCGCCGCCCGGCGGCGCCTACCCCACCGGCGACCCCAACGCCCCCTACGGATACGACCCCTACGGGCGGCCCTACTCCGACAAGTCGAAGATCGTCGCCGGCATCCTCCAGCTCTTCCTGGGCACCTTCGGCGTCGGCCGGTTCTACATCGGCCACGTCGGGCTGGGCCTCGCGCAGCTCTTCACCTGCGGCGGGCTCGGCATCTGGGCGCTCGTCGACGGCATCATCCTGCTGACCAGCAACGACAAGACCGACGCCCAGGGCCGGATCCTGCGTGGCTGACCTGGCGGGCGGGGAGCGCGGCTCCCTCCTCCGGCACCCGGCGGCGGCACCCCTCGCGGTGCTCGCCGCCGGAGCCGTCGGCTCCGCCTACCTGTACGTCACCGACCCGCATGAGGGCGGACACCTCCTGCCCCAGTGCCCGTTCCGGTTCGTCACCGGGCTGCTCTGCCCCGCCTGCGGCGGCACCCGCATGACCTACGACCTGATGCACGGCCACTTCGCGCAGGCCTGGCTCGACAACCGCGCGCTGCTGCTCGCCTCGCCCTGGGCGCTGGCCCTGCTCGGCCGCTGGATCTGGGACGGCCTGCACGGCCGGCGCCGCCCGCTCCGGCTCGGCCGCACCGCCCAGGCCGTCGTCCTCGGCCTGGCCGTGACCTGGACCGTCGTACGCAACGTCTACTGAGATCAAACGGGCGCGACCGTGAAAGTCTCCAATTCAACGGCTCTTGGCCGGATTTGATCACGGAATAGGAACGATCGTTCCTTCCTACTCCCTTTCACCCCACTCGCCTCTCTAGGCTCACCCCTCACAGGGGGGCGTTCTTGCATGTCCATGCACGGTCGACGCGCGTGTTCTCTCACGCGCATCCCTCCTGGCGTCCCCGTTCGCAGTGAACCCAGGAGCAGTTCTCATGACCGTCCCCACCCCTGAGGCCCCCTACGGCGTCGACCCGCTGGGCCGTCCCTACTCCGACAAGTCGAAGATCGTCGCGGGCATCCTCCAGCTGTTCCTGGGCACGCTCGGCATCGGCCGCTTCTACGTCGGCTCCGTCGGCGTCGGCATCGCCCAGCTCCTGACCTGCGGTGGCCTCGGCATCTGGGCGCTGATCGACGGCATCCTGTTCCTCACGAGCAACGACCGCACCGACAAGCAGGGCCGCGTCCTGCGCGGCTGAGCGCCCGTCACCCACGCCGAGGGCCCCGCTCCAGTACAGGAGCGGGGCCCTCGGCGTGTCAGGGGCGCGAGGCCTCAGAAGCGGCGCGTGATCAGCGCCCGCTTCACCTCCTGGATCGCCTTGGTGACCTCGATGCCACGCGGGCAGGCGTCCGTGCAGTTGAAGGTCGTGCGGCAACGCCACACGCCGTCACGGTCGTTGAGGATCTCCAGGCGCTGCTCGCCGGCCTCGTCACGCGAGTCGAAGATGAACCGGTGCGCGTTGACGATGGCCGCCGGGCCGAAGTACTGCCCGTCGTTCCAGAAGACCGGGCACGAGGACGTGCAGGCCGCGCAGAGGATGCACTTCGTCGTGTCGTCGAAGCGCTCGCGGTCCTCGGCGGTCTGGAAACGCTCACGCGTGGGCTCGTTCGTGTCCTTCGTGATGAGGAAGGGCATGACGTCGCGGTACGCCTGGAAGAACGGCTCCATGTCGACCACGAGGTCCTTCAGGACCGTGAGGCCCTTGATGGGCTCGACCGTGATCGGCTTCTCGGGGTTGATGTCCTTGATCAGCGTCTTGCACGCGAGGCGGTTCTTGCCGTTGATCCGCATCGCGTCCGAGCCGCAGATGCCGTGCGCGCAGGAGCGGCGGAAGGTCAGCGTGCCGTCGACGTCCCACTTGATCTTGTGCAGACCGTCGAGGACGCGCTCCTTGGGGTCGATCTCCAGCTGGAAGTCTTCCCAGGTCGCCTCCGCCGAGATCTCCGGGTTGAACCGGCGGACCCGGAAGGTGACGGTGATGTACGGGGAGGCCGCGGACGCCGGATCGGGGGTCTCGGCCTTGTCCAGAACGGGAGTTGCCATCAGTACTTACGCTCCATCGGCTGGTAGCGGGTCTGGACGACCGGCTTGTAGTCGAGGCGGACGGTCTCGGTGCCGTCGTCGCCGACCTCGCGGTACGCCATGGTGTGACGCATGAAGTTGACGTCGTCGCGGTTGGGGTAGTCCTCGCGGTAGTGACCGCCGCGGGACTCCTTGCGGGCCAGCGCCGACACCGCCATGACCTCGGCCAGGTCCAGCAGGTTGCCCAGCTCGACGGCCTCCAGCAGGTCCGTGTTGAACCGCTTGCCCTTGTCCTGGATCGACACGTTCCGGTAGCGCTCGCGCAGCTCGGCGATCTTCTCCACCGCCGTCTTGATCGTCTGCTCGGTGCGGAACACCATGACGTTCGCGTCCATGGTCTCCTGGAGCTCGCGACGCAGCTCCGCCACCCGCTCGTTGCCCGTGGCCGAGCGCAGCCGCTCGATCTGCTCGACGACCAGCGACTCCGGGTTCTCCGGGAGCTCGACGAAGTCCGCCTTCTGGCTGTACTCCGCCGCCGCGATGCCGGCCCGGCGGCCGAACACGTTGATGTCCAGGAGGCTGTTGGTGCCCAGCCGGTTCGCGCCGTGCACGGAGACGCAGGCGACCTCGCCGGCGGCGTACAGGCCGGGGACGACGGTGGTGTTGTCCACCAGCACCTCGCCCTCGACGTTCGTCGGGATGCCGCCCATCGCGTAGTGCGCGGTGGGCTGGATCGGGATCGGGTCGGTGTACGGCTCGATGCCCAGGTAGGTGCGCGCGAACTCGGTGATGTCCGGGAGCTTGGCGTCCAGCTGCTCCGGCGGCAGGTGGGTGAGGTCCAGGTAGACGTGGTCGCCCTCGGGACCGCAGCCGCGGCCCTCGCGGATCTCGGTGTAGATCGAGCGGGAGACGACGTCACGGGACGCGAGGTCCTTCATGACCGGCGCGTACTTCTCCATGAAGCGCTCGCCGTCCTTGTTGCGCAGGATGCCGCCCTCACCGCGGGCGCCCTCCGTCAGCAGGATGCCCATGCGCCAGATGCCGGTCGGGTGGAACTGGAAGAACTCCATGTCCTCCAGCGGCAGCCCGCGCCGGTACACGGCCGCCTGGCCGTCGCCGGTCAGGGTGTGCGCGTTCGACGTCACCTTGAAGAACTTGCCGCAGCCGCCGGAGGCGTAGATCACGGCCTTCGCCTGGAAGACGTGGATCTCACCGGTCGCCAGCTCGTACGCCACGACGCCGGCCGACTTCTTGACGCCGTCGACCTCGGTGATCAGCTGGTCCAGAACGTAGAACTCGTTGAAGAACTCCACGCCCTCCTTGACGCAGTTCTGGTACAGCGTCTGGAGGATCATGTGGCCGGTGCGGTCGGCCGCGTAGCAGGACCGGCGGACCGGGGCCTCGCCGTGGTTGCGGGAGTGACCGCCGAAACGGCGCTGGTCGATGGTCCCGTTGGGCGTCCGGTTGAACGGCAGGCCCATCTTCTCCAGGTCGAGGACGGAGTCGATGGCCTCCTTCGCCAGGATCTCGGCGGCGTCCTGGTCGACCAGGTAGTCACCGCCCTTGACCGTGTCGAAGGTGTGCCACTCCCAGTTGTCCTCCTCCACGTTGGCCAGCGCGGCGGCCATGCCGCCCTGCGCGGCGCCCGTGTGGGAGCGGGTGGGGTAGAGCTTGGTCAGCACCGCGGTGCGGCTGCGCTTCGTCGACTCGATGGCCGCGCGCATGCCCGCGCCGCCGGCGCCGACGATGACGGTGTCGTACTTGTGGATCTTCATGATTCTCGCAGCCCCGTGCCTAGCGGATGTTCGGGTCGAAGGTGAAGATCACCAGCGTGCCCAGCAGGATGGTGAACACCGTGGCGGTGTAGAGCAGGCCCTTCAGCCACAGCCGGGTGTTCGCGCGCTCCGCGTAGTCGTTGATGACCGTGCGCAGGCCGTTGGCGCCGTGCAGCATCGCGAGCCACAGCATCAGCAGGTCCCAGACCTGCCAGAACGGGGACGCCCAGCGGCCGGCCACGAAGGCGAAGCCGATCTTCGACACGCCGCCGTCCAGCACGAGCTGGATCAGCAGGTGGCCGATGACCAGCACGACCAGCACGATGCCGGACAGACGCATGAACAGCCACGCGACCATCTCGAAGTTGCCCCGGGTCGACTTCGGGGACTTCTTGGTGCGCTTGCGCGGGGCCTCGATCAGGGGGGCCGGGTTGTCGACTCCGTACAGGGAACCGCCCTCGACGGGGCCGATCCCGGACGCGGTGGTTTCAGTGGTCGCCATCTGTCTCAGCTCCCGAAGACTTCACGAGCGGCGTGGCCGAGGACGGGGTAGATCGCCCCGATCATCAGCACGACCCAGATACCCACGACGGACCAGAGCATCTGCTTCTGGTAGCGCGGGCCCTTCGACCAGAAGTCGACGGCGATGACACGCAGGCCGTTGAGCGCGTGGAAGAGGATGGCGGCGACGAGGCCGTACTCCAGCACGGCGACGATCGGCGTCTTGTACGTGGCTACGACCTTGTCGTAGTCCTCGGGGGAGACACGCACGAGTGCGGTGTCCAGCACGTGTACGAACAGGAAGAAGAAGATGAGGACGCCGGTGACTCGATGAGCCACCCAGGACCACATTCCTTCCCGGCCGCGGTACAGCGTTCCAGCCGGCACGGAAGAACCCTCCGGGAGCGGGGACTGGGGCCTGCCGGCTTCGGTGTCGGACGGGCCCGGCCGGGTACGGTCCACCGGCCCCCAGCATCGTAGCGACGCGCTGCCGCTGGGCTTACGGGGGGCCTACCGGTGTGATCAAAGTGGCACGCGTTTGGGTGAGCGTGGGCGGCATCCGGGGTGGTTTGTGCTGTTACTTGCCGTCTGCGGGTGCGTTGTGGCTGGTCGCGCTCACGCGGCGGTGGCCGCACATTGATTACAGCCCCGCGCCCCTTAGGTGGGTGACCAACCGTCCTCTTGCCAGGCGGCGGAGTTCCTCGGCCGCTACCTCTCGCTCTCTCTCCGGATCGTTCGTCAATCGTGATCGGATGGCTACCAGGATGTGGTCGGGGGTCTCCGCCGGGGGCGTGTCGCCGAGGTAGAGGACGAAGGCGTGGCCGAAGCGGGACTCGTAGGCGGCGTGGGCCGCGCGGAGGGCCGTGTGGGCGGCGCCGTAGGCGTCCTCCGGGAGGGCGGGGAGGGATTCGGCGGCCAGGGCCTCGGCGAGATCGGCCGCGGTCAGGTCGTACGCCGCCTCGTCGGACGCGGCCAGCAGGGCGTCCGGGGTTGGGTAGGGGCGGTGCTCCGCGATGCTGCGGGCCCAGCGGAGGCTGTTCAGGCAGGTGAGGAGGGTGCGGTGGGCCTCGTCGGCGGGTGCGCCGTTGAACCCCTCCAGCGCGGGGGAGGGGACGCGGGGCTGCTCGGGGAGCGTCGGTATGGCGGCGCGGCCCGGCGGGCGGGAGAGGCGGTGCGCAGACAGCGTGGGTCCTCGGGTCACGTGTGGCGTGTCAGGGGATGTTGTGAAGGGTGTGACCTCACGTTATCGAGAGTGGTCATGACGTGTCCGTTGGATGCCCGAATTTCACCCGCACGGGAGAGTTTCAGATGGGACCGGGACCCCCTTCGGCGCGCTTGGCTCGCGCTCGGGTCGTAGGTTGGCTGGGTGAGCAGGCACAGGCACAGGCACCGGCGCCGGGCGCCGGAGAGGAACCCGCAGCAGACGGTCGCGCGGCGGGCCCTGCTGGCCGGCGGTCTCGTCGTCGTTCTCGGAGCCGGGGTGGGCGTGTGGGCCTCCGGCGACGGGGACGGCGGGGCGCCGGCCGGCGCGGCGGCGCGGCAGACCAGCGAGGGCGGCGGCGCGTCGGCGGGCGGCGATCCGTCCGCGTCCGGCCCCGGGGCGGCCGGCGCACCGACGCCGAGCCGGTCGTACGCGCTCTCGCAGCCGCCGCGGACCATACCCGCGGTCCGCGCCCACACCGCCGCGCGCGGTCCCGGCTGGCGTCCGGCCGCCGGGCAGCGGGTGGTGGTGAGCGACGCGGGCCTGGCCGACGAGGGCCGGCTGATCGCCGGCGAGCTGAAGATGACGTACGCGGGCGAGCAGGACGACACGCGCGCGGGAGACCTGCGGCTGGCGCTGAACAAGGGCGCCGGGGCGAACCCGGAGTCGTACACGATGACCGTGCGGGGCGGGCAGGTGACCGTCAGCGGGCCGTCCGACGCCGGGGTGTTCTACGGCACGCGGACGCTGAAGCAGGAGGTGCACGGCGGCGGCACGGCCCCCGAGGGCGTCGTACGGGACGAGCCGGCCAAGCCGCAGCGCGGGTTCATGCTCGACATCGCGCGCAAGCACTTCACGGCCGACTGGATCGAGGACCGTGTACGCGAGCTGGGGGACCTGAAGTACAACGAGATCGGGCTGCACTTCTCCGACGACCAGTCCTTCCGGATCGAGTCCGACACCCACCCCGAGATCGTCTCCGCGAAGCATCTGACGAAGGCGCAGGTGAAGCGGATCGTCGACCTCGCGGCGAGCCGGCACATCACCGTCGTCCCCGAGATCGACTCGCCCGGACACCTGGGCGCGGTCCTCGACGCCCACCCCGAGCTGCAACTGCGCAACGTGCGGGGCGTCCCCACGCGCGGGGCGATCGACATCTCCAAGAACGCCTCCGGCGAGCTCCTGGACGACCTGCTGAACGAGTACGCCGGGCTCTTCCCCGGCGCGCAGTGGCATCTGGGCGGCGACGAGTACCAGGCGCTGACCGTCTCCGACCCGGAGGCCTCCTACCCGCAGCTGGCCGCCGCCGCCCGCAAGGCCTACGGGTCCGGCGCCGGCGTCGCCGACCTCGCCACCGGCTGGCTCAACGCCCGCGCCGACACGGTTCGCGCCCACGACCGGACCATGCGCGCGTGGAACGACGGTTTCTTCCGGCAGACGTCGGTCAAGGCCGCGGACGACCTGGTGGTCGCCTACTGGACCGGCAAGGAGATCGGGGCGCGGCCGCCCGTCGCGTACCTGAGCACGGGCCGCAAGGTGATCAACTACAACGACGAGTACCTGTACTACGTCCTCGGCGAGCCGCAGACGTTCGTCTACCCGACGGGACAGCGGATCTACGAGCAGTGGACCCCGCGGGTGCTGCGCGGCAGCACGGCGGTGCCCGCGAAGTACGACGGCCAGATACTCGGCGGGACCTTCGCCGTCTGGTGCGACCTCGCGAACTCCCAGACGCAGGACCAGGTCGCGGCCGGCATCCGGATGCCGCTGCGGGCGACGGTCCAGAAGCTGTGGGATCCGGGGGCGCCGCAGCTGTCGTGGACGCAGTTCAAGGCGCTGGCGGACCGGCTGGGCTGAACCGTGAACGGGCCTTGCCGAGGCTGGTCCGGACCTTGTCCGGCCCGGTGTCCGGCCCGGTGTCCGGGCCGGTGTCCGGGCCGGTCGGAGTTGGCTGGAATCTTGCGCTGATCCGTTTCACCGTGCACGCTTTGACACTCCCTGGCTGTCGCACGCAGTGAGGGGAACTGCGGGCTCCGTAAGGATGGGGCCCGGGGGAGGGAGGCGTGCATGAGCGTGGTGGACCTCATCGCCACGGCGGACGAACGCGGCCTGGCCGCGAGCGGACTGGCTTGTTTGGACCGATGCGTGCCGCTCCTCGGCGGCGACGACGAGATCCTGCGCCCGCTGTGGGGGAACCTGACGGACGACTCGGACCCGGGGGGCTGGGGCGACCTGCTGGACCAGATCCGCGGCAAGCTGGACTCCGTCGGCGGCGGCTGTGACGACGGCGAGGGCGCGGGCGTGGGCGGGAGCGGTGACGGCGGGGGCGGCGATGCCGTGCTGCTGGCGCGGGGCATGCTTGACGCGGCCCCCACGGCCCGCTCGGCCGCCGAACTGCGGGAGTGGGCCGACGCCTGCTCGATCGCCGCGCTCCGGATCCACCGGCTCCTCGACCCCGCCGCCGACCCGACCCCGCTGGACTCCCGCCGCGCGGGCGCCACGGAGGGCATGCCGCCCCTGGCCGCCGCCGAACTCCGCCGCCAGACCAACGTCCTGGAGGTCCTCGCCGCCCACGGCGCGGGCGGACTGCGCCGGGCCCTGGGCGAGTCCACGGAGGGCCGCCGCATACTCCGCGCGGTGGTCTCCCGCCGGGCCCGCGGGCGGAGCTGAGCCACTCTGGACGACAGGCCGAATACGGGGTTCCTGTGCCCGTGCCGCGGGGGAGGTGGGGCGGTCCTGCACCGGTCCGGGAAATCCGGCGCGTCCGGGCCTCCGGCCTGGTGACGAACGCTGTCCTTTCCGCACATGATCCCTGCATGACCAGCGCGACGACCGGATTCCCGCAGACCCTGACCCAGCCCCCGCCCGCCCTTCAGGGACGTCCCCAGGCCGCCGTGAAACCCGTGCGGTGGGCGGCCGACGCCGTCTCCACGCTGCGCGAGGGCGCACGACTGCGCCTCGACTACTCGGCGCAGAGCCTGTGGCGCGTCGACCGGATGATCGAGGACCTGCGGCGCGAGGCCCCGCCGTACGCCGCCGTGGAGGGCGTCCTGCGCGGCCTCGGCGCGTACGCGGGCGAGGTGATCGCCCGCGAGACCGGCGCGGAGTGGTGGGCGACGGGCGGCGACCACTGGATCCGCACCCCCGACGGCCGCCTGTGGGACCCGATAGACGAATCCCGCCGCTGCTTCGCCGGCCACGGCTCACTCCGCCTGCTGTGCCGTGACGCACAGTCGTGTTCCGGCTCTGTGGACCGTGCCCGGAACGGGCGTCAGCGGTGAGACAAGGTCATCTGTGTGTCCATTGCGCGCGAGTTCACGCGGTGGAAAAGACCGCCGTCTTGAGCGGCACTACCGGACCTGCGTCACATCGTCGAACCGTAGGGGTGTGCCTCCGGTGTCCGGACAGGTGGGGGTCCGCGCGCCCGTGTTCTGCTCGGCTCGGTCCCCGGGGCTGTCAGGAACCTCAGCGGGGGTGCCGCTTCAGCGCCTCGATGAAGGCGGTGAAGGTGGGGGCGGGGAAGGTGAGGGTGGGGTGGGTGGGGGTTTTCGAGTCTCGGACGGCGACTTGGGGGTGGTGGTGGGCGATCTCGACGCAGGCGTTGCCCTCGCCGCCGCCGGAGTACGACGACTTCTTCCAGGTGAGGGGAGTCATGGCCTCACAGCTCCTTCGTCAGCCCGTGGATGAGGTCACGCGAACGTTCCGCATCGAGTGACTCGTCCTCCAGCCTACGGAAGAGTGTTCGGAAGCGGCCGAGTTGGGCTCGGGCATCGATGAACGCCGTGCCATGGGGGTGGTCGCGCACCACGGTGTCCAACTCGGGTACGGGGCCGCCCGCGTACACCATGGCGCTTCCCGCACCGCCGAAGCCCTCCAGATCGAACGGGATGACGCGCACGGTGACGTGACCGACCTCGGAGAGCTCCAGGACGCGGTGGAGTTGAGCGCGCATTGCGGCACGGCTGCCCACGGTGATGCGCAGTGCCGCCTCATGGATCACGGCCTCGTACGGGATGGGGGTGGGGCGTTCGATGACCACCCGCCGCTTCATCCGGTGCTCCACCCAGCGCGCGACCTCGTCGTCCGGGAACTCTGGGTTCACGTAGGTGAAGAGCGCCCGGGCGTAGTCCTCGGTCTGCAGAAGGCCCGGCACATGCAGGAAGTCCACGTCCCACCGGTAGCGGGCGTGGTGCTCCAGTTCCGACAGGTCGAGGAACGGCGTCGCCAGGTGGCCGCGGTACTCCTCCCACCAGCCGCGCGTCCGGTCGGTCGCCATGGCCACCAAGGCCGCGAGCAACTCCTCGTCCGCGCAGGCGTAGTTCGCGGCGAGCCGGCGTACGCGCTGCTCGCTCACGCCGGAGACGCCGGACTCGATCTGGCTCATTTGGACGGAGCTCACGCCGAGCAGGCTCGCCGCCTCGGTCGCCTTGAGGCCGGCGGCGTCGCGCAGCCTGCGCAGTTCGGCTCCCAGGCGCACCTGGCGCGCCGTCGGCTCCCGTCTGGTCGCCATGGACCTCCTCTCGCCTTCAACCACCTTGTCGGGACGACTCTTTCGGGCGTCAGGTTACGGGATCACCTTGCGTCGCCTGAAATTTATGACCTACCGTCGGTGACGCGACGCACACGCTGCGAAATCACCGGGAACCGGAAGCGCACCGCCCCGTCCTGCCATGACGGCTGCGGCATGACACCGCCCGCCGACCGCAACCACCCACCTGCCGAACGGAGTTGCCGCATGCCCGAATTCGAGGACTCCTGGGAGTACTCCCTTTTCATCCCCAACGACCTCCGCGCTGTCACCGTCAGTCGCCGTACCCTCCGGCTCGTTCTCACCCTGCACGGACTCATCGGCCTCGTCGACACCGCGGAGCTGCTCGCCGCCGAGCTGGTCGGCAGCGCCGTGCGGCACCAGAAGGGGCCCGCCGCCCTCGGTGTGCGCTGCCGGGAGGGCGTGCTGCGGATCGGCGCGTGGGACGCGGACCCGGGGCCGCCCGAGCCGCCGGGGAAGTTCGAGGAACTCGCGGAAGCGGAGGCGGGCCGGGGACTGGCCCTCGTACGGCCTGCTCCGACCTGTGGGGCTGGCAGCCCCTCTCCAGGTTCGGCCACCGGGGCAAGTACGTGTGGTGCGAGCTGGCGGCGGCGTAGTCGCCGCCGACGACGGTGACGAAACCCAGTACGACGCTTTTCGTCGAAGTAGACTTAGACGTATTCCGTCACAGTCGATGTGTGGGAGGGCGAGTGAAGAAGGGCCTGCCGACCAAGCCGGACGACGTGGTCGACCGGGACCGGGAGTGGGATCTTCTTGCGGAGTTCCTCACCGATCCGGATCCGGCGATGCGCCTCGGCATCGTGTCGGGGCGGCGACGGCACGGGAAGTCGTACCTTCTGCAGGCTCTGTCCGAGCAGGTCGGTGGCCTGTACGTCACAGCGGTCCGGGAGGAGGGGCGGCTGCCCGCGATCCAGCGGTTCAGCGACGCGGTCGCCGCCCACGCCGGCCTGCGGCCAGGAAGCCTGCGTTTGACCGACTGGCGTGACGTCCTGTCCAACGCCCTTGAGGTGACGGCCCGTTCGGCACGCCCGCTCCTGGTGATCGACGAGTTGCCGTACCTGCTCCAGCACTCGCCGGAAATCCCCGGGCTGCTGCAACAGCTCTACGACGAGCGCCAGCGGGGTGCCCCGGCCGATGCCGGGCCGGGACCGCGGCTGATCCTGTGCGGCTCCGCGATGAGCGTCATGCACGAACTGCTCTCGGGGACCAAGCCGCTGCGGGGCCGAGCCGTGGTCGATCTACGGCTGGGGCCTTTCGACTACCGGGACAGCCGGACCTTCTGGCAGATCGCAGACCCGCTGACCGCACTGAAGGTGCACGCGGTCCTGGGCGGGGCCCCCGGCTACCGGCCGGTGGCCGGCCGGCCGCATCCGGACGACGGCTTCGACACCTGGCTCACCCGGACGCTGCTCGATCCGGGCCGGGCGGTGTACTCGCGTACCGAGACCGAGTACCTGCTGCGTGAGGACCCGAGGATCACCCAGCACACGCTGTACTACGACATCCTCACCGCGATCGCGCAGGGCGCCACCACCCCCAGCAAGATCGGAGCCGCTCTGGAGCGCCCGCGTAACGCCGTCGCTCACCCGCTCGGAGTGCTGGAGTCCACCGGCTACATCCGGCGGGAACAGGACATCCTCCGCTCCAGGCACCCCGTCATCACGCTCGCCGACCCCGTGATCCGCTTCAACCAGCTCATCACCCTCCCGCAGGCCGCCGCCGTGGAGCAGGGTTTCGCCGAGCAGGTGTGGCAGCAGGCTGCTCCGACCTTCAACTCCAAGATCCTCGGGCCGCACTTCGAGGACCTGGCCCGCGACTTCACCCGTCGTTACGCCCACACCCTGCTGCCCGGTGGACTGCCCGGCCCGGTCGGCACCACCGAGGTCGCCGACCAGGCCGCCCGGACGAAGCACGAGGTCGACGTCATCGCCCTGGCCGCCGGCGAGCGCCCGCAGGCTCCCCGCGCGAGGATCGCGCTGCTGGGCGAGGCCAAGGCGACCGCCGCCCGCCGTGGGACCGGTGACCTGGAACGCCTGGAACGCATCCGTTCCCTGCTCACGGACCAGGGGTACGACACCGCCGACACCACGCTGGCCCTGTACTCCCTGCACGGCTTCTACCCCGACCTGGTCGACCTGGCCGATCGCCGTGACGACCTTCTCCTGGTCGACCTGCCCACCCTTTACGGCGACTGACGGCGTCCACCTGTCTCGCGCGTCGGCCCATAGGGCCTGCCGATCGCATGAGGAGTCAGACCCGTTGGTCACGCGTTGGTCGCGCTGGTCACAGACCTGACGTTGTCGTGTGACACGAAGGAACCCCTCGCCATTGGCCCCCTCCTTCCAGCAGAGATGCATAAGCGATCAGGGGGAACGACGATGGGTTCGCCCCCCTGGGCCCCACCCCTATGTGTCCCTCTGGCCTGAGGGAACGCAGTCAGTGGGGTGTCCGGGTTTTCTGGGCTGACGTGTCAGCGGGGTGGTGCTGACGTAAGGCGCCGGTGCCCGTGCTTACGGGGCATGAGGCACCCTTTGCTCCCCTGGTAGATCCCCTGGGGCGGGTGGGGGCGCGCATGGCTTTCCGGTTTCCTACTCGTTTGACACACTGGGGTCATGTCCGAGACGACGTACAGCATCGGTGAGGGGCCGGCGACGAGGGTCAGCCTCTCCCTGCCCGAGGGGACTGCGGAGGCGATCCGGGCGCGGGTCGGTAAGCGGGAGTTCTCCGCGTTCATCGCCGCGGCCGTCGAGCGGGAGCTGCGGGGGCACGTGCTGGACGAGTATCTGGCCGACTACGAGAGCCGCAACGGGCCGGTCTCCGAGCAGGCGCGGCAGCAGGCGCGGCAGGTGTTCGACGAGGTGTTCGCTGAGGAAGAGCAGTGGCCCGCCGCAAGCTGAGCCACGAGGGGACGCTGGTCCTGGACAGCGAAGGGCTGACCAAGCTGCTCGCCGATGACGAGACGGTGGTGGCGCTGGTCGCGGAGGCGCGCTCCCGTGGCATGGAGGCGGTGATCTGCTCGCTCACCATCATCGAGGCCGTCCACGCCCGTACGAACAAGGCCCGGCTGAGCTGGCTGCTGTCCGGCCTGCGGGTGATCCCGGTGGGGGACGAGGAGGCGAAGGCGGCCTCGGAGCTGTTGATGGGGGCAGGGCTGCACGGTCACAAGTACGCCATCGACGCGGCCGTGGCCGAGGCTGCCCTGCGGCAACAGCGGCCCGTGGTCATGCTGACGTCCGACATCGACGACATGACCAAACTCTGTGGCGATCGGATTCGGCTCATCGCTGTGTGAGGCGGGCCAGGTGATCGGGGAAAGATGCAGATCGGGATCTGAGCGGTGGCGGGGTGAACATGCCACCGTCGTGGATCACGTACCTGGCCACCGGCGCGCGCCTGCGATCCATAGGTGAGGCTGGCGAAGGTACTCGCGCCCGACAACATCAACAACGTCCCCCTGAGGCTCAAGCGGCTCGCCGAGCGAGGGATCCTGGCCGAGACCGAGCAGGGGCTGTTCACCCCGCCACGGCCGTAGCCCCTCCGGCGGGCCGCAACCAGCCTGCTCAGCCCAACCGAAAGGCCAACCCGGGCATCACCTCAAGTGCCGCCCTCTGGGGGACGCTCGGTCGCGCCGATGAGCGGGCACGTCGTTATTCCAGCCCTCCGAGAAAGCCCGTTGCGAGTGGTCCGCATCGGATGTCTGATGGGTCGGCCACCGACCAGGGAGGGAACATGAGGGCGTCGCTGCCCACCCCCTCGTTGCACACCGCTCGTCTTCGACTGCGTGCCTTCGAAGACGCGGATGCGAATAACCTCTTCGCGCTGCACAGCAGCGCCCACATCCTGCGCTACTGGGACTCGCCACCGTGGACCGAACGCTCGCGCGCCGAGAAGTTCATCACTGCTTGCCGGCGGATGGAACAGGAAGGCACCGGGGCACGGTTGGCCGTGGATCGTGTCTCCGACGGGGCGTTCATCGGCTGGTGCACCCTGAGCAGGTGGAATCCGGAGTACCGCAGCGCATCGCTCGGCTACTGCTACGACGATGCAGCGTGGGGCCACGGCTACGCGACCGAGACCGCGCGCGCTCTGCTGGGGTGGGCGTTCGACACGCTGGACCTGAATCGCGTCCAAGCCGAGGCCGATACGCGCAATGTGGCTTCTGCCCGCGTGCTGGAGAAGCTCGGCTTCGTGCGTGAGGGGACGTTGCGCGAGGACTGCGTTGTCAACGGCGACGTTTCCGACTCGTGGGTCTACGGGCTGCTCAGGCGGGAGTGGCTGCCGTCGTCCAAGCCGGTTCCCACCCACTGAGTTCCGTCGCTCGGCACCCGCTATCGGCCCACCCCACCAACTGATCACTGGGAGATTCAGGCCGACCGCAGGGGCGGAGCGGATACTTGCAGTACGGCAGCGTCGCGTCGAAGGGGTTGCCGAGCCGGCGTCCGGGACGGCTCAGCGCATCGGCCCGGAGAAGATCTGACGAGGTGTCTGATCGCGTTGGTCACGCGCCGGCCGCGTTGGCCACTGGAGTCATGCATCGCCACAGGGCAGAGCCCTGAACCGAAGCAACGACCGGGGCCGCCACCCCCCACAGGAGAGGCCCCGGCCGTCGCGCGGTACGGACCGCGCGGCGGCCCGTACTTTCTACAGCGCCGTGAGTGCGTTTTCTGTCACACCGCCCGCCCGCCCCGCGTCACGAGTCGGTTGCATCTTGTACGGACATGGACGACCAGCGGTTTCAGGTCGTAACGTGCCTTTCGCGCCGGACGGCGGAGCGGCTGGAACACCGCGATGACCCGCGGACCAGTCGAGACCATCTGCGGGCCGGTGAAACCGCCATCATCGATCGAGGAACCACGACGTGGGGGACGACGCGGAGCTGACCGCCGCGGTGCTTGCGGCACAGCACGGGGACGAGGCCGCGTTCCGGGCTGTGTACCGCGCGGTGCACCCGCGGCTCCTCGGCTATGTCCGCACCCTCGTCGGCGACCTGGAGGCGGAGGACGTCACCTCCGAGTCCTGGCTCCAGATAGCCCGTGACCTGGAGCGGTTCAGCGGCGACGCCGACCGCTTCCGCGGCTGGGCCGCCCGGATAGCCCGCAACCGCGCCCTCGACCACATCCGGATGCGCGGACGGCGGCCCGCCGTCGGCGGCGACGAGACGGAGCTGAACGGCCGCGCCGCCGAGTCCGACACCGCCGGGGAGGCCATCGAGGCCCTCGTCACCGGCCGCACGCTCGACCTCATCGCCCGGCTGCCGCAGGACCAGGCCGAGGCCGTCGTCCTGCGGGTCGTCGTGGGCCTCGACGCCAAGACCGCCGCCGAGACGCTCGGCAAACGGCCCGGCGCCGTACGCACCGCCGCGCACCGTGGGCTGAAGAAGCTCGCCGAGCTGCTCGGCGACGACCCGGAGACGGCCGGAGTCCTCGACGCACTGCCGCCGCAGCGAGAGGCGCGCGCCCGCGCGGTGACGTCCGCCGGTGTGACGCATGCGTACGTGCGGACGCAGAAGGACATGTGATGGCCGACGAGCGCTGTGTCTTCCCGGGGGACGACGAGTCCCCCAGCGGCTCCGCCGCGCGCCGGGGACCCGGCCGACGGCCCGGCGGCCGATGGCTGGACCGCCGTACGGCGGAGCGGCTGCTGTCCGGCGACGTGCCGGACAACGCTGTCGCCCCCGCCCACCGTGACGAGGCCGAACGCCTCGCCCGCACCCTGAACGCCCTCGCCGCCCTCTCCGACCCGCCCGTCCCGCCCGACGAGGAACTCCCCGGCGAGGCGGCGGCCCTCGCCGCCTTCCGCAAGATCCAGGCGGACCGTACGACGCCCGCGACCGTCTACGTCGAATCCCGCGAGCCCCGCGACTCCCTCGAGTCCGCCGGCGAGGCGACCGCGCTGTCCGCCTTCCGTGCGGCCCGGGTCTCCTCCCGCCCCGGCACGGCCGCCTCCGACGACGCCGGTGACGGTGACGACGCCGACGTGGTGCGGATCGGCGCCGGACGGCCCGAGCGGGAGCCGTCGCGGCGGAGCAGGACCGTCCGTCTGGGGGCGGCGGCCGCCCTGGCCGTCGGGATGGCCGGCGGCGTCGCCGCCGCTGCCGGCGCGGGGCTGCTCCCCGCCCCCTTCGACGACTCCGAGCCGGGCCCCGTCGCCTCCGTCTCCGCCGCCGCGACCCCCGGACCGTCCCGTCCGTCCGTCTCGCCCTCCCCGTCCGGGTCCCCCTCGCATGCACCGGGCGTGGACCGGAGCGACCAGGTCGCCCCGGACGCCCCCGGCGGCACCGCGAGCGGCGCCCCGGCCGCCCCGAGCGCCGGGGCGAACGCCAAGGGCAGCGGCGGCGACGCCCCCGACGCCCATGACGACGGCACTTGGCCGGCCGGCGTGACCTCGGCCTGCCGTGACCTGCGCGACGGCAAGGTCCTGCACCACGAGCGCCGCCGCGGCCTGGAGAGCGCCGCGGGCGGCTTCTGGCGTGTGCCGGTGTACTGCGCGTACGTCCTCACCGTCCCCGGCGGCGGGGGCAAGACCGGCGGCCAGGGGCAGGGCCAGGGTCAGGGGCAGAACGGCTGGGGCGGCGACGGCGGTGGCGGTGGCGCGAGCGGCGGTTGGGGCAGTGGCTGGGGCGGCGGCAACTCCGGCCACGGTGACAAGTCCGGCAGCTCAGGCAACTCAGGCAACTCCGATGAGGGCGACAAGGGCGGCGCCGGCGACAAGAACCGCGACAAGGGCGAGGGCAGGGGCGGTCAGGGTGGGAAGGGCGGCGGCCGGGGCGGCAGCGGTCACTAGGACACCGACCCGCCCGACCCTCACCCGTCCCCAACGACCTCGCAACGCCCGACCCGACGTCCTCGCAACCCCCTGACCTGCGATTTCCCGCCCCGTAGAAAATTTTCCGGCCCAGGTGTGACGTTTTCCGAGCCCCCGGCGCAGTAAGAAGTGAGCCGACTGGTCATCGGCCCTCGCATGGAGCCGGGGTTCCCCCCGTACCTACGGCTCCGTGCACCCGGCGCGGGGGGGGGGGGGGGGCCCCCCCCCCCCCCCCCCCCCCCCCCCCCCCCCCCCCCAAAAAACCAACCCCCCCCCCCCCCCCCCCCCCACACCCAAAACCCCCCCCCCCCCCGGGGGGATAATAAATTATGAAAAAAAAAACAAA
>NZ_JBIARQ010000002.1:124916-269868 GCF_042890065.1 Streptomyces sp. NPDC002328 | reverse complement strand
GGGCGCGGGGGCCCCCCCCCCCCCCCGCCCCCCCCCCCCCCCCCCGGGGGGGGCGCCCCCCCCCGGCGCGCCCCCCCCCGGGGGGGGGGGCCCCCCCCCCCCCCCCCCCCCCCCCCCCCCCCCCGAACACCCTCACCCCGAACGCCTCACCAGGAGACGACGACCTTGTCGCCGTTTCTCACCTGCGCGAACAGCGTCGCGATCGCTCCCTCGTCCCGTACGTTGACGCAGCCGTGCGACGCGCCCGCGTAACCCCGCATCGCGAAGTCGGACGAGTAGTGCACCGCCTGTCCGCCGCTGAAGAACATCGCGTACGGCATTGGTGAGTCGTAGAGCGTGGACACATGGTGGCGGGACTTCCAGTAGACCTGGAACACACCCTCACGGGTGGGCGTGTACTGCGAGCCGAACCGCACCGACATCGTCGACACCGTCCGGCCGTCGATCATCCAGCGCAGCGTCCGGCTCGTCTTGTCGACGCAGAGCACCCGTCCGTTCAGGCAGCGGGGGTCGGGCTCGGCGGCCGGCTGCCCGCCCATCAGATACAGGTCCCACTGGCCCGGCTCACGCGTCATGCCCAGCAGCCGCTGCCAGGTGACGGTGTCCGTCTTCCCCGTCCGCGGCAGCCCGCGCTTGCCCTGGAAGCCCCGCACCGCCTCCTCGGTGGGTCCGTCGTACCGCCCCGTCGGCCCGTCGTAGAGCCAGGCGACCTGCCGCAGCCGGGCCTGGAGCTCACGGACGTCCCGCCCGGAGTCGCCGCGGGACCACAGGACGGCGGGCGGGGGAGCCGGCGCCGGCGCTGCCGCCGTCGCCGAAGCCGTACTCCTCGGACTCTCGGGACTCGTGGGACTCTCGGGACTCGCGGGGCCCGTCGGACTCGCGGGGCTCGAGGTGCCTCCCGTAGGCGGCGACTTCTTCGGGCTGACCCCGGCTGTCGCCGTCGCGCCGGGCCCCGGAGAGCCGGAGCCGGTCCCGCTCGCCCCCGGGCTGACGTCGACGTGAACCGGCGAGCGCCCCTTCGGATCGGAGGCCGCGGGCTGCACCGTGCACCCGCACACCGTCACCAGGGCCGCCGCACCCACCGCGGCGGCGACCGCTCTCCCCATGCTGCGCACGCTCGTCAAGCCCGTCATGCCCGTACTACGCACTCGCGACCCCCGTCGTCTCACCGGCGTACGCTCCTCGGTCCCTAGATGGTCCTCCGAGTTGTTCCCCGCGGATGACGACGCGCGAACAGCCCGGCATTGTTGGGACCGAAGACGTGACCGTTCGGCGGAAGGTGTCACACCATGACGCGCGATTCGGAATCAGGGCTTCCCATCGAGCCGGTCTACGGGCCGGACGACCTCGCGGGCTGGGACCCGGCCGGGAAACTGGGCGAGCCCGGCGCTTATCCGTACACCCGGGGCGTCTACCCGTCGATGTACACCGGGCGGCCCTGGACGATGCGCCAGTACGCCGGGTTCGGCACCGCGGCCGAGTCCAACGCCCGCTACCGGCAGCTGATCGCCCACGGCACGACCGGCCTGTCCGTCGCGTTCGACCTGCCCACCCAGATGGGCCACGACTCCGACGCCCCGATCGCGCACGGCGAGGTCGGCAAGGTCGGCGTCGCCGTCGACTCGATCGACGACATGCGGGTGCTGTTCGGCGGGATCCCGCTGGACCGGGTCTCCACGTCGATGACGATCAACGCCCCGGCCGCCGTCCTGCTGCTCCTGTACCAACTGGTGGCCGAGGAACAGGGCGTCGGCGGCGACCGGCTCACCGGCACGATCCAGAACGACGTGCTGAAGGAGTACATCGCGCGCGGGACGTACATCTTCCCGCCCAAGCCCTCGCTCCGCCTCGTCGCCGACACCTTCGAGTACTGCAAGGCCGAAATCCCGAAGTGGAACACCATCTCCATCTCCGGCTACCACATGGCCGAGGCGGGCGCCTCGCCCGCGCAGGAGATCGCGTTCACCCTGGCCGACGGCATCGCGTACGTGCGCACGGCGATCGCGGCCGGCATGGACGTCGACGACTTCGCGCCCCGGCTCTCCTTCTTCTTCGTCGCCCGTACGACGCTCCTGGAGGAGGTCGCCAAGTTCCGCGCCGCGCGCCGCATCTGGGCCCGGGTGATGCGGGACGAGTTCGGCGCGCGGAACCCCAGGTCGCGGATGCTGCGCTTCCACACGCAGACGGCCGGCGTGCAGCTGACGGCCCAGCAGCCGGAGGTGAACCTCGTGCGGGTGGCCGTCCAGGCCCTGGCGGCGGTCCTCGGCGGCACCCAGTCCCTGCACACCAACTCCTTCGACGAGGCGATCGCGCTGCCCACCGACAAGTCCGCGCGCCTGGCCCTGCGTACGCAGCAGGTGCTGGCGTACGAGACGGACGTGACCGCGACGGTGGACCCCTTCGCCGGGTCGTACGCCGTCGAGCGGATGACCGACGACGTGGAGGCGGCGGCGGTGGAGCTGATGCGCAAGGTCGAGGAGCTCGGCGGCGCGGTCGACGCCATCGAGCGCGGCTTCCAGAAGACCGAGATCGAACGCAACGCCTACCGCATCGCCCGGGAGACCGACGCCGACGAGCGGGTCGTCGTCGGCCTCAACCGCTTCCGGCTGGACGAGGAGGAGCCGTACGAGCCGCTCCGCGTCGACCCGGCCATCGAGTCCCGCCAGTCGGAGCGGCTGACCCGCCTGCGCGCCGAACGCGACCGCCCGACGGTGGACGCCGCCCTGGCGGCCCTGAAGAAGGCCGCGGAGGGCGCCGACAACGTCCTGTACCCGATGAAGGAGGCACTGAGGGCGCGGGCGACGGTGGGCGAGGTGTGCGGCGCCCTCCGGGGGGTGTGGGGGAGCCATGTGCCGACGGAGTCGTTCTGAACCGGGGTGCTGAACCGGGGGATCCCTCCGTCGTGGACTAGGTGTTCTGATGATCGCCGGCACGCCCCTCGACCCGGGCGACACCTGGCGCGAGCGCGTCCTGCGGTCCAATCACGGGCTGCGCACGGCGCTGCTCGGCTACCGCGACGGCGCGAAGGTCTGCCGCCTTCCCGTTGCCCGCCGCGGCCGGCGCGGAGATCTTCGACAGTTGCGACCGGGGATTCGCGGAAGGACTGGAACTCGTGGTCGCGGGAATCGCGGCGCGGTACACCGCCGAAGCCGAATGAGCGCGGCGCACCCGGAATGATCGTGCCGCACGCGTGACAAAACGCGTGACAAACGCGCGAGTTAACCGGCCGACCACGCGGAATTAGCCCTTCGTCCATACGGTCCGGCAAGGCGACGGCGTCTGTCGATTCGGCGCATCCCGCCACTCATGACGCGTTAGAGCGGCGTTCATATCGCGCCCCTACGTTCGCCGAATGCCACAGATATCCAGCCGGGCGCAGGGAGCGACAGCGCCCCCGGAGCGTGGTGGCGCCGCGCTCGTCTCCTATGTGCTGCCCGTCTTCAACGAACAGGACGGGATCCGCCGCTTCCACGAGGAACTCGTGGCGGCACTGGGCGAACGCCCGGAATACGCCTACGAGTTGGTGTACGTCAACGACGGCTCCGTCGACGGCACCCCGGCCGTCCTGGAGGACATCGCCAAGAACGACCCACGTGTGCGGGTCGTCGACTTCGCGCGCAACTTCGGGCACCAGATGGCCATCACGGCCGGCATCGACGAGGCGCGCGGCGACGCCGTGATCGTCATGGACACCGACCTCCAGGACCCGCCCAAGGTCAGCCTCCAGCTGATCGACGCCTGGCGGGACGGCGCGGAGATCGTGCACGCCCGTCGGCGCAGCCGGCAGGACACGTTCTTCAAGAAGACCACCGCGCACGCCTTCTACCGGCTGCTGCGCTCCTCCACCGAGGTGGACATCCCGGTGGACACGGGGGACTTCCGGCTGATGGACCGCCGCGCCGCCGACGAACTGCGGCGCTTCCGTGAGCGCAGCCGCTTCGTGCGCGGCATGGTCGCCTCGATCGGCTTCCGGCAGAGCGAGGTCCACTTCGACCGCGACGAGCGGTTCGCCGGCGAGACCAAGTACCCGCTGAAGAAGATGGCGCGGCTCGCCGTCGACGGACTGACCGGCTTCTCCACCGCGCCCCTGCGGATGATCACCAAGCTGGGCTTCGCGGTGCTCGCGCTCTCCCTCGTCGGCATCTGCTACGCGCTCGCGATGAAGCTGCTGCGGCCGGACATCACGGTCTCCGGCTGGACGATGCTGATGGTCGTCGTCCTGTTCCTGGGCGGTGTGCAGATGCTGTCGCTCGGCGTGCTGGGCAGCTACATCGGGCGCACCTACAACGAGGTGCAGGGCCGGCCCCTGTACACCGTGCGGCAGGTCATCTCCTACGACGCGCGGCCCGGCGGTGACGGCGTCGGCCATGGTCACTGAGAACGCGGTGCACGCCGACGCCCCGACGAGCAAGGGCACCCCGCCGAGCGCCGACGCCCCGACGAGCACCGGCACCCCGGCGGACGCCGCCCGCACCACCCCCGGCTCCAGCTCCACCCCCGGCCCCACCCGCCCCCGAGCCCGCGACCTGCGTCAGCTGATCACGTACGCGCTCGTCGGCGGCAGCGGCGTCCTCCTCGACCTGGGCGCGTTCCTGCTGCTCTACAACGTGGCCGGGCTGCACGAGCAGTTGGCCAACGTGCTCTCCACCAGCCTCGGCATCACCAACAACTTCGTCCTGAACGCCCTGTTCACCTTCGGCAAGCGCGACCGGCTGCTGCTGCGCTACCTGCGCTTCTACGCCGTCGGCCTGACCGGCATCGCCCTCACGTTCGTGCTGCTCGCGGTGTTCTCCCGCGGGCTCGGCGTCGACCCGAACCTCGTCAAGGCCGCCTCGCTGCCGCTGGTGCTGGGCCTTCAGTTCGTGCTCAACAGAAAGTGGAGTTTCGCATGAATCTCGGCGTCATCGGCGCGGGAGCGACCGGCCTCACCGCCGCGTACGACGCGGTCAAGCAGGGCCACGCGGTCACCGTCCTGGAGGCCGCCGACGAACTCGGCGGGCTCGCCGCGTCGATCCCCGTCGGGGGAGTGCCGCTGGAGCGCTACTACCACCACATCTTCCGCAGCGATCGGCAGATGATCGAGCTCATCGAGGAACTGGGCCTCGGCGGCGACCTGCGCTTCCACAAGACCACCACCGGGGTCTTCCGGGGCGGGCGCATGCACCCCTTCAGTACCCCGCTGGAGATGCTGAACTCCTCGCTGTACGGCCTGCCCGCCGGCATCCGCTTCGGGCTGTCCTCGGCGTGGCTGAAGGTCGTGCGCGACGGGGAGAAGTTCAACGACCGCACCGCGCTGAGCTGGCTGCGCAAGTGGGCCGGCAAGCGTGCCACCGAGGCCGTCTGGGAGCCGCTGCTGCGCGGCAAGTTCGGCGACCGCGCCGACCAGGTGTCGATGGCCTGGCTGTGGGCGCGCGTTCACTGCCGCACCTTCGAACTCGGTTATCTGGACGGCGGGTTCGAGCGCGTGTACGCGACGCTGCGGGACCGGATCGCCGAGCGGGGCGGCAAGGTCGAGTTCGGCAAGCGGATGGAGACGATCCGTCAGGACGGCGACGAGGGCCCGGTCGTCGTGCGCACCGCCGACGGCTCCGCGTACACCTTCGACCATCTCATCGTCACCACCCCGCAGCCGGCCTTCGCCAAGGCGGCCGACGCGCCCGCCGACGACGCCGTCTGGCGCAACCAGTACCTGGGCGCGACCTGTTTCGTCCTGGAGCTGGACCGCAGCGCCATCCCGTACTACTGGCTCAACGTCAACGAGCCCGACTTCCCGTTCCTCGCGGTCGTCGAGCACACGCGGATGATCGACCCGGCGGAGTACGGCGGCCGTCACATCCTCTACGTGGGCAACTACGTCGAGCGGGACGACTGGCGCTTCACCACCGACCCGGCCGAGCTGCTGGAGCGGTATCTGCCCTGGCTGAAGCGGCTGAACCCGCAGTTCGACCGCTCCTGGATCCAGGACTGGCACTTCTCCCGGGCGCCCTTCGCCCAGCCCGTGGTCACGCCCGAGTACAAGGCGCTGATCCCCGGCCACCGCACCCACCTCAGCCGGGTGACGCTGGCGACGATGGCGCAGATCTACCCGCAGGACCGGGGGCAGAGTTACTCGGTCGAGCTGGGCCACCGGGCGGCGCGCCTCGCGGGCGCGATCTGACCGACGGCACACGCGCGACCGACGCCACGCGAGCGGGCCCCGGCGGGAGACTCTCCCGCCGGGGCCCGCTCGCGTGTGCAGACCGGCGACCGGCGACCGGCGATCCGTACGCGGCTCAGCGCAGCGGGCACACCACCAGCTGCCGCCCCTCCGCCTTGGGGCACGCGTACGTGTCGCGGATCGCGGCGGCGATCCTCGGGTCGATGACGCCCAGGGACAGCCAGCTGGGCTGGTACACGGCGTAGGCCGCCGGGTGGTCCTGGGTGATGCAGCGCACGTTCTCGCGGGTCGAGGTGAGCGCGGGCACGTCGGTGAGCTGCTTGGGCACGTTGAAGAACGTGGGGAAGGGATAGCGGCAGGCGGTCGGATGACCGATGTAGTACGCCTGCTGCCCGAAGGACAGATACAACACCGGAACTCCGTCAGGGAGTTGGGCGTCCACCTGGGCTGCCGCCGCCTGCGCCGACCGTGCCTGCACCTTCAGTTCGGCGTTGGTCGTGACGATCCGCCCCTGGACGACCCGCACCCCGGACGTCGGCCACACGGTCGCCGCCAGGCACACGACGAGCGCGAGGACGGACAGGGCGACCGGAACGCGCACGAGGCGCGGACGCGGCCCCCGCGCCAGCAGCAGGTCCGCCGCACCGGCCAGGAGGGCCGCGGCCGAGGCGAGCCACGCCAGCACGTCCGTGTCGACGTCGGCGCGCACCTGGGCGAGCAGCGGGGTCAGCACGCCGTACAGGAGGGCGAGCGCGGTCAGGCACAGCGGGGGCCGGCCGTGCCGGCCGTACCAGCGGCCGATCGCGAGGCCGGTCAGGGCCGCGGCCACCACCGGCAGGCTCTCGCCGTGGTACGCGAACCAGTTGCCCTGGTAGACCACGACGGCCAGGCCGATGACGACGAGCAGCAGCACGACGGCCACGGCCTCCGCGCGCTGCCGGCGCGTCGGGAGGGTGGCCGCGAACAGCAGCAGCGCGCCGGGCAGCAGCGCAAGCACCGGCGTGAGCGTGATCCGGTCGCCCAGATAGGCGGCGGTGCGCGCCAGCAGGTCGGAGACGACGACCGGCTCGCTGCCCAGGGCGTGCGCGTTGATGTGCGGCATGTCCCGCAGCCACTGGAGCTCGCGCGAGCCCGACCAGGCGCTGACCGCGAACAGCAGGCCCGCGGCGACGGCGGTCCCGGCGGCGAGCAGCAGGCCCCGCACCCGGTCCAGGGCGAACACCACGAGCAGCGCCATCGCGGCCGTGCCCGCGGTGGAGTACTTCATCAGCACGGCGAGGCCGAGCGGCAGCGCGGCGAGCGCGACGGCCCGGAAACGGCCCGGGACGCCGAGCGCGGCGGCGATGCCGACCGTCGCGAACACGATCGCGAACCACTCAGGCTGGAGGTAGTCGATCACGGGCGCGAAGGCCAGGGTGAGCGCCGTCAGACCCGCGACGAGCACCGCGTCCCGCTCGGGCAGCCGGCGGCGCAGGGCCCGGTGCAGCAGCAGACCGGCGCCCACGCACAGGACGAGGCCGATGAGCCGCATGAGCGCCTCGCGCACCGTGTTCGACCCGCCGGTCGCCGAGTCGATGCCCGCGATCAGCCAGCGGTAGAAGAACGGCCGGTGGGCGAAGATCTCGGACGGGGACAGGCCGTCGGCGCCCGTCGTCCGCAGCGCGGCGAGCACGTACCTCACATCGAGGAAGACGCCGGCGGTGAGCGTGGTGTGGATCAGCAGCGCGGCGGTGGTGAGGACGGTGGTCCACCCCGCGGGAGAGGCGAGGCGCAGCCGACGCGACGCCGGAATATCGGTCACGTGCGCGAATTTAGCATCGGGTTCTCCGGAGAATACGGGACGGAAGGAACTCGCAGCGATGAGTCACCGCCTCTTCATCCGGAGTTCTCCTCGCAATGGCACGGAGTTACCCGCCCTTCAAGGCTCGCTTTCTTAGGATCGTTCGACTTTCCGCTCAGAATTCAGGTGCGCACCCGTGGCCAACAGACTGACCCTGTCCGTCGTCGTCCCTTGCTACAACATCGAGTCGTACCTCCCCGAGACGGTGACCAGCCTGGTCAACAACGCGCGGGACGACTTCGAGTTCATCTTCGTCGAGGACAGATCCACCAAGGACAGGACCTACGACGCGCTGCGCGCCCTGACCGAACGGCTCGGCAACAGCCGGGTGATCCGGCACGAGCACAACGGCGGACTGGCGACCGCGCGCAACACCGGCATCGACGTCGCCGAAGGCCGCTACCTCACCTTCCTCGACGGCGACGACTGGCTGGCGCCGGGCTATCTGGCCCGGCTCGTCGACGCCGTCGAGCGGTTCGACGTCGACTTCGTGCGCACCGACCACGTCCAGGTCACCGGCGTCGAGCGGGCCGTCCACCGGGCGCCCGAGGGCCGCCGGCACACCCCGCTCGACCCGCGCACCTCGATCCTCCCCGTCGACGACACCACGATGGTCGACTACCCGTACGCCTGGGCCGGCGTCTACCACCGCCGCCTCCTCGACCGGGGCCTGCTCCGCTTCCACGACGGGCTGCGCACCGCCGAGGACCGGCCGTGGATCTGGGACCTGCACCGCAGGGCGGACTCCTACGCCGTCGCCAGCCTGTGCGGGGTCTTCTACCGCCGGGGCATCGCCAGCTCCCTCACCCAGATCGGCGATGTGCGCCAGCTGGACTTCTTCCGCTCCTTCGACCTCGTCCTCGCCGAACTCGCCGACGACCCCGACGTGGACCGGCTGCGCAAGAAGGCCCTGCGCAACTACTGCGTCGTCATCGCCCACCAGCTGCTCGACCGGCACCGCTTCGAGCGCGCCGTGGCCGCACGGCTGAAGCGGCTGGCCGCCGAGGCGCTGGGCCGGATGAGCGAGGAGGAACTCGGCGAGGCCGTCGTCGGGATGGGCGAGGAACGCGTCCACGTGCTGCGCCGGGTGCGCGGCGGCATGAAGGGAGTCGCGGCATGATCCAGATGTTCTTCTCGGCCACCCAGTACGCGGCGGCGACCGTCACCGCCGCGATCCGCGCCGGCCTGTTCGGACCGCGCGAGGGCGTCCGCCGCATCCTCGTCGTCAGCAACACGGCCGCCGTGCCGGAGGTCGGCACCCCGCTCGACCGCATGCCCGGCTTCGAGCGGCTGCGCCCCGAGTTCGACCAGGTGCGCTCCTGGAACGAGTTCATCTCCCCGCACCACCCGGCCGGCTGGTCGCCGCGCGCCCAGGACGCCCAGCTGTGGGAGAAGGCCGTACGCCTCGCCTGGGACCTCGGCGACGAACCCGTGGAGATCGCCTGCGAGTCCATCCAGGCCAACCCCTCCCGCGCGATCGCCGACATCTTCGCCGACAGCCCGATCCACGTGTACGCGGACGGCCTGATGAGCTACGGCCCCACCCGCAACCGGATCCCGCACGGCATGAGCAGCCGCATCGCGCGCGTGCTCCACCTCGACCTGGTGCCAGGACTGCGGCCGATGCTGCTGTCCGAGTACGGCGTGCAGCCCGAGGCCGTGCCGAACGAGGCGATCGTCGACGTCCTCGCGCAGCTGGGCGAGTCCGGCGCGGGCCTCCTCGCCGAGCGGCTCCCGGCCGACCACCCGCCCACCGCCGTGCTCCTCGGCCAGTACCTCTCCGCGATCGACCTGATCAGCCAGGACGAGGAGGAGGCGCTGCACGTGCGCATGCTGCGGGCCGCCGCCCGCGCGGGCCACGAGGACGTGCTGTTCAAGCCGCACCCGAGCGCGCCCGCCGTCTACGGCGAGTCGTTGGAGACGGCCGCGGCGGAACTCGGCGTACGGCTCACCGTGCTGAACGAGCCCGTCCTCGCCGAGACCGTCTTCGCCTATCTCCGGCCGAAGCTCGTCATCGGCTGCTTCTCCACGGCGCTGATGACGGCCGCCGCGTTCTACGGCCTCCCCGTCGCCCGCGTCGGCACCGCACTGCTCCTGGACCGCATCACGCCGTACGAGAACAGCAACCGCGTCCCGCTCACGGTGATCGACGCGGCGCTGCCCGACGCGGAGGGCGCTCCGCTGGGGGAGCCGCTCGAACTGGCGGGGATCGCCGAGAAGTTGACGCCGTTGGTGCGGGCCGTGGGGTACTGCATGCAGTCCCGTAAGCATCACGCTCTGCGGGGTGAGGTGGTTGCCTGGCTCGGCGTCCATCTCGCTGACCACGAGCGGTACTTCAAGCGGCGGCGGTTGACCAGCTTGCGGTTGCCCGGCGGGGCGCCCGTGCGGGCGGAGGCGTTGCGGCGGCATCCGGTGGTACGGCGGGCGGTACGCAGGCTGCGGGCGTGAGGGCCGCGCCCCGAAAGGGGCGCGGGGAACCGCGCGACCAGCCACGACGGCGCCGCAGCCGGCTGATCACGTACCGCTGAACTTCCGGACCTTGAGTGACTTCTTCAGGCGCGGGCCGAACGGCTTCTCCACGTAGCGGTGGAGGAGCCAGGCGATCGACAGCATGGCCAGGATCGTCAGGGCGAACACCACGTACGGGTTCAGGCCGGCGTCGCGGTAGAGGACGCGGATGAAGAACCAGCCCAGGTGCTCGTGAATCAGGTAGAAGGGGTACGTCAGGGCGCCGGCCACGGTCAGCCAGCGCCAGTTCGCCCGGCCCGTCCAGCCCAGGGCCACCGCGGCGACCGCGGCGAAGGCGAGGAAGGCGATCGCCTGGATGACGTACGGGTTGCGCTGGAAGTCGCCGGTCATGTCGGGGTGCCACAGGGCCGTGACCGAGTAGCGCTGGCCGAGCAGGAAGCTCATGGCGACGATGCCCCACAGCAGCAGGTCGCTGCCGAAGCGGTGGATCAGGTACAGGGCGAGGCCGCCGATGAAGTACGGCGCGTGGTCGCGCATCACCAGCTCGTCGGTCAGCGGGGTGTCCGCGACCCGGGCGAAGACGCCGGCCAGCGTCCACAGGCAGCAGAACAGCACCACTCGGCGGTAGGTGACGCCCCGCCAGACCACGCACAGTGCGAACAGGGCGTAGAAGCGGACCTCCACCCAGAGCGTCCAGTCCACGCCCAGCACCCGGTGCGCGCCCATCGGCTGTTGCAGCATGGTGAAGTTGAGGAGCAGCTCGTCCGAGCGGAGCGGCGCGGAGACCACCGGCAGGATCAGGCCCGCGGCGGTGACCAGCACGATCGCCGCCCAGTACGCGGGGTACAGCCGGGCGACCCGGGAGCGGAAGAAGTCGCCGAGGCCGCGGCCCCAGCTGCTCATGCAGATCACGAAGCCGCTGATCACGAAGAAGAACTGCACGCCCAGGCTGCCGTAGGTCGCGAACTGCGACAGCGTCGGGAACTTCACGCCGGGGGACTGGTTCCAGGACTGCGCGACCTCGCCGTTCTTCCCGGCGTAGTGGTAGAAGCAGACCATCAGGGCCGCGAGCAGGCGCAGTCCGTCCAGGGCGCGCAGCCGGCTCTCCGCCCGGGGCCGCACGGCGGTCCGGTCGGGAACGGAGAGGGTCAGCCGGGGGGCCGGTTTCGAGGCCTGTCCCGTGGCCTGGTCGGTCGCGCTCATCCGGAGAGCCTTCCGTGGGAGTCGGGAGATGCGTTCGCACGCTAGACAGGTCCGACGAGTGAAGGGTGAGGAGCGGTTGGCCTGGGGGCGGCGTGAAGATGGTGTTCGGATGAACGCCCGCCCGGCCCCGGCCCCTCTCGAACGCCCCGCCCGGCCGCGCTACGCCTTGCCGGGGCCCCGCTTCAGGCTCCGCGCCCGGCGGGCCAGGCGGCGCACGGTCGCGTTGCGGGGGAGGAAGGCGAGCCTCGCCGGTACGGCCCCGGGCAGGGCCAGCGCCGCGAGCCGCCGGCGCTTGAAGTAGCGCCAGGTGTGCGCGTCGAGGTGCGTGGAGAGATAGCGTTCCGCCTCGCCCCGCAGCTCCGGGTAGATCTTGGGCTGCATCGCGAAGCCGACCGCCCTGAGGAGCCCGGCCAGCTCCCGCACCCGCTCCGCCGACGGCATCGCCCAGCCCTCCGTCGCGGCCCGGTCCGTGAGGTCCGGCAGCAGCGCGTCGACGATGGTGAGCGGCACCCGGTTGCTGTTCTGGTAGGGCGTGAGCCGGGCCAGCACGGCGTCGGTGCCGACCCGCGCGACCGGCAGCCCGTACAGACCGGCGGCGGTGAGCAGCGCGGTGGAGAAGCAGCCGACGACGAGGGCGGGCCGCAGCCGCTGGTAGGCGACCTCCGCGAGCACGGGCCGTTCCAGGACGGTGAGTCGGGCGTCCAGCTTCCTCGCCTCGTCCTCCAGCAGCCGCGACCAGCGGGCGGGGGCCACGGGGTGCGGCTTGAAGACGAGCGTCCGGTGTCCGAGCGCCACCGCGCCGCGCACCATGCTCAGATGCAGTTCCTCCTCCTCGGCGTCGCCGAGGATGCCGAGCGCGGAGAGGTACTGCCCGAGCAGCAACGCGGGCTCCGGCGACGCCTCTTGTTCGGGCGGGCTCAACTCGCTCTCGGCGTCCGCCAGTTCGCCCAGCACCTTCAGGAACGCCCCGGACGGCACCAGCACGGGCGGCACGTCGAACTCGGTGAGCAGCAGCGGGGTGAGGCCCGGCACCAGGTCGAGGTGCAGCAGCCGGCCGACCCGGGTGCCGACCAGCGGATCGATCTTGTCGCGCGTGGGGCCGTAGCTCATCAGACCGTCGGCGTAGACGTCGACGGGAGCGCCGGTGAACAGCTGGCACAGCGCCAGCGACGGATTGACCTGGATGGACTCCACGGCGAGATGGACCTCGTCGTCGCCGAGCCCCCACAGCAGCCGTACATGCCGTTCCCACAGCGGGACGTCGTCCGCGCGCGGGCCCCAGGCGCCCGGGTGGAAGGGGGAGATGGTCTCGTTCCAGGAGAGCACCTCGTCGAAACGCTCCCCGATCCGGTCGAAGCCCGGCATGGTGTCGACGGACGGCGTGGTCTCGGGGTTGGCCGCGTTGTTGGTGACCAGCAGCAGCCGGCGGTCGGACGGCTCGAACAGGCCCGCGTCCAGGGCGGCGGCCAGGGTCGCGGCGCCGTACAGGGTCGAGACGCAGAAGATCCGGGTGGTGCGGGGCATCAGACGGCCACCGCCCCCGCCGTCACCGGCCGCCGCCGGACGCGCCGCAGCACGCCCGCCCGCCGTACGTCCATCGACTCCATGACCTCCGCGAGCACGTCCTGCGGCATCCTTCTCAGGGCGGCGGCGCACAGCGAGCGCAGTTTCCGGGCCACGGCGGGTTCGAACCTCTCGATCGTTCCGAGGTGGTGCGTCATGATGGCGCAATAGGTGCGCACCGCTTTCGGCAGCAGTTCGGCGGCCTCGGGATCACGCGCCGTCTCCTCGATCACCTGGTCGAATGCGCGGATGAAGTCCAATTGCCGTACATCGCCGATCTGGGTGAGCGAAGAAGCCACTCCGCGCCGGTAGTAGACGCCCAACAGGCCTGAAACGGCGAAGGATTGCGCCTCCCGGTGCAGCTTCCAGATCCAAGGCCGGTCCTCGGCGGTGCGCAGTCCGTCGGTGAAGTGCAGCAGCCCCCGGTCGACCAGCCGGCGATGGTAGACGCCCGCCCACGCGTAGGCGTAGTCCACCGAGGTGGACCGGTCGGCGGGCAGGATCGCCGCCCGCGGGTCCAGCACCGTCGAGCGCCGCCCGTGCGGGACGCGGTGGACGCTGCGGGCCCGCCCGGTGCACTGCACATGGTCGGTGCGGACGAAATCGCAGCCCAACTCCTCGATGACGGCGAGGAGTCGGGGGAGATAGCCGGGGGCGAGCCAGTCGTCGCCGTCCAGGAAGGTCAGATACTCGCCGCGCGCCCTGTCGATGCCGGAGTTCCGCGCGGTCGCCAGCCCCCCGTTCCTCTCGTGTCCGACCAGCACCGCACCCGGCAGTTCGCGCTCCGCGCGCGCGAGTATGTCCGGGGTCGCGTCGGTCGAGCAGTCGTCGACCAGAATGAACTCGAAGTCGTCGCGCGTGTTCGCGCGCAGGCTCACAAGAGTGTCGGACGCGTATTGCTGAACGTTGTAGAACGGCACGATCACCGAGAGCTTTGGCACGTCGAAACCCTAGGACGCCTCATGGCGGCACAAATTGCAGCCGGGGATATGGGGAGTGAACTCGATGTGTCGGAACGGTGCATCGCGGCTACATATCGGCCGTCCGCGGGCCGGTTATTGCTTCGGTCGCATTCCGTTAACCGTTCGTTGAATCCCGGTTCGGCCCGTCCTGGATTTCGCTTCCTAGGTTCATGCCGTGCCACCTCGTACTCCGAGTACGCCGAGTACTCCCAAGCCCCCCAGGGTCGCCGTCCTCGCCGACTCCGACACCCGCTGGAAATGGGGCGCCCTGACCGCGGGACGCGTCCTGCCGGGAAGCCCGGTCCTGGACGGCTTCCTGCTGCGCGGGCGTGCCACGCCCACCCCCCGCCAGCTGCGGGAGGTCGGCGCGCGCGCCGACTCGCTGCGCGAGGTGACGGCCGTGGAGTTCCTGCGCGTCATGGCGCGGGAGTCGTACGACGTGCTGGTCCTCGCCCTGGTGGGCGGCGGCGTACAGGCCGTGCTGCACGGTCTCGGGCGCGTCTGGGAAGGGCGCGGCGAGCGGCCCGTCGTCGTCACCGGCTATGTCGGCGTCGTCTACGAGAAGCTCGCCGACGGTCTGCTGCTGCGCCACGGCGCCGACCTCGTCCTCGCCAACTCCCGCCAGGACGCGGAGCGTTTCCGCGCGGTGTACGAGGGGGTCGGCGCCGACGCCTCCGCGGTGACCGAGGTGGCCCTGCCGTTCCTGGGCGGAGCCCCCTACGCCGGCGAACACACGCCCTACACGGTCGTCTTCGCCGCCCAGCCGTCCGTGCCGGAGAGCCGCGAGGGCCGTGCGTACCTGCTGGAGAGGCTGGTCAGGCACGCCCGGCTGCACCCCGAGCGCGAGGTGCTGCTCAAGCTCCGCTCCAAGCCGGGTGAACACACCACCCACATCGAGGAACTGCCGTACCAGAAGCTGGCGCAGAAGCTCGTCGCGCCGCCCAACTTCCGCCTGGTGTACGGCAACATGGGCGAGGTCCTCGACCGCACCGACCTGATGGTCACGGTCAGTTCGACGGCCGCCCTCGAATCCCTGCACCGCCGTATCCCCACCGTGGTCCTCACCGACCTCGGGGTGCGCGAGGCGCTCGGCAACCACCACTTCGTCGGCTCCGGCTGCCTCGCCTCCTGGGACCAGCTCGACGCCGGGCACCGCCCCGCCCCCGACGAGGAGTGGGTGGCCCGCCAGGGCGTCGCCGCCGGGGGAGCAGCCGGTGCGGGCGCCGGGGGAGGCTCGTACGCCACGGCGTTCGACGCGGCCCGCGAGCGCATCGCCGAGCTGCTCGCCGCGCCCGCCCTGCCCCCGCTGAACCCCTACTACACGCCCACGACCGCGCCCGGCTATCTGCCCGGCATCCTCGCCCGCCACCACCTCGGCCCGGACGGCGGCCCGCTGCCCGGCGCGCCCGCCGCCGACAAGGAGCCGGGCCCGGTCCGGCAGATCGTGCGCCGGGCCGCCCGCGGCGCCTACCGGCACGGGGTGCAGCGCGTGGCCCCGGTCATCCGGCGGATGGGCGAGCTGTGACCCGTCGAGCTGTGACCCGCCGAGCTGTGACCCGTCAAGGAGAGATCCCCATGTCCGACTCATCAGGGGGCGTGCGCCGCGTGCTCGCCGTGATCCCCGCGCGCGGCGGCTCCAAGGGGGTCCCCGCGAAGAACCTCGCGCCGGTCGGCGGTGTGCCGCTGGTGGCGCGGGCCGTGCGGGAGTGTCGGGCCACCCGGCTGGTCACGGACGTCGTGGTGTCCACCGACGACCAGGCCATCGCGGCGGCGGCCCGGGAGGCCGGCGCGGAGGTCGTGCTGCGGCCCGCCGCCATCGCCGGCGACACCGCCACCTCCGAGGCCGCCGTCCTGCACGCGATGGACGCCCACGAGGCCCTGCACGGCGCGGCCGTCGACGTCGTGCTGCTCGTGCAGTGCACCAGCCCGTTCCTCGTCCGCGAGGACGTCGACGCGGTGGCCGCCGCGGTCGTCGAGGACGGCGCGGACACCGCGGTGACCGTCGCCGCCTTCCACGGCTTCGTCTGGCGCGACGGCGACGACGCGAGCACCGGCGGCAACGTGAGCACCGGCGGCTTCGGCGTCAACCACGACAAGTCCTACCGCCCCCGCCGCCAGGACCGCCCCCAGGACCTCCTGGAGACCGGCGCCGCCTACGCCATGGACGCGGCCGGCTTCCGCAAGCACGGCCACCGCTTCTTCGGCCGCACCGACCTCGTGCGCACCGACCCCGCCCGCGTCCTGGAGATCGACGACCCCCACGACCTGGCCCGCGCACGGGCGTTGGCGCCCCTCTTCGACGCCGACCTCCCCCACTCTCGACTGCGCTCGAGCGGGGGGACCCCCATCGGCGCCCTGCCCACCCACGACGACATCGACGCCGTGGTCCTCGACTTCGACGGCACCCAGACCGACGACCGGGTGCTGATCGACTCCGACGGACGGGAGTTCGTCTCCGTGCACCGCGGCGACGGACTCGGCGTCGCGGCCCTGCGCCGCAGTGGACTCAAGCTCCTCATCCTGTCCACGGAACAGAACCCGGTCGTCGCCGCCCGCGCCCGGAAGCTCCGGCTCCCGGTCCTGCACGGCATCGACCGCAAGGACCTCGCACTCAAGCAGTGGTGCGAGGAACAGGGCATCGCGCCGGAGCGCGTGCTCTACGTCGGCAACGACGTCAACGACCTCCCGTGCTTCGCCCTCGTGGGCTGGCCCGTGGCGGTCGCGAGCGCCCACGACGTCGTACGCGGCGCCGCACGCGCGGTCACCGCCCTCCCCGGCGGCGACGGCGCGATCCGGGAGATCGCCGGCTGGATCCTCGGACCCTCGCTCGACTCCCTCGCCCCCCTCAACCGGTAAGGAACCCACAGATGAGCACCAACTCCCGTCTCCGCCAGTTCGGTTCACGCGCCGCCGGACCCGGCCGCCCCGTCTACATCTGCGGCGAGATCGGCATCAACCACAACGGCGAGCTGGAGAACGCCCTCAAGCTGATCGACGTGGCCGCCGAAGCCGGCTGCGACGCCGTGAAGTTCCAGAAGCGCACCCCGGAGATCTGCACCCCGCGCGACCAGTGGGACATCGAGCGCGACACGCCCTGGGGCCGGATGACGTACATCGACTACCGTCACCGCGTCGAGTTCGGCGAGGACGAGTACCGCGCCATCGACGACTACTGCAAGCTCAAGAACATCGCCTGGTTCGCCTCCCCGTGGGACACCGAGGCCGTCGCCTTCCTGGAGAAGTTCGACGTCCCCGCGCACAAGGTCGCCTCCGCCTCCCTCACCGACGACGAGCTGCTGCGCTCCCTGCGCGCCACCGGCCGCACGGTCATCCTCTCCACCGGCATGTCGTCCCCGAAGCAGATCCGTCACGCGGTCGAGGTCCTCGGCAGCGACAACATCCTGCTCTGCCACGCCACTTCGACCTACCCGGCGAAGGCGGAGGAGCTGAACCTGCGCGTCATCAACACCCTCCAGGCCGAGTACCCGAACGTCCCGATCGGCTACTCCGGCCACGAGACCGGCCTCCAGACCACCCTCGCCGCCGTCGCCCTCGGCGCGGCCTTCGTCGAGCGCCACATCACCCTCGACCGCGCGATGTGGGGCTCCGACCAGGCCGCGTCGGTGGAGCCGCAGGGCCTCCAGCGCCTCGTCCGCGACATCCGCACCATCGAGGCCTCCCTCGGCGACGGCGTCAAGAAGGTCTACGACTCCGAACTCGGCCCGATGAAGAAGCTGCGCCGCGTCGCCGGCGTCGTCGCCGAGGCGGAGATCGCCGCGGCGGCGGGCGAGCCCGTCACGGTCTGACGTCGACGATGAGCCCCCGCGCCGGGAACTCCGGCACCACCGGCACCACCCCCCACACCCTCGCGTTCGTCGAGAGCCCGGTGCAACTGCTGAACGTCCTGGAGTGGGCGCACGCCCGCGAAGACCGCTCCGAGGAGCACTCCGGCGTGGGGCTCACGCTCGTCGTCCTGGCCCCGATCGACCCGATGACCCGAGGGCAGCTGCGCCGTATGGCCGAGCTGGCCCGGGACGAGGGGCACGAACTGCGCTGGGAGGACGCCCGCGGCGGCGCGGGGGCTCCCTTCCACACCGTCGGCGGGCTGGCCCCGCTGCTGCGCCGGACGAGACGGATCGTCGTCGGCGACCCGTTCTCCCGCTACGTCCAGCTCCTGCTGACGATCGCCCGTGCCACCGAGCTCGTCGTCGTCGACGACGGCACGGCCACCATGGAGTTCGTCGGCCAACTCGCCCGGGGCGAACGGCTGGTGCGCTGGCACCGCAAGGGCGGCCGGCCCGGCGCCCGCGATCTGCTCTTCGCGCCGGTCTCCGCCACCGCCCGCCGCCGGCTGACCCCCGGACCGGACCGCCGCGTGGAGGTCTTCTCCTCCATGCCGATGACCCAGACCCCGCCCGGCGTCACGGTCACCGCCAACGACTTCGCCTGGACCCGCGCCCGCTTCGGGCCGCCGCGCGTCACGAAGGGCGCCGATCTGGTCGGTACCTCCCTCGTCGAGACGGGCGTCGTGGACGGCGACCGCTACCTCCACGCCGTCGGCGTCCTCGCCAAGGCCCATGGCGCGGCCCGCTACTTCGCCCACCGCCGGGAGAGCACGGACAAGCTCCACCGACTCGCCGCCGAGACCGGCCTGGAGATCGTGCGCCCCGACCTCCCCCTCGAACTGATCGCCCGCCGCGGCCCGATCGGCCGCACCGTCCTCAGCTTCCCCTCCACCGTCGTCCACACCCTGCCGCTGGCCCTGACCGGCACCGAGGTCCGCGTGGCCGTCTGCGACATCGACCCCGCCTGGCTGACCGACCGCGCGTCCCCGCGGGCGCAGGGCTTCCTCTCCGGGGTGACCACCACGGCCCGGGACGCCCACCGCCTCGCGTCGGTGACCACACCGGCGGCGACCACGCCCTGAGGGCGCGCTAGCACTCCAGCTTGCGCGCCAGGAGGAACGCCACCGGCCGCTTCGTGTCGCCCTCGGGCTCCAGGACGGTGCTGGCCCGCAGGGCGAGACCGGCCTGTTCGAGAAGCGCGGTGACCGCGGCCGGGGACCGCCAGTAGTAGGTGAGGTCGATCTCCCGGCCGAAGCGTTCCGTGAGCAGCTGCTCCTCGCCGTCGCCGGTCTGGAAGCAGAGCAGGACGTAGCCGCCCGGCGCGAGGACCCGCCCGAACTCGGCGAACACCGACGGCAGTTGCGCGTCCGGCACATGGATGATCGAGAACAGGGCGAGCAGGCCGCCCAGCGTCCCGCCGGGCAGGTCGAGGGACTCCATCGACCCGACGTGGAACCGCAGCCCGGGATGGGCCCGCCGGGCCAGTGCCACCATCCTCGGCGAGACGTCGACGCCGAACACCGGAACGCCGAGCCGGTCCAGCCGCGCCGTCACATGACCGGGCCCGCTGCCCACGTCCGCGACCGGTTCGCCCCCTCTGGCCCGGACCAGCTCCGCGAACGCGGCGAGCAGCGCCCGGTCCAGCGGCCGCCCCTCCAGCCAGTCGGGGACCTGCCGGGCGTACTCCTCGGCGATCACGTCGTACGCGTCCCGGGCCCCCCGCACGAATCCGGGCTCCGTGATCCGCGAACGGGAGAAGCATGCGATGGCTGTGCTCACGCCCAGGACTCTACCGACGGCCGCCCGAACAGGAGGGCGATCCGCGGGATCGGGCCCTGGTCTCCCACCCGCGACCGCCGCCGAAACCTCCTCCGCCGGACGTCCCGGTACGTGGACACGCCCGGCGTGGTTCGTGCGGGGCGTGGTATGCGTGGAGGGAGGAAAAAAGTGGGATGGATCCGGATTTCATGATCCACTCCGCCGGAAGGCGGCGGAGTTTACCCATCCAGAACGACAGCCATGCGCCGCGCGGTCGGCTTTTCTGCCTCTAACGGGCTGAAATTTTGTTGATCGTGGGTCAGCCGACCGCCCCGGCGTCCTACCCTTCAGAGGGTGAAGCAACTGATGTCCCGAGAGTCCGAGGCCGATCCTTCAGGGGACGCCGTGCTCCCCGGCACACTGCCGGAGGCCCTGCGCGCCGAGCTGGTCGCCTTCCGCCGCGACATGCACATGCATCCCGAGCTCGGCAACCAGGAGTTCCGTACGACCGCCGCGATCAAGGAGCGCCTTGAGCGGGCCGGTCTCAAGCCGCGCGTCCTCGCGGCCGGGACCGGGCTCATCTGTGACATCGGCGACTGGGCCGACGGCACCCCCGTCCTCGCCATGCGCGCCGACATCGACGCGCTGCCCATCCCGGACACCAAGACCGAGTGCTCCTACCGCTCGACGGTGCCCGACCGCGCCCACGCCTGCGGCCACGACGTGCACACCACCGTCGTCCTCGGCGCCGGCCTCGTCCTGGCCGACCTGCACCGCCAGGGCCGGCTCCCGCGTCCGGTGCGGCTGATCTTCCAGCCCGCCGAGGAGGTGCTGCCCGGCGGCGCCGCCGACGCCATCGAGGACGGCGTGCTGGACGGCGTCGGCCGGATCATCGCCGTGCACTGCGACCCACGCGTCGACGCGGGGCTGATCGGTCTGCGCGCGGGGGCCATCACCTCCGCCTGCGACCGGCTGGAGATCTCCCTCGACGGCCCCGGCGGCCACACCGCCCGCCCGCACCTCACCACCGACCTCGTCACCGCCGCCGCCCGCGTCATCACCGACGTGCCCGCGCTGGTCGGCCGGCGCATCGACACCCGCGCCGGACTCGCGGTGACCTGGGGCCGGATCGAGTGCGGCCACGCCCCGAACGTCATCCCGCAGCACGCCGAGCTCTCCGGCACCGTGCGCTGCCTGGACATCAACGCCTGGCGGCAGGCCCCCGACCTGGTCGTCGCCGCGATCGACGAGGTCGCCAACCTGCACCGCGCCAAGTCCGAGATCAACTACGTGCGCGGCGTCCCCCCGGTCGTCAACGACCCCGAGGTCACCGCCCTGCTGCGCACCGCCATGATCGCCCGGCACGACGAGGAGGCCGTGGAGAGCACCGAGCAGAGCCTCGGCGGCGAGGACTTCTCCTGGTACCTGGAGCGCGTCCCCGGCGCGATGGCCCGCCTCGGCGTCCGCCACCCCGGCGAGCGCACGGTCCGCGATCTCCACCAGGGCGACTTCGACGCCGACGAGCGCGCGATCAAGGTCGGCGTGGAACTGTTCACCGCCGCGGCGCTCCTGGACGCGGCGACCCGCACCGCCTGACACGGGACCGCCCGCACCGGGCCGCCCGGTACCGGGACCGGGACAGTGAAGGGGCGCCCAGAAAACGCCCCTTCATCCGCTTGTGTCACCCGTGCGTAACCGGCGGGGCCCGGTTGTAACGCGGCGGCGGCACGAATCGATAACGGCCCGGAGAAACCCCGTTCCCCTCCCCTTCTACGCGCGTTACTGTGCGCCGAAATCGCCAGCCGGAACGGCCAGTTGTGGGGAGCCGCGCCGGAGGTGCCACATTGGGGACATGCGGGCCGTTCGACGGACCGTGGGGACGAAGGGTGCTTGCTGTGCGTTCGATCTCTCGGAGAAACAGATTCTCCCAGGCCGCGGCGGTCGCCGCGGTCGTCGCCCTCGCGGCCACCGGCTGCGGCGAGTCCAGCACCGGCGCGAAGAGCAGCGGTGACAAGGAGTCCGGCAAGTACTCCGGCAAGGGCATCGGCCTCGCGTACGACATCGGCGGCAAGGGCGACCAGTCCTTCAACGACGCCGCCTACGCCGGCTTCCAGAAGGCCGACAAGGAGTTCGGCATCGGCGGCCGGGACGTCGAGCCCCAGGACGGCGAGGCCGAGGCGGACAAGGTCCAGCGCCTGACGCAGCTGGCCAAGGAGGGCTACAACCCGGTCATCGGCGTCGGCTACATCTACGCGCCGGCCGTCAAGGAGGTCGCCGCGAAGTTCCCGGACACCACCTTCGGGATCATCGACGACGAGACCGTCCAGGCCAAGAACGTCGCCGACCTCGTCTTCCACGAGGAGCAGGCCTCCTACCTCGCCGGCGTCGCCGCCGCCAAGGCCTCCAAGAAGGGCCACATCGGCTTCATCGGCGGCGTGGACATCCCGCTGATCCACAAGTTCGAGGCCGGTTACGTCCAGGGCGCCAAGTCGGTCAACCCGAACATCAAGATCGAGTCGCAGTACCTGACGGAGACCCCTCAGGAGGGCGGCTTCTCCAGCCCCGACAAGGGCACGGCGGGCGCGAGCGGCCAGATCGACGCCGGCGCCGACGTCATCTACCACGCGGCCGGCCTGTCCGGCCAGGGCGTGATCTCCGAGGCCGCCGCCAAGAAGGTGTGGGCCATCGGCGTCGACTCCGACCAGTACAACCAGAGCTCGCTGGCGAAGTACAAGGACTACATCCTCGGCTCCGCGCTGAAGAACGTCGGCGGCGCGGTCTACGACCTGGCGAAGTCGGTCCACGAGGGCAAGCCCCTGTCCGGTGTGGTCCGCGGCAGCCTCTCCAATGACGGCGTCGGCTTCGCCGACAGCAACCCCAAGTACAAGGCGATGACCGACGTCGTCGCGGCCGTCGACAAGGCCAAGAAGGACATCGTCGACGGCAAGGTCACGGTCAACACGAAGTAACGTCTCCTCACGCATCGAGAACGACCCAGCCCAGCGCCCCTCGCTTCCCGCGGGGGGCGCTTTGCGGTCCGCAGTCTGGAAACCGACTGCGGCCACAGCTCGATAACGGACCGGACAGAAGGGTTTTTCCGTCTGGTCTACGCGCGTTACGCTGCGGCGGAACCAGCGCCTGGTTTGGGCGCTTGCACAAAGGAGTCACGTTCCATGCGCCGGGTGTCCCGTATCGCGGTTGCGAGTGTTGCGACCGCCGCTCTCGCCGTCACCGTTTCCGCTTGCGGAAGCTCGTCCACGTCGTCCTCCTCCTCCGCGGGCGACGACAAGAACCTGGGCCTCGCGCTCGCGTACGACATCGGCGGCAAGGGCGACCAGTCCTTCAACGATGCCGCGACCGCGGGCATGGACAAGGCCGACAAGGAGTTCGGCTACAAGTCGACCGCCGTGGAGCCGCAGGACGGCGAGGCCGAGGCGGACAAGGTCCAGCGCCTGGAGACCCTGGCCAAGCAGGGCTACAACCCGGTGATCGGCGTCGGCTTCGCCTACGCGCCGGCCGTCAAGGAGGTCTCGGCCAAGTTCCCGAAGACCACCTTCGGCATCGTCGACGACGAGACCATCAAGGCCGACAACGTCGCCGACCTCGTCTTCCACGAGGAGCAGGCCTCCTACCTGGCCGGCGTCGCCGCCGCCAAGGCCACCAAGACCAACGTGGTCGGCTTCATCGGCGGTGTGGACATCCCGCTGATCCACAAGTTCGGCGCCGGCTTCAAGCAGGGCGTCCAGGACACCAAGAAGGGCGTCACGGTCAAGGAGCAGTACCTGACCGAGACCCCCGCCGAGGGCGGCTTCTCCAGCCCGGACAAGGGCGAGAGCGCCGCCGAGGGCCAGATCGACGCGAAGGCCGACGTGGTCTACGCCGCCGCGGGCCTGTCCGGCCAGGGTGTCATCAAGGCCGCCAACGCCAGCAAGGTGTGGGCGATCGGCGTCGACTCCGACCAGTACAAGCAGGACGCGCTGAAGACGTACAAGGACTCGATCCTCACCTCGGCCATGAAGAACGTCGAGGGCGCGGTCTACGAGCTGGCCAAGTCCGTCAAGGACGGCAAGCCGCAGTCCGGCGTCATCCGCGGCAGCCTCTCGAACGGCGGCGTGAGCCTGTCGGCCTCCAACCCGGCCTTCGCGTCGAACAAGGAGATCCAGGACGCGGTGAACAAGGCCGCCGAGGGCATCAAGGCCGGCACGATCAAGGTGAAGACCTCCTGACCGGAGTGTCGAGGCCTGCCGAAGGTCTCTCATAGGCCGGTCGCAGACATGGCCAAAAGGGCGCTGTGATGACAGCGTTACGCCCACGCAACGGGGCACGGGACAGAAGAACGACCCGCGCCCCGTTCGCGCGGCAGAATGCTCGGAACGGATCGGGACTTGATCAGGAATTCGATCAAGGTCGGTCAGATCCGGGCACTATTTAAAGCAGGGGCGCTACGCGCGTAGAAGCGGCCCCTTTCCCGAGGAGAGTGCGCCATCGACGCGTCCAGCAGCCCTCCGCTCACCGCCCAGTCGACAGTCGCGGTAGAGCTCGCGGGCATCACCAAGCGATTCCCCGGTGTCGTCGCCAACCACGACATCCGCCTGACCGTCCGCAAGGGCACCGTGCACGCCCTGGTCGGCGAGAACGGCGCCGGCAAGTCGACCCTGATGAAGATCCTCTACGGCATGCAGAAGCCGGACGAGGGCACCATCGAGGTCGACGGCGAACAGGTGAGCTTCTCCAGCCCCGCCGACGCCATCGCACGCGGCATCGGCATGGTCCACCAGCACTTCATGCTCGCGGACAACCTGACGGTCCTGGAGAACGTCGTCCTCGGCAGCGAGAAGCTGTACGGCATCGGCGGCGGCGCCCGGAAGAAGATCAAGGAGATCTCCGACCGCTACGGCCTCGGGGTGCGCCCCGACGCCCTGGTCGAGGACCTCGGCGTCGCCGAACGCCAGCGCGTGGAGATCCTCAAGGTCCTCTTCCGCGGCGCCCGCACCCTCATCCTCGACGAGCCGACCGCGGTCCTCGTCCCGCAGGAGGTCGACGCGCTCTTCGACAACCTGCGTGAGCTGAAGTCCGAGGGCCTCTCCGTCATCTTCATCTCCCACAAGCTGGGCGAGGTGCTCTCCGTCGCCGACGACATCACCGTCATCCGGCGCGGCACCACCGTCGGCACGGCCGTCCCCTCCGAGACGACCCCGCGCCAGCTGGCGGAGATGATGGTCGGCAGCGAGCTGCCCACCCCGGAGACCGCGGAGTCGACGGTCACCGACCGGGCCGTCATCGAGGTCGAGAAGCTCACCGTCTACTCCTCCGGCATGGTCTCGCTCGGCGAGTCGTCCGCCTCCCTGCTGATGGACGAGGTCAGCCGCGACGAAGTCAAGCGCGTCCTCGACGACGTCACCTTCACCATCCACGCCGGCGAGGTCATGGGCATCGCCGGAGTCGAGGGCAACGGCCAGACCGAGCTGATCGACGCGCTGATCGGCACCAAGCACGCCCACTCCGGCGCCATTCGCTTCCTCGGCGAGGACATCACCCCCTGGCCCACCCGCAGGCGCCGCGAGTCCGGCGTCGGCTACATCCCCGAGGACCGCCACCGCCAGGGCCTGCTCCTGGAGGCCCCCCTCTGGGAGAACCGCATCCTCGGCCATGTCACCGAGGCCCCCAACGCCAAGGGCTTCTGGCTGAACCCCAAGGGCGCGCAGGCCGACACCCGCCGGATCGTCGAGGAGTACGACGTCCGCACCCCCGGCATCGACGTCACCGCCGCCTCTCTCTCCGGCGGCAACCAGCAGAAGCTGATCGTCGGCCGCGAGATGAGCCACAACCCCAGGTTCCTGATCGCCGCCCACCCCACCCGCGGCGTGGACGTCGGCGCGCAGGCCCAGATCTGGGACCGCATCCGCGAGGCCCGCCGCGAGGGCTTGGCCGTGCTGCTGATCTCCGCCGACCTCGACGAGCTCATCGGCCTGTCGGACACCCTGCGGGTGATCTACGACGGCAGGCTGGTCGCCGACGCCGACCCCGCCACCATCACCCCGGAGGAACTGGGCTCGGCCATGACGGGTGCCGCCACCGGTCACCTGGAACACGCTGAACCCGCGGAAAGCGCGGAAACCACCGAGGAAGCTGCCGGTCCGGAGGACGAGGCCCGATGAAGAAGTTCGACAAGGAGCGCCTGCTCCTCGCGGTGGCCGGCCCGGTCATGGCGCTCGCCGCGGCGATCCTGCTGACCTCGGTCGTGCTGATCGCCTCCGGCAAGAACCCGCTCGAGCCGTACGGGCTGATGCTGGAGCAGATCCCGTTCTCCGACGTCCAGGTCCTGATCGTCAACCAGGCCTCGCTGTACTACATCGCCGCCCTCGCGGTCGCCCTGGGCTTCCGCATGAACCTGTTCAACATCGGCGTCGACGGCCAGTACCGCCTCGCCGCGATGATGGTCGCCGTGGTCGGCGCCCACGTCTCCCTGCCGTCCTTCCTCCAGATCCCGCTGCTGCTCCTGGTCGGCGCGCTCACCGGCGCGTTCTGGGCGGGCATCGCGGGCGTCCTGAAGGTCACCCGCGGCGTCAGCGAGGTCGTCGCGACGATCATGCTGAACGCGATCGCCACCAGCGTCATCGGCTACCTCACCCTCCGCGAGAACTTCGGCGTCCTGGTCGGCGACAACGTCACCACCGGCGAGATGAAGGAGTCCGGCTGGGTCCCCGGCATCAACCTCGGCGAGGACGTCGGCGAGATCTACGGCCTGGTCTTCCTCGCCGTCGCGCTCGGCATCGGCTACTGGGTCGTCCTCAACCGCACCCGCTTCGGCTTCGACCTGCGCGCCACCGGCGAGTCCGAGACGGCCGCCGCGGCCTCCGGCGTCAACGCCAAGCGGATGGTCCTCACCGCCATGCTGATCTCCGGCGCGGTCGCGGGCCTCACCGGCCTGCCGCTCCTGCTCGGCGACGCCCACACCTACAGCCTGAGCTTCCCGGTCGGCCTCGGCTTCAACGCCATCGCCATTGCCCTCCTCGGCCGCAGCAACCCCGGCGGCATCGCGCTCGCCGCCCTGCTGTGGGCCTTCCTGGAGAAGACCTCGCCCGCCCTCGACTACGCCACCCCGGTCGCGTACGAGAAGGAGATCGCCACGATCATGCAGGGCCTGATCGTCTACGCGGTCGTCATCTCCTACGAGATCGTCCGCCAGTGGGGTCTGCGCCGCCAGCAGAAGCGGGTCGGCGTGGAGCTCGCCGCCCAGGCTGCCAACAACAACGCCAAGAAGGAGGTGGCGGCCTGATGTCCACCGCGACCATCGCCAAGCCGCAGGCGAAGAAGCCCGGCAAGGGCGGCCGCCGCATGTCTCTCCCGGTGCTCCTGCTGATCATCGCGGGCGTGCTGGTCCTCACCTCGATCGTCCGCCTGATCAGCGGCGCGGACGGCATCACCTCCACCGGTCAGATGTCCACCGCGCTGCGGCTGGCCGTCCCGATCGGCCTCGCCGGCCTCGGCGGTCTGTGGGCCGAGCGGGCGGGCGTCGTCAACATCGGCCTCGAGGGCATGATGATCCTCGGCACCTGGTTCGGCGCCTGGGCCGGCTACCAGTGGGGCCCCTGGATCGGCGTCCTGTTCGGCATCGTCGGCGGCGCGCTCGGCGCGGTGCTGCACGCCATCGCCACCGTCACCTTCAACGTGAACCACATCATCTCCGGTGTGGCGCTGAACATCCTGGCCCTCGGCGCGACCCGCTACCTGTCGAAGTTCACCTTCGAGGACGCCCCGCAGGGCTCCTCCAAGCAGTCACCGCCGATCGAGTCGCTCGGCACCTTCGACATCCCCGGCCTGTCGAGCTGGCTGGAGACCCTGAACGGCAAGCACTGGTTCCTGGTCTCCGACATCGCGGGCCTGGTCGGCGGCCTGGTCACCAACCTCTCGCCGCTCACCGTCGTCGCCGTCGCGCTCGTCCCGGCCACCTGGTGGGTGCTGTGGCGCACCGCCTTCGGTCTGCGCCTGCGCTCCTGCGGCGAGAACCCGGTGGCCGCCGAGTCCCTCGGCGTCAACGTCTACAAGTACAAGTACATCGCCGTGATCATCTCGGGCGGCTTCGCCGGCCTCGGCGGCGCGTTCCTGTCCATCGTGGCCTCGAACGTCTACCTGGACGGCCAGACCGCGGGCCGCGGCTACATCGGCCTCGCCGCGATGATCTTCGGCAACTGGATGCCGGGCGGCCTCGCCCTCGGCGCGGGCCTGTTCGGCTACACCGACAGCCTCAACCTGCGCGGCGGCACCACCAACGTCCACGCGCTGATCCTGCTGCTGGCGATCCTGCTGGTGATCGGCGCGGCCTACCTGGCCTGGCAGAAGAAGTACGTCAGCGCCGCCGTCACGCTGGCGGTCTCGGCCCTGATGTTCGTCTGGTACGTCAGCGTGGACGAGGTCCCGCGCCAGGTCGTCTCCGCCGCCCCGTACATCGTCACCCTGCTGGTGCTGTCGCTGTCCGCCCAACGCCTGCGCATGCCCAAGGCGGACGGACTGCCGTACCGGAAGGGGCAAGGCAAGTGACCCCGGCCGCCGTCGACTGGGACGCCCTGCGGGAGCTGGCCCGGGAGGCCATGCGCCACGCGTACGCCCCCTACTCGGGGTACCCGGTCGGGGTCGCGGCCCTCGTCGACGACGGCCGCACGGTCACCGGCTGCAACGTGGAGAACGCCTCCTACGGACTCGGCCTGTGCGCCGAGTGCGGGCTCGTCTCGGAGCTGCACCGCACCGGCGGCGGCCGGCTCACCCACTTCACGTGCGTGGACGGCCGGGGCGAGATCCTCGTCCCGTGCGGACGCTGCCGGCAGTTGCTGTACGAGTTCGGCGGCCCCGAGCTGCTGCTGGAGACGCCGGCGGGGATCGTGCCGCTGGCGGAGATGCTCCCGCAGGCCTTCGGCCCGGACCACCTCAAGTAACTCCCGTGCGGCCCCTCTGACGGACACAGAGGGGCCGCGCACTGTTGAACGTCGGAAGGAAAACCATGGCCATGGACGCCATCTCCGTCATCCGCACCAAGCGGGACCGCGGTGAGCTCAGCGACGAGCAGATCGACTGGGTCATCGACGCGTACACCCGCGGCGAGGTCGCCGACGAGCAGATGTCGGCGCTCGCCATGGCGATCCTGCTGAACGGCATGAACCGCCGCGAGATCGCCCGCTGGACGGCCGCGATGATCGCCTCCGGCGAGCGCATGGACTTCTCCTCCCTGTCCCGCCCGACCGCCGACAAGCACTCCACGGGCGGCGTCGGCGACAAGATCACGCTGCCGCTCGCCCCGCTGGTGGCGGCCTGCGGCGCGGCGGTCCCGCAGCTCTCCGGCCGGGGCCTCGGCCACACCGGCGGCACCCTGGACAAGCTGGAGTCGATCCCCGGCTGGCGCGCCCTGCTCTCCAACGAGGAGATGCTGTCGGTGCTGGACGGCACGGGCGCGGTGATCTGCGCGGCGGGCGACGGCCTGGCCCCCGCCGACAAGAAGCTCTACGCCCTGCGGGACGTCACCGGCACCGTCGAGGCGATCCCGCTGATCGCCTCCTCGATCATGTCCAAGAAGATCGCCGAGGGCACCGGCTCGCTGGTCCTGGACGTCAAGGTCGGCACCGGCGCCTTCATGAAGACCATCGAGGACGCGCGTGAGCTGGCCTCCACGATGGTGGGCCTCGGCACCGACCACGGCGTGAAGACGGTCGCCCTCCTCACCGACATGTCGACCCCGCTCGGCCTCACCGCCGGCAACGCCCTCGAGGTCCGCGAGTCCGTCGAGGTCCTCGCCGGCGGCGGCCCCTCCGACGTCGTCGAACTGACCATCGCCCTGGCCCGCGAGATGCTCGACGCGGCCGGCGTGAAGGACGCCGACCCGGCGAAGGCGCTGGCCGACGGTTCCGCGATGGACGTCTGGCGCCGCATGATCGCGGCCCAGGGCGGCGACCCCGACGCCAAGCTGCCGGTGGCACGCGAGCAGCACGTGATCAAGGCCCCCTCCTCCGGCGTCCTCACCCGCCTGGACGCCTACGACATCGGCGTCGCCGCCTGGCGACTCGGCGCGGGCCGCGCGCGCAAGGAGGACCCGGTGCAGGCGGGCGCCGGCATAGAACTCCACGCCAAGCCGGGGGACCCCGTCACCGAGGGCCAGCCCCTCCTCACCCTCCACACGGACACCCCGGAACGCTTCGACTACGCCCTGAAGTCCCTGGAAGCGTCGTACGACATCGCGCCCTCGGGCACGGCACACAAGGCATCCCCGGTGGTGCTGGAGCGCATCGCCTGACCCTTTCGGGGCCGATGCGGGGGTCCGGGGGCGGCAGCCCCCGGGGACGGGACGGGTAGGGGCGGCGGGGGCGAGGACACCGCGTCAGGCGAACGCGCCGCCCCCGCCGAAAGCCAGCGCAGCGAACCGCTCTCCCATCCGCCGATGCGTAGCGGCGTCAGGATGGAGCTGATCCGGCAGCGGCAGCTCCTCCACATCGCCCTCCCCGTACAGCTCACGCCCGTCGAGATACCGCAGAAACGGATCATCACAGGCCCGCTCCGAGACGATCCGCGCCAACTCCTCCCGGATCACCCGCAACGTCAGCTTCCCGCCCGCCGCCTCCCCGGGCTCCCCCATCGGCACGAACGTCAACCGCCCTTCCCCCAGTCCACCGAAGTCCGGTGCGCTGGGCCCGGGCGTCTCCTCGTGCATCGGGCAGAGAATCGGCGACACGACCAGCAACGGCGTCCGCGGATGCCCCTCCCGCACGGTGTCGAGGAACCCGTGCACGGCGGGCCCGAAGGCACGCAGCCGCATCACATCCAGATTGACCAGGTTGATACCGACCTTGAGGCTGATCAGATCCGCGGGCGCGTCCCGGATCGCCCGCGCCGTGAACGGATCCAGCAGCGCACTCCCGCCCAGCCCGAGATTGACCAGCTCGACCCCGCCGAGCGACGCGGCGACCGCGGGCCAGATGGCGGTGGGGCTGGACCCGTCGGAGCCGTGACTGATGGAGCTGCCGTGGTGCAGCCACACCCGCCGCCCGGACTCCGGCGCGGGCGCGACCGGCGCGTCCGTGCGCAGCGCGACGAGCTCGGTGGTCTCGTTGTGCGGCAGCCAGATCTCGACGTCCTTCTCGCCCGCGGGCAGACCGTCGAAGCGGACGGTCCCGGGCCGGCCGGCCCGCCGCTCGGAGGTCCCGGTCCGCATGTCGACGGTCACCGTGTTGCCCTCGGTGACACTGCCCTGGCCGACGAGACGGCCGTCGACGAGCAGGTCGTAGACGCCGTGGGGGCGCGGCGGCGCGCCGATGTAGACGCGTTTGGTGGGCAGCGCGTCGAGCTCGACGGCGGTCGCCCGGGTACGGAACGCCAGCCGGACGCCCGACGGCTGGGACTCGGCCATGGCGAGCTGCTCGTCGGCGCACTGGGCGCGGGCCCGAGCGGGCAGCCGGTGCGGCAGCACGCCGAGCTCGGTCCGCTCGACGTCCAGCGCGCCGCGCAGCAACTCGGCGGTGACGGGCGTGGTGATCCAGTGGTCGTTGGCAGACATGACCTCAACCTTGTCGTTCGACGAGAGGATTCGACGAGAAGAGACGATCGGCGCCCCGCCGCACACCTCGGGACGCATGCCCCGGGACGCACACCTCAGCGCGCAGGCCAGTTCCTCAGCAGCGCGTCCAGCGCGTCCACGATCCGCCCCCACGTCTCCTGCGAGTCGGGCGCGCTGTGGTCGAAGCCGCCGCCCAGCTCCAGGCCGACGTAGCCGTTGAAGACGCTGCCCAGCAGGCGCACGGCGTGGGTCTGGTCCGGCTCGGTCAGGTCGTAGCCGCGCAGGATCGCCCGGGTCATCTGCGCGTGCCGGACACCGGCGCTCGCGGCGGCCGTCGCGGGGTCCAGCCGGAGCTGGGCGGCGGCCCAGCGGCCGGGGTGTTCGCGGGCGTAGTCGCGGTACACGTCACCGAGGGCGGCCAGCGCGTCCTTGCCGGCCCGCCCGGCCAGCGCGGCGGCGCCCCGGTCGGCCAGCTCCTCCAGGGCGAGCAGGGCGATCCTCGTCCGGAGGTCCTGGGAGTTGCGCACATGCGAGTAGAGGCTCGCGACCTTGACGTCGAAGCGCCTGGCCAACGCCGAGACGGTCACGTGGTCGAAGCCGACCTCGTCGGCCAGCTCCGCACCCGCTCGGGCGAGGCGTTCGGGGGTCAGACCTGCGCGCACCATGGAATCGATTATGCAGTTGCCTAAAAGCTTTAGGCAACTGCTTAAAGATCCCCCCACACCCACATTCCTGTTGGAGCCCGCTGAAGATGAGTTACGAGCCCGCGCCCGGTCTACCGCTCGTGGACGCGACGACACCGCCCGTGCTCACCCTGCCAGGCCCGATACCCCGGAGCCGGGTGCCGGGGCTCTGCGACGACGTACGGACGCTGCTGGAGCGCACCGGCGCCCGGACCCTCGTCTGCGACGTCGCAGGCCTCGGGCCGCCGGGGCTGCTGACCGTCGACCTGCTGGCCCGGCTGCAACTCGCCGCCCGCCGGGCCGGCGGCAGCGTCCGGCTGCGCGGCCCCGATCCCGCGCTACGCGCCCTGCTCGACCTCGTCGGACTCCGCTTCGAGGTGGAGGGGGAGACCGAAGAGGGGGAACCAGCGCTTGGTGTCGAGGAAGAAGTGGAACCCGGTGAGGCGGCCGTCTGATATCTCCAGGACCTGGATCGCCCACGGAGTGAAGCCGCCCGCCTCCGGGTCCGGCTTGTACTGCGCGAACCCCGGCAGGCCGTTGACCTGGACCGGCAGCAGCCGTGAGCCCGCGCAGGCCGAGCCGAGCGTCGTCATGAAGCCCGTGATGTCGTCGTGGCCGGTCAGCCACAGGTCGAACGGCGGCATCGTCATGACGGCGTCCTCGTGCAGCAGGGCCGTCAGCGCCGTCATGTCGTAGCCCTCGAAGGCGGCCACATAGCGGTCGAGGAGCTTGCGCTGCCCCTCGTCCAGCGGGTCGGAGACCGTCGCCTCCGCGCCCGTCTCCGCCCGCTCGGCGAGCGTCGCACGGGCCCGCTGGAGGGCGCTGTTCACCGACGCCACCGTGGTGCCGAGCAGTTCGGCGACCTCGCTCGCCCGCCACGCCAGCACCTCGCGCAGGATCAGCACCGCCCGCTGCTTGGGCGGGAGTTGCTGCAACGCCGCCATGAACGCCAGCCGCACCGACTCCTTGGCGACCGCCGCCTCCGCCGGGTCCTCGACCGTCGGCAGGACCCGCGCGTCCGGCATCGGCTCCAGCCAGGTGTGGTCGGGGCGGGGCGAGAGGGCCGCCTGGGCGAGCGGCGTCGACTCCGTGAGATCCATCGGGCGGGCCCGTCTGCTGCCCGCCGAGAGCATGTCCAGACAGACGTTCGTCGCGATCCGGTACAGCCACGACCGCAGACTGGACCGGCCCTCGAACCTGTCGTAGCTCCGCCACGCCCGCACCAGCGTGTCCTGCACCGCGTCCTCGGCCTCGAAGGAGGAGCCGAGCATCCGGTAGCAGTAGCCGGTCAGCTCGACGCGATGCCGCTCCAGCCTCGCGTCGAGATCGTCGACCGCCGTCGTGCCCGCCGTACCGTCACTCATCGTCGTCCACCCACCCCTGTGGCCGGTCTGTCACGCGCCAGTGCGCCCAGTACTCCGGAAGCTACCGCAGCCCACTGACAACGGCCCCCCGGGCCGATGAAAGCCCAGGTCACAGCGTATGGCGGAAGGATCTCTCAGGCGGCGGGAACCAGTGCCCCGCGGCGTGCCGCGCGGGTCCCGAAGACGGTGATCGTGACGACGCCGAGCACCGCCAGGACGCCCACGCCGACCGTGCCGGCCCAGCCGCCCGCGTGGAAGGCGATCGCGCCGACCGTGCTGCCGACGCTGGAGCCGATGTAGTACGCGGACTGGTAGAGCGCCGAGGCCTGGGCGCGGCCCGTGGTAGCCGTCTTGCTGACCGCCGAGGACGCCACCGCGTGACCGGCGAAGAAGCCCGCCGTGATCAGGACCAGGCCCAGCAGGACCAGGGGCAGCGAGTCGGCGAGGGAGAACAGCAGGCCCGTCGCCGTCGTGCCGCCCGCCAGGTACAGCGCGCCGCGCCGGCCGAGGCTGCCGACCAGCCGGCCCGCCGTCGACGCCGACACCGTGCCCACCAGGTACACCAGGAAGATCGAGCCGACGATGCCCTGCGGCAGCGAGAACGGCGCCTCCGTCAGGCGGTAGCCGATGACCGTGTACACGCCGCCGAAGACGGTCATGAACAGCGCGCCGATCGCGTACAGCCGGCACAGCAGCGGGTTGGAGAGGTGGTCGCGGACCGTACGGGCGAGGACGTTCGGGCGCAGCGAGCCCGGCGTGAAGTGCTTCGGCGTCGGCAGCAGGATCCGGAAGGCGACCGCGCAGGCCACCGCGAGCACGCCGATCGCGCCGACGGCGACCCGCCAGCCCCACTCCTGGGCGACCCAGCCGGTGATGACCCGGCCGCTCATCCCGCCGACGCTGTTGCCCGCCACGAACAGGCCGATCGCGGTGACCAGCGCGCGCGGGCGGACCTCCTCCGCGAGATAGGCGGTGGCGGAGGCGGGCAGCCCGGCCAGGGCCGCGCCCTGCACGCCCCGCAGGACGACCAGCCAGCCCAGCGAGGGCGCGAACGGCACCAGCAGTCCGACGCTCACCGCGACGACCAGCGAGGCCGTCATCACCGCCCGGCGTCCGTAGCGCTCCGACAGGGCGCTCATCGGCAGGACGAACAGCGCCAGACCGCCGGTCGCCGCCGCCACCGTCCAGCTCGCCTCGCTCGCCGCGACCCCGAACTCGCCGGAGATCAACGGCAGGAGCGCCTGCGTGGAGTACAGCAGGGCGAAGGTCGCCACACCGGCCAGGAAGAGGGCGAAGCTCATCCGGCGGTAGCCGGGGCCGCCCGGGGCCATCCGGGAATCGGAGTCCGCAGCGGCGGCGGGGGGCTCGGCGGGGGAGGCGGCGGAGGAGGGAACGGTCGCGACGGCGTCCACAGCGGTGGACGCCCCGGTACTGGCGGGAGACATGCCTCGAACCTACGGACGGCCCCGCTCATCCGTCCAATGCACGGAATCGCCATAATCGTTCCCATGGTGCATCAACAGAGGTCACAGGGTCGACTGTCACCGTCCAGTGACACAACAGACATGCACGACGACATCGTCACACTCCTCGCCCCGCGGCTCGCGCACTTCGCGGGCGTCGCCCGCATCGAGCACGTCACCCGGGCCGCTCAGGAGATGCAGGTCCCGCAGTCCACCCTCTCCCGGGCCATGGTCCGCCTGGAGCAGGACCTGGGCGTCGACCTCTTCGCCCGCCGCGGCCGGACCGTCTCCCTCACCCCCGCCGGACGCACCTTCCTCACCTCCGTCGAGCGGGCCCTCGCCGAGATCGAACGGGCCGCCGACGAGGTGCGCGCGGACGCCGACGCGGCCACCGGCAAGGTCGCCTTCGGCTTCCTGCACACCATGGGCGCCGAGACCGTCCCCGGCCTGATCCACGCCTTCCGCGCCGACCACCCCCGCGTCCGCTTCAGCCTCGTCCAGAACTACGGCGAGGCGATGATCGAGCGCCTCCGGGCCGGCGAACTCGACCTCTGTCTGACCTCCCCGGTCCCCGACGCCCCCGACCTGGTCGCCCGCCGCCTGGACGAGCAGAAGCTCCGCCTGGTCGTCCCCGCCGACCACCGGCTCGCCGCCCGCAGACGCGTCCGTCTCGCGGAGGCCGCCGACGAGGCCTTCGTGACCCTGGAACCCGGTTACGGCCTGCGCCGCATCACCGACGATCTCTGCCAGGAGGCCGGCTTCCGTCCGAGGGTCGCCTTCGAGGGCGAGGAGGCGGAGACCCTGAGGGGCCTGGTGGCGGCGGGCCTGGGCGTGGCCCTCCTTCCGCCCCCGGCCGTCCCCCGCCCCGGAGTGGTGGAACTGACGGTCACGGGCCAGAGGGCGGTCCGGGAGATCGGCGTCGCCTGGCTGGACGGCCACCCGGACACGCCCCCCGTGGCGGCCTTCAAGAAGTTCCTGCTGTCGAGGAGGGGCAACTTGCTGCACTGAGCGGGCCGTCGGCGCAACACAGGAACCGTCCCAGCCGTATTGACGTGCAGGTATGGGGAGTTCCTGGGACGCCGTCCCGGATCGGGACACGGCTGCACGGGCCGACGGATGGATGCGGGTACGGACCACATGGATGCAATCCACGACGACATAGCGGAGTTCGCGCTCCTGCTGACGCGTCTGAAGAAGCGCACGGACCGCAGCTACGCGGCGCTGGCCCGCCGTCTGGACATGACCGCCTCCACGCTGCACCGCTACTGCATCGGAGAGGCCGTCCCCCAGGACTTCGCCGGGATCGAGCGGTTCGCCGCACTCTGCGGAGCCTCACCCGAGGAACGCACGGAGTTGCACCGCCGGTGGATCCTGGCAGCCGCGGCCCGGCAACGCCCCCGCCCGTCCGACACCCGACGCACACCGAGCCCCGACGCCCCGACGAGCCCCCCGGCGCCGGCCGCTTCCCCGATCCCCAGCACCCCGGCGGCCGAGCCACCCAAGCCGACCCCGCAGTCCGCCCCGGGCCTGGGGCCGGCCTCCCCGGCCACCCCAGACGCGGGACCGGCCTCCCCGGCCACCTCGCGCCCGGGGCCGGTCTCCCCGGCCGCCCCAGACCCGGGTCCGGGACCGGCCTCTCCGGCCACCCGGCGCCCGGGGCCGGCCTCGCCGAGTGGCCCGAGTCCCCGGCCCGGCCGCCCCCGGCGGCCCCTGCGGGCGGTGGTGGTGGCAGCCTCGCTCGCCTTCGCGTTCGTCGGTCTCACCGCATCCGCCGCCGGTCCTCCTGCCGACGGCGGTGGGTCGTCGGCTTCCGTCCGGACCGCGGCGAGACCCTCCGCGTCAGCCGCCCACGGCGGCGGCGTCCCGCAGAAGAGCCGGGCGGGCGCCGGTGTGCCCTCGCCGTCGGCCTCCGCCCGCACCACCGCGCCGAGCCCCTCCGCGTCGGCCGCCCACGACGGCGACGGCCCGCGGGAGAACCGGGCGAGCGACGGCGCGGCCCCCCTGGCGACCCCGCTCACCTGGACCGCCGACTCCCACGTCTGGGCAGAACTCGAATGCGAGCACGACTACGTCATCGACAAGCCGCCGCAGCAGGTCCCGCCGCCGCCCCACCCGGCGGACGCCGAGCCCTGGGCCGCCTCCCAGGGCGCGGTGCACGGGCGGAACACCCAGGTGCGGATCACGGTGCAGGGACGCGGCTCCGCCGCCGTCGTCCTGGAGGCACTGCACGTGCGCGTGGCCGACCGCACCGTCCCCCATGTCCGCCGCGGCATCGACTACTCCACGGCCGGCGGCTGCGGCGCGACCCTCGCGCCCCGCCACTTCTCCGTGAACCTCGACGCGCGCCGTCCCCTGCCCCGTGTCGTGCCGGCCGGCCGCCCGGACTCGCCGAGCTTCGCGGTCGACTTCCCCTACCGGGTGTCCCTGGAGGAGCCGGAGGTCCTGCTCGTCTCCGCGGGCACCGAGTCCTGCACCTGCGACTGGTACCTCGACCTCGACTGGTCCTCGCAGGGCCGACGCGGCACGGTGCGCATCGACGACCACGGCCGCCCGTTCCGCACCACCAGCATCGAGGGGCTGCCCCACTACTGGTACCGCAGCCCCGCCGGCTGGGTCCCCATACCCGAACCCAAGGTCGAACCCGACCCCGAAGCCGAAGCCGAAGCCGAAGCCGGCGCCGACGCGGACGCGGAGACCGGCGACTGAGGAGCGCCCCGGGGCGGCAACCCGGGACGGCGTCCCAGAACGGCATCCCAGGCACCCCTGTTTCCGCAGGTCAACAGGGGTGGGATGGTCCCACCGTCCCGATAGGGCGGCAGCTGTTGCCGGGGCTCCCGGGCGTCCTGGAATCTGTGGATGTCGCACCGGCCGAGGGCACGACCGCCCCGCCGACAGCACCACGACACCAGATACCGCCCTGCGCTTGTTCGGACCAGAGAAGGAAGCCACACCATGAACAGGAACACCTCCGCACGCCGTCGTCCGGGCCGCCGCGTGGCCGTCGCCGCCGGCCTCGTCCTGGCCCTCGGGCTCGGTTCGGCGGCGCAGGCCTCCGCCGCCGGACCGCTGACCGCCGGCGGCGAGGTCAGCGCCTCGTCCTCGTCCACCGCGCTGTCCGACTCGGGCACGTCGCTGTCGGGCCGTCAGATGATCCGGGTGCTGAAGTCCCTGCTGCCCAAGGGCGCGAAGATCTCGGACCAGCAGAGCCAGGAGGGCTACGCCGCGGTGGTCTGGGACGACGGCCGCGGGAAGAGCATGATCGGGGTCAACTCCCAGCCCGACATGGGCGACCTCCTCGAAGGGCTCATGGGCTGCGAGGGCCAGTACATCGAGTGCCAGGCCCTGACGCTGGCCGACGGCACCCAGGTGAAGCGGGCCAAGCGGGCCTCCGAGAAGGGCGGCTCCGCCGTGGTGTGGCTGGTCGACACCCTCCGCCCCGACGGCCACCGCGTCATCGTCCAGGAAGTGAACTCCTACGCCGAGAGCGGCCCGGTGACCCGACCGCAGCCCCCGCTCTCGCTCGACCGTCTCCAGACCATCGCGCTCGACTCCCGCTGGGCCGGCTGACGTCCTCCCGGCGGCGGGGCGCCGAAGAGGCGTCCCGCCGTGTCGCCGCGTCTCCCGCGATGCTGAACCGGCCTACCGTCGCAGCGACTTGCCGAACCCGGCGGCCAACGGCATCCGCAGCCCCAGCGGCGGCGGAGCCATGAACGCGTCGTGGACGGGCCGCGAGAACCCCCTGCCGAACAACACCCCCATCACGAAGTCCACTCCCAGACACAGCACTTCGTCCCGGTACTGATGCAACCCGTGTCCGTCGGCGTGCACTTCGAACCGGCACACCTCCCGGTTCACCTTCTTCGCCCGGGCCGCCAGCCGGAACGACAGTTCGGGATCGGTCCGTTCGTCGTTCGTGCCGTGCACGATCAGCACCTGCCGCCCCACCAACTGCTTCACCGGTTCGGGCGTGGCCGCCACGTCCTCCTCCGGCAGCCAAGGGGCGATCGCGAGCACGGAGTTGACGGCCTCGTGACCGCCCGCGTGCAGTGCGGCCCGTCCGCCCATGCCGACGCCGGCCAGGCACACGGGGACGTCGCCGTAGCGTCGTACGGCCTCGTCGGCGGCCCAGGAGGCATCGGCGACGAGATGGGCCTCGCTGCCGTTCCAGCCGCGGTAGCGGTACTGCACGAGGTGCGCGGCGAGCCCGTCCTGCCGTCCCGCGCGGGCGAGTCTGCGGCCGAGGGCGCGGACCGGGGAGGCCGCCCGGGCCGCCCAGGGCAGCGCCGGGGGTCTGCGCTCGGAGATCTCCTGACCGCCGGGGAGCAGCAGCACCACGCCGCTCACCGTCTCCGGCTCCGGCCCGATCGCCTTCCCCAGCCTGGCCGTCCGTAGCGGCGTCGCTTGCTGTCCCATGACAGAACAGTGTCAGAAGGGAGGGTGTACCCGACCCGTCCTCGCGGTCACCGTTGCGTATCGGCCGTGGTGCGCACCGCGCCGTCTACGCGCGTAGGAGTTAGAGTGCGAAAATGACGAGCCAGAGCATCCAGAGGGGCGCCGCACCGAGTTCGGACCAGATCCGCCGCGCGCCCAAGGTTCTGCTGCACGACCACCTCGACGGCGGGCTGCGCCCCGGCACGATCGTCGACCTGGCCCGCGACGCGGCCTATCCCCATCTCCCCGAGAGCGACCCCGACAAGCTCGGCGTCTGGTTCCGGGAGGCCGCCGACTCCGGTTCCCTCGAACGGTACTTGGAGACCTTCTCGCACACCGTCGGCGTGATGCAGACCCGCGACGCGCTCGTCCGGGTCGCCCGCGAGTGCGCCGAGGACCTCGCCGAGGACGGCGTCGTCTACGCCGAGGTGCGTTACGCCCCCGAACAGCATCTCGAAGCCGGGCTCAGCCTGGAGGAGGTCGTCGAGGCCGTCAACGAGGGCTTCCGGCAGGGCGAACGGATCGCCCGCGAGAACGGCCACCGCATCCGCGTCGGCGCCCTCCTCACCGCGATGCGGCACGCGGCCCGCGCCCTGGAGATCGCCGAACTCGCCAACCGCTACCGCGATCTGGGCGTCGTCGGCTTCGACATCGCCGGCGCCGAGGCCGGCTTCCCGCCCACCCGGCACCTCGACGCGTTCGAGTACCTCAAGCGCGAGAACAACCACTTCACCATCCACGCCGGCGAGGCCTTCGGGCTGCCGTCCATCTGGCAGGCGCTCCAGTGGTGCGGCGCCGACCGGCTCGGGCACGGGGTGCGCATCATCGACGACATCGAGGTCGCGGAGGACGGCTCGGTGAGGCTCGGCCGCCTCGCCTCCTACGTGCGGGACAAGCGCATCCCGCTGGAACTGTGCCCCAGCTCCAACCTCCAGACCGGGGCCGCCGACTCCTACGCCGAGCACCCGATCGGGCTGCTGCGCCGACTCCATTTCCGTGCCACGGTCAACACGGACAACCGTCTCATGTCCGGCACCAGCATGAGCCGGGAATTCGAGCACCTTGTCGACGCATTCGGTTATACGCTCGACGATCTCGCGTGGTTCTCCGTCAATGCTATGAAGTCAGCTTTCATTCCTTTCGATGAACGGCTGGCCATGATCAATGACGTCATCAAGCCGGGATACGCCGAGCTGAAGTCCGAATGGCTGTTCCAGCAGACCGCCTCCACCAGCGGTTCCGTGACCCCGGAGAGCTGAACGCCGGGAATTCTGGACGACGGAAAGCGGGCGACCCTTCACCGGTCGTCCGCATTTCGGTGTTTGCGGTGAGCGCCTTTCCGTGATTACGGTCGTGGACCGCTCAGTTCCCCGTATTCGAGGACGCATTTATCATGAAGCAGTCTGCTGCCAAGACCCTCGGCGTCGCCGCCCTCGGCGCCGCCTTCGCCGCCGCCGGTGCGGGCGCCGCCAACGCCGCCCCTGCCGTCCCCGACGCCACCCAGGCGCTGGACGGCATCACCAAGACGCTGCCGGCGGAGAACGTGGCCTCGGCGCTGCCGGGCGCCGGTGTGGCGCTGGAGCAGGCCCAGCCGGCCCTGGGCGCCGGGCTGACGGCCGTGCAGCCGGTCGCCCAGAAGCTGCTCGCCGAGGGCCCGACCGCCCCCGTCGCGGGCCTCCTCGGCGGTCTGCCGCTTCAGGGGCTGCCGACCCACGGCCTCCCGGTGAACGGCATCCCCCTGGGCTGACCCCCGGCACGACCTGGATGCACCTCGCACACCCCGTCGGGGCGCGACCGGAACTCCCGGGCGCGCCCCGACGGCGTTCGCACGACCGGAGGGCGAGAAGCGGGGGGCAAGGCCCTCACCAGGCCGTGCGGCGCGTTCACCAGGCCGTACGGCGCGCTCACCAGGCCGTGCGGCTCTTGCTCTCCGAGGGCAGGAAGATCCACAGGGCGAGGTAGAGCAGGAACTGCGGGCCCGGCAGCAGACAGGACAGCAGGAACAGCACCCGCATCGTCGTCGCGGAGGTGCCGAAGCGGCGGGCCAGCGCGGCGCACACTCCGGCGATCATGCGGTCCTGGGCAGGGCGGGCGAGGCTGGACATCTGCGGCTCCTTCACGAGCGTCGGTCCGAGGCGGCCCCTGACGGGCAGCCTCAACTGCCTTCCACGCTAAGGAGACGAAGCGGACGAAGCGTCGCTCTAAGGGGCGATCCCGACCCTGGGAATCGTCGGGGTCCTACCCTGAGCCGACTCCTCCGCCCGCATCGCCCGCAGCTGCCGGCGCTCACTCCTGCGCCGCAGCCAGCCCCGGGCCGCCGGGACCACCGCGGCGTGCGCGAGGGCCACGCCCGTGGTGTTCAGCAGCAGCGAGTCGACGTCCATGACGCGGCCCGGCACCCCCGTCTGCAACAGCTCGATCCCCAGCGACAGCAACGCGCCCGCCGTGACCGTGCGGACGAAGGAGGCGAGCGGGGCGACCCTGAGCCGGCCGTGGGCCAGCGGCAGCAGCACGCCCAGCGGGGCGAGCAGTCCGAGGGCCCCGCCGATGCGACGGGCCGCCTCCGGCCGGCCCAGCCGCAGATCGGCCCGGATGCCGTCCAGGGGATGCAGATTGGTGGGCATCACCCAGGGGACGTCGAGCGGTCGCAGCGTGCACCAGGCGACGAACAGAAGGTGTGCGACCAGGAGGACGATCCCGGTCGCACGGATGCGGATCACGGCGCTGCCGCCGATGGAGCCTTGACGCTGCACGACCCCCAAGACGCCACGCCCGGCACGATCGGTTCCGGCCCGGGGCAGGTGTGCCCCCTGTCACTGAACGGCGGCCCCTGTGGTCACCGGCCGACGACCCCCGCGGTCACTGACCGGCGATCTCCGTGGACGGCGGTTCCTTGGTGCCCGGCCGTGACCGCACCTCGTCCGTGCACGCGTACCGGCGGGGCCGCTCCGCCCCCGGACCGCCCAGAACGACCGAGCCGTCCCCCTCGGCCGCCGCCGAGTCGGAGAAGGTGCACACCAGTTGGGCGAGCGCGAACGAGGTCAGCTCGTCGGGGGAGGTGCTCAGCCGCAGCGCGTCGTCCGGGTCCTTCGGGGCCGGACCGCTCACCGTCATGCCGCCGCGCACGTCCGTCGTGTAGCCGGCCTCCTTCTCGGCCGCCGGCGGCGACTCGGCCAACTCGTCCAGCAGGCCCTGGGCGACCAGGACGCGCCGCGCCGAGTCCCCGGCGCCGTCCTCCGGCACCGGCACACTGCGGTCCACGGCGACCAGCGACGACCCGCACAGCAAAAACACCCGCACCGGCACGCCCCGCGAGGTCTGCGTCGTCACGTCCGGCTCGGCGAGCGAGCAGCGCACCCGCGAGGGCGCCGGGCCGAAGTCGGTCGGCACCTCCGTCGCCCGGATCCCGCAGCCGGCGAGCAGCCCGCCGAGCAGCCCCACGAGCAGCGGCAGCGCCGGCCGGCGGCGTACGTTCATCAGGCGTCCCCCTGCTTGTCCTTGCCGCGCTTGTCCGTGCCCCGCTTGTCCGTGCCCCGCTTGTCCGCGCCGCCGGCGCTCTCGGGCTGCTCCGCGAGTTCCGAGGCGTCCCGCGGCAGCCGCAGCGTGAAGACCGCGCCGCCGTCGGGTGAGTTGGCGGCCGTGATCCCGCCGCCGTGGATATGGGCGTTCTCCAGGGCGATGGACAGGCCGAGACCGCTGCCCTCGGAACGCGGCCGGGAGGCGCTCGCCTTGTAGAAGCGGTCGAAGACGTGCGGCAGGACGTCCTCGGGGATGCCGGGCCCGTGGTCGCGCACCGCGATGACCATCTCGTCGTCCGTCGTCGTCACCGACACCCGCACCGGCGAACCGCCGTGCTTGAGCGCGTTGCCGATGAGGTTGGCGAGGATCACGTCCAGACGGCGCGGATCGAGCAGCGCGTGGATGCCGCGCTCGGCGTCCAGGTCGACCGCGTCCAGCCAGGCCCGCGCGTCGATGCAGTGCGTGATCTGGTCGGCGACGTCGACGTCGTCCAGCACCAGCCGTGCCGTGCCGGCGTCGAAGCGGGTGACCTCCATCAGGTTCTCGACGAGGTCGTTGAGCCGCCGCGTCTCGGACACCACGAGCCGCACCGCGGGCTCGATCATCGGGTCGATGCCGCCCGACTCGGCGTCCAGCTCCTCCTCCAGCACCTCCGTGACGGCGGTGATGGCGGTGAGCGGCGTGCGCAGTTCATGGCTCATGTCCGCCACGAAACGGCGCGAGGCGTCGTCCCGGGCGGCCATGTCGGCGACCCGTTTCTCCAGCGCCTCCGCCGTCCGGTTGAACGTCCGTGACAGATCGGCGAGTTCGTCGGTCCCGGAGACCCGCAGCCGGGTGTCCAGCTCGCCCTCGCCGAGCCGCCGCGCGGCCACCCCCAGCCGGTGCACCGGCTTCAGCACGGTCGTCGCGGCCGCCTGCGCGAGCAGCGCGGCCCCGACCAGCGCCAGGCCCGTGGCGATCCCCAGCGACCACGCGAGGGAGTTGAGGTCCTTGGCCTCCGGTTCGAGGGACTTGCGCATGTAGCCGGTCGGGCCCCCGCCGATCACCTTCGTCCCGGCCACGAGGTACGGCGTCCCGCTGACGACGACCCGCTGCCAGTACAGGTGGTACGGCGACTTGTTGCCCGCCCCGGTGTCCTGCTGCCTGTTCACCGCCGTGCGCAGCGACTCGGGCACGTCCTCCAGCGAGAAGCCGTTCAGACCGGCCGAGTTGCCGTACACCGTCCTGCCGTCGGCGTCCTCCGCGACGAGCAGCACGCTGAAGCGCTGGCTGCTGTTGGCCATCTGCCCGGCCGTGTGCTGGAGTTCGTCCTGCGACGGGTCGGCCGGCAGCGATCCCGCGCGGTTCTGCATCTCCTGCTCGAAGTCCCGCAGCACCGCGCCCTGCGTACGCGTCAGCACCGCCTCGCGGTTGAGCCAGTACGCGATGCCGGACGCGGACACGGCGGCGGTCAGCGCCACCAGCCCGAAGACCACCACGAGCCGCAGCCGCAGGCTCGTGAAACGCAGCCGTGCGAGATGTCCCTTGCGCTCCGCGGACCAGCCGCGGATCCCCCCTTGCCGTTCGGTCACTGAGGGCTGTCCAGGCGGTAGCCGACCCCGCGCACGGTACGGATCAGGGTGGGGGAGGACGGCACGTCCTCGACCTTGGCGCGCAGCCGCTGGACACAGGCGTCCACCAGCCGAGAGTCGCCGAGGTAGTCGTGCTCCCACACCAGGCGCAGCAACTGCTGCCGGGACAGGGCCTGACCGGGCCGCCGGCTCAGTTCGAGCAGCAGCCGCAGCTCGGTCGGGGTGAGCTGGAGGTCCTCGCCGTTCTTCGTCACCGTCATCGCCGCGCGGTCGATGACGAGGCTGCCGAAGCTCGCCGAGTCGTTCGACTCGCGCTCCCCGCGGCGCAGCACGGCCCGGATCCGGGCGTCGAGCACCCGCCCCTGCACCGGTTTGACGACGTAGTCGTCGGCGCCGGACTCCAGCCCGACCACCACGTCGATGTCGTCGCTGCGCGCGGTCAGCAGGATGATCGGCAGCTGGTCGGTGCGCCGGATGCGGCGGCACACCTCGAAACCGTCGATGCCGGGCAGCATGACGTCCAGCACGATCAGATCCGGCCGTTGCTCGCGCAGCAGCTTCAGACCGTCCTCACCGCTCGCAGCGGTCGCCACACGGTGTCCCTGGCGCGTCAGTGAGAGCTCCAGGGCCGTACGGATGGCGTCGTCGTCCTCGATCAGCAACAGGGAAGGCACGGGCTCATTCTGGCCCATGGAGGCCCGTCGTTCGACCTGTGGGGCCGTACCGCCGTAGCGGCGGCTCATGTGAACGATCTGTGGTGTCGCCGTGACCGACCCCTGTGACAGGTCTGTGACAGTCGGCGGACACGGCGATGAAGTGACCCCGGCAAGCTTTTCGGCACAGGCAAGGAAGCAGGACCGGAAGCGAGCCGGAAGGCGAGAGACCGGAAGGCGAGACCGGAAGCAGGTCGCCGGCACGAGCCGCACGAAACAGAAGACCGAAACACCGGAAGTCCACGACGGGGGGCGCGAGATGAACACGCTGCACGGTATGAGCACCAGCGCAGTGGTCACGCGTCTGCACGACGTGCACCGGGTTTCCGAGAAGTCCGGCGTCGTGAGCGGGCGGGGGTGCGCTCGCGGCGTCGGACGCCAGCACACGGCGTACATGTCGGTGGTGGAGGCGCACTCGGGGGAGAGCGCCAAGGGGGCTCACGGGGGAGCCGCGTACGGGGAGGACACGGGGGAGCGCCGCTCTCTGACGGAGGCGGAGTTCACCGCCTACGTCCAGGAGCGCCGCGCCTCCCTGTACGCAACCGCCTACCACCTCACCGGTGACCGCTTCGAGGCCGAGGACCTGCTCCAGAGCGCGCTGTTCTCGACCTACCGGGCCTGGGAGCGGATCAGCGACAAGGCCGCGGTCGGCGGATACCTCCGCCGCACCATGACCAACCTGCACATCAGCGCGTGGCGCCGCCGCAAGCTGAACGAGTACCCGACCGAGGAACTGCCGGAGACGCCCGGCGACACGGACGCGATGCGCGGCACCGAACTGCGCGCCGTCCTGTGGCAGGCGCTGGCCCGGCTGCCCGAACTCCAGCGCACGATGCTGGTCCTGCGCTACTACGAGGGCCGCACCGACCCGGAGATCGCGGAGATCCTCGACATCAGTGTCGGCACGGTGAAGTCGAGCATCTGGCGGTCGCTCCGCCGGCTGCGCGAGGACGAGGTCCTCAGCTTCGGCCGTGACGAGGAGGACGCCTTCGGCGAGCTCGTCGCCTGAGGTGAACGGGGGGCCGGCTCCGTTCAGGGAAGCCGGTGAACGGGGGAACACGGGGGAGCACGGGGGAAATCGGGGGAGGAACGGAGGAGCGGTACCGGGGGGACCCGACGGGGGACGTCCGGGGGAGCGGTACCGCGCACAGCAAGGGGGAAGCACCACCCGGGGGGACACGGGGGGAGCACGGGGGAGCACCGAGGAGCGGGACTGGAGGGCCGGGGGGTCCGTCCAGTCCCGCTTTCGTGTGCGCAGTGGGGACGAGGGCCGGGCGAGGCCGTACGGGGCGCTCAGGCCGCCGTACGCGTCGTGGGGGCGCAGCGGCCCGCCGCCGCGGCGGCCAGGCGGCCCATCGCCTCGTCGCGGTCGCAGGCGTACGCGCCGAGCGCGCTCTGCCGGGACACGATGGAACGCTCCGTGCGCATCAGGCGCCAGCCGCGGCGCAGCAGGAACGGCACCGACTTGCGGCCCTCCTTGAGATCCCGCAGGAAGCGTCGGCGGAACGTCTTGACCGGGCCGCGGCTCAGGCACAGCGCGTCGGCCAGCACGCCCAGTTCACGGCAGCGGCCGATGATCTCGGCGGCGAAGATGCCCTCCGCGATGAACAGCGGGGTCCGCCCGATCGAGATCGTCTCCTCGCCGGTGCGGGCGCTCAGGGAGATGTCGTACACGGGAACGCCCGTACGGCCCGTGCGGCACAGCTCGGCGATCGCGGCGAGCGCGCCGTCCGCGTCCCAGGACTCGGGGTGGTCCCAGTCGATGTCGGAACTCCCCTCCACCAGCGGCAGGGTGGGGTCGTCGGCCTCCTTGTAGAAGTCGTCGAGCCGCAGCACCGGAAGGCCGGAGCGGGCCGCGAGAAGGGACTTGCCGGAGCCGGAGGGGCCGCAGAGCAGCACGACGCGCGCAGGTATGGCCGGATGGGAACTCACGGGACACCAGTGTGCGGCATCGATCGCCCCGGTCACGACCCCGCGGGTCGGCTTTGCAGCGCGCGTCACACGCCAACTACCCTTCGTGTCGACCTGATTACCGATCGCACCAGAAAGTGGGCGCCGCGATGGCCCGACACGCTTCTCCCCAGAACCCGACCGGCCGGCGCGCCCTGGTCGCCCTCGCGACGGCGGGAGCGGCGCTGGGCACGGGCGCGGGTACGGCGTCCGCCGCCGACGCCGCACCCGACCTGGACCTGCTGCGCACCCGCCCCACCTCGCTCGGCCAGGTCGACCCGCAGGCCGGCCTCCAGGCCCTCACCGGCACGGTCGGCTACGTCACCGGCCCCGTCGCGGGCCTCAAGCCCAACCCCCTCGCCGGCACCGGCGTCGACCCCCTCGACAACGGCGTCGGCACCCAGCTCGCCGACTTCCAGCCCCTCACCTCCCAAATGCTGACCGGCCCGGTGGCCCAGGCGCCGTCGGTCGGGGCGATCCCTGTGCTGGCGGATGTCACGAAGGTGCTGGGCGGCTGACTCTCGCCAGGTTGCGAAATTACTGAAGGGGGTCGCTTGCTTCGCGACCCCCTTCGTCGTTCAGGCGGTCCGGCCGAGGTGGGTGACCAGGACGCGGATCACGTTCTCCTCGATCACATACAGCACCCGGTAGTCGTTGATGTGCAGTCGGCGAAGGTGGGGTGATCCATACGCGATCGATCCGGCCGGACGGGGATCGTCGGCAAGCTTGTCGATGGTGTCCAGAACCAACGCGAGGCCACTCGGGTCCTCTTTCAATACCGGGCCGCGGCATTCAGTGCGCGCGGTTCGAAGATGACCTCGTAGGTCACCGCTGTTCGAGCCCCAGTCGCCGTCGCACCTCCGCCATGGGAATCCCTGGCTCGAGAGTGCCTTCGGCCTTGCGTCGCTGATAGTCGGCGATCGCGAGGGCGTCTTCGAGATCCTCTATCACCTGGGGTGAGACAAGGAGTGCGGCCACGTGCCCGTGGTCGGTGAGGGCGATGGCCTCGCGGCCGTGGGCGGCGCGGCGGACCAGGTCGCCGAGCTGGGAACGGGCGGCGCTGATGGCGATCTCAACCATGCGCACATGGTGCCACAAGATTACTCTTGTGCTCAATTTATGTGACTGGCTGTATGGGGTGGCCTGCCTGCGGCGACAAGGTCGAGTTGTTCCGTGGAAACGGGCGGAACGCCTGCCACCTGCCGGGATAGCCTCGTCGGCGATGCCCTCAGGGGCAACGTGCCGTCTCGCGCCCATGACGTCAGGGGGAATCCGTGCCGTACCCGGTTCAGGTCCGGAATCTGCGCAGGAAGCTGACCGAGCGGTTCCGGCCGCTGGTCGATATGGAGGATGTCGCCGAGCGACCGGACGAGGAGCAGATGTTCCTCAGTCGTGCGGTGGCCGCACTGGCGGTCAAGATCGAGACGGCGTGCTCTGACGAAGAGGCCGGCCGGTCCGTGATCGACAGCTCTACGGACAAGGGTATCGACGCGGTCGCGGTGCAGCCGCGGGGCGACCGGCAGCATGTCACCCTCGTGCAGGCGAAGTGGAGCGACAAGGGCGAGGCCGGATTCGGCGAGCATGAAGCCGCCGCGTTGATACGTGGGCTCGACTACCTTCTGGAACTGGAGTTCCACCGCTTCGGAAGCAAGATCGACCGGCATTCGGCCGCCATAGACGCGGCGCTCAACAGCCCCTCGCCCAAGGTGACCCTCGTGCTGGCGCTCGTGACCGGCACCGATCTGCACCAGAACACCAAGGACTTCCTCAACGAGGTGGTCGACAAGCACAACCTGGATGACGACCTTGTGGAACTCAAGGTCGTCAACCTGCGTGATCTGCACCGGGAGATCCTGGGCGAGCATGCAGAGCGGAAGGTCGACCTGGACGTGCAGGTCGACGGCGTGGGAAAAATCGATTCCCCGTACACCGCCTACTACGGAACGGTCTCCGCCGAGGCGGTCGCCGGGTGGTACGACGATCACGGGCGTCACCTCACGGCGCGCAACATCCGCGATGCTCTCGATGTCAGCGATGTCAACGACAAGATTCGCGCCACCCTCGTCAAGGAGCCCGAACACTTCTGGTACTTGAGCAACGGGATCACACTGCTCTGCGACCGGATCCGCAAGCACGGCAAGGGTGCCCCGGTGGCGGGTGCCGGCGCCGGCTTCCGGCTGGAGGGCGCCAGCCTCATCAACGGGGCGCAGACGGTGAGCGCCGTGCACCGCGCGATGCGGCAGAAGCCCGGGAAGGCCGCCCTCGGGCGACTTCTGGTGCGGATCATCTCCTTGGAGGACTGCCCCGAGGACTTCGGCGACCGTGTCACCGTTGCCGCCAACACGCAGAATCCCACCCAGGAGCGGGACTTCCGATCGCGCAGGCCCGAACAGTCCGATCTCCGGCACGACTTTGCGCTCTCGCTGAGCCTCCAGTACGTGATCAAGCGAGGGCAGCCCGAGCCCGCTCGGGACGAGGGGTGCACCATGGACGAGGCGGCCATCGCCCTTGCCGCCGCACACTCCCCCGGCCTCGCCGCCCAGGCCAAGCGGGATGCCTCCGCTCTGTGGGGAGCGAGTACCTACCGGCAGCTCTTCGGGGCGCAGCCGACCGCCCATCGGGTGTGGCGGTGCGTCCAACTGCTGCGCGGGGTGCGGGAGGCGCTGGAGCGGGAGAAGGAGAGTGCCGTCGGCCGCCTGGCGGGTGCTGCCGCCTACGGGGATCTGCTGATCACCCATGTGCTCTACCGGGCGATGGGTGTCGCGGACCTCGATGAGGAGAAGGAGGCGGACGCGGCGTGGGAGGCCCGTCTGGCTGAGGTGCCGGACCGGGTGCGGCGCGCCCTCGCCTGGATGGTGATCGTTATCGACGGCGCGTACGGCCGCAACAGCCAGCTTGGTACGGCGGTTCGGACCGAGGACCGTGCCCAACTGGTGACCGACGGCCTGTACGCCCGGGTCCTCGGCAACGAGGAGCCGCCCAGCGACGCGGAGTCCAGGCTGGATCAAGAGCCCGGATCCGGTGGACGTGTGACCAACGCGGTATGGGTGATCGTCGACGCGGAGCGCCTCCAGGACGGGACGGTGCTGGAGTTCCGTCCGGTGACCGGTCCGGAGCGCAGGCAGCTGCCCCGGTGGATCGAGGAGGATCCGCGCAGGGCTCAAGCCACCTGGCAGAACAACAAGGTCAAGCCGCTCGTATGGGCTGTGGACGGCAAGGCGTACGCCCCCTCCACGTTGGTGCGCCTGATGCGGCGGACGGCCATGGGTAACGATCAGCAGGTGCAGGGCACCCGGCACTGGCATGTGCCGGAGCTCGGGGCCCTGGTCGACATCGCGAAGGAGCTGAGGGAGAACGGCGGCACCGGCGACTGACGCGGATGACGCTACTCGCGTGCGTGACGCAAGTGGTCGGCTCGGAACGGAGGGGAACCGCTTCCGCGCTGCCCTAGTCTTGGGCGGTGCCGCCGGATTACACAGGTGGTGCGAAGCATATTGATACGGGACAAGGTGGGCGCGGACGTCATGGGTGAGGAACAGCTGGGCTTCGACATGCCGGAGGAGGGCTCGAACAAGCCGGAGACGTCCGGCAAGGCCGACAAGAAAGCCGCGGGCGAGGCTCCGGCCAGCCCGCGCAAGCTCGCGGACGACGAGGTCTTCGACTACATCACCGGTGACAAGGTGGTGAAGCTCACCGAGGCCGAGAAGGTACGGCAGCACATCGCCCGCTCCCTCGTCCACCAGTACGGCATCGACCCGCACGACATGGAGGCCGACTTCTCGATCCCCGTGATCAACGACGCCGGCCGTAAGTCCCGGCGCCGCGCGAGCATCGCGATCTTCGAGCATGGCGAGAATCATGAGCTCAAGTACCTCCGCCGGGTCGTCGTCACCAAGCCCCGCCCCAAGGACAGCCGTACCGTTTCCAAGATCCGCACCTACGCCCACGCCAAGGCGCAGATCGACGAGGTCGGCCAGCTCATGCAGGCGGCACCCGACTGCAAGTACGGGATGTGGACCGACGACAAGGATCTGTACTTCATCCGCAAGGACGACGATTCGTCCCCGTTCGAGACGAAGTACCGACCGCTGCTGAACTGGCCGCGCGGCGACGCGACCAGCTTCGACGCCCAGGGCGACGCCTCCTCGCTCGCGATCATGCGGCGGGCGGACGAGCGGATGCTGCGGTTCGCCTTCCGCCGCTGCCACAACTACATCCACGGAAACGAGGGCCTGCCCAAGGACGCGGCGTTCTGGCAGTTCCTGTACGTACTGTTCGCCAAGCTCCATGACGAGCGGCTGGTGCGCGAGGGCGCCGAGCCGCGTTTCCGCGTCGACAGCCACGACCTTGCCGCCGCCGCCGAGGAGGAGGCAGGCAGCGCCGAGGTGGCCCAGCGGATAAGGGTGCTGTTCGGCGAGGTCAAGGAGTTCTACGCCGACCAGCAGCTGTTCGACGACTACGACCGCTTGACCCTGACCGACGGCGCGCTCACCTTCATCACCAAGCAGCTCGCCACCTACCGCATGCACGACACGTCCCTGGACGCCCTCGGCACCGCCTACCAGGAACTCGTCGGTGACAACCTGCGCGGTGACCGCGGTCAGTACTTCACCCCGTCCGGCGCGGTCCGCCTGATGGTTGAGATGCTCAATCCCCAGGTGGGCCAGACCGTCCTCGACCCGTGCTGCGGCACCGGCGGCTTCCTCCGGGAGACCCTCCTGCACGTCCTGCACAGGTGGATGCCCGACGACGAACAGGACCTTTCCGTCCAGGAGCGGGCCCGGCAGGAGACCGCGAAGCGGAAGCGGCTCGGCGAATACGCCCAGGCATGCGTTTTTGGCACCGACTTCGACCCCTTCCTGACCCGCGCCGCCGCGTTCGGTGTCATGATGCTCACCGACATCGCGGGCAACACCTTCCAGGTGGATTCCCTCGGCTTCCCCCGCATGGGAACTCTGCGGGGTATGCAGCGCGCCATGCGGCATCTCGACCGCATCGCGCCCGGCGAGGTCGACATCCTGCTCACCAACCCGCCCTTCGGGTCCGACATCCCCGTGACCGGTCCGGTCCTTGAGCTGTTCCGCACGGACGAGAGCGGCTTCGAGAAGGAGCGGAGCATCGCCTACAGCTGGTCCCGTGACGAGGGCGGCACGCTGGTGAGGGGCAAGCCGGCCGTCTCCATTGCGCCCGAGAAGCTCTTCGTTCAGAAGGCCGTCGAGTGGGTCAAGCCGGGCGGCCGTATCGGCATCGTGCTCCCCAATGGCATCCTGTCCAACCCCGGCCCCGAGGACGAGGCGGTACGTAAGTACATCCTCGACGAGTGCTGGGTGATGGCCAGCGTCGAACTCCCCGTGGAGATCTTTGTCGTCGGCGCCGGCGTCAACATCCTCACCACTCTGCTCTTCCTCCAGAAGAAGACCGAGCAGGAGAAGGACGAGGAGCGCCTGCACGGCCCCCTCGACCACCCGGTCTTCATGGCCGTCGCCGAGAAGGTCGGCCACGACCGGCGCGGCAACAACCTGTTCGTCCGGGACGCCAGGGGCGACTACGTCATCAAGGAGTACGAGGAGAAGGACGAGATCGTCGTCAAGAACGTCGCGATCGAGCGTTCCATCAAGCGGCGCACCCGCATCCTCGACAACGACCTGATGTCCGAGCGCGACCGGCCCAAGTACCACGACCGGCCGAGCGTCGTCCGCGAGTACCGGAAGTTCGTCAAGGAGTACGGCGACAAGCTCCCCTGGAAGCGGGCGGAGGACGACGCGTGAAGATCGCCGAGCGGGGCAACCCGGCCATGCGGAGCTGGCTCGACAGGCAGGGGCTGAGGCTGGATGCCAAGCCGTACCTGTCGGGGGCCTTCGCGACCCGGCGGCTGCTGGAGCGGCTGACGGTGGAGAAAGTGCCGTTGAACGAGGTCACGGCCGGGCATGCCGGCGGTATCTACAACGGGCCGCAGTTCCGACGCGTGTACCTCACCGACCCTGAGCACAGCGTGCCGTTCGTCGGCAGCAAGGACATGCTGGTCGCGGACCTGAGCTCGTTGCCGCGGCTGCGGAAGTCCGATGCCGAGTCGTCGAGTCTGCGTTACCTCCGGCTGGAGCCCGGCATGACGCTGATCTCCTGCTCGGGGTTCAACGCCGGAAGGCGGTCGTATGTGCGGCCGGATATGGCCGGGTACTGGTCTTCGCAGGATGTGCTCAAAGTAGTTCCTGACCCCGGCAAGATCGGCGCGGGTTACCTGTACGCCTTTCTGGCCAGTCGGTTCGGGGAGGCATTGGTCAAGGGGACCGTGTACGGGTCCGCTGTCAAGCACATCGAGCCGCACCACATCGAGGGCCTCCCCGTGCCGCGCTTCGACGTTGCCGTGGAGAAGGAGATCCACGAACTCATGGAGAGCGCGGCCTCCTTGCGTGCCGCGTCTCAGCGAGGTCTTGGTGATGCGACGCGGGATTTGTTCGAGACGGCTGGTCTGGAGGACCTGCTCGACCTGCGGTGGCATGAACAGGGGCGGGACCTTGGGTTCGCGCACACCGGGCTGAAGGCCACCACATTGCGGGCGCTGAACTTTCAGCCGCGGGCGCGCAAGATACTGCGGCGGCTGGGGGAGGTTGAGCATGTGACGTTGGGGGAGGTCTGCGCGCGCGGCACGTTGGGGTCGGGTGTGCGCTTCAAGCGGGTTGATGCAGATCCGGATCATGGCGCCGTACGTCTGATCGGGCAGAGGCAGGCTTTTTGGCAACGGCCAGAAGGGCGTTGGATCACCCCACATCAGGCGCCGTCGGGCATCTTTGCGTCAGATGAGACGGTGATGATCGCTGCTCAAGGAACTCTTGGAGAGAACGAGGTGTTCTGTCGTTCATTCCTTGTGACGGGCTCGTGGCTCGACCATGCTTACAGTCAGCACTTTCTGCGTGTAATCTCCGGAGATTCGCGCTTTCCGGGAGCTTATCTGTTTGCGTTTCTTCGGTCGGATCCGTTGTTTCGTGTGCTGCGATCGATGTCAGTCGGAGGCAAGCAGCAGGACATTCACGAAGAGCTGCGCACGACCATCCCCGTGCCGGTCCTGGAGGAGGCTGACGTGGAGCGCATCGCCAAGACCGTCCGCGAGGCGTATCGCCGACGCGACGAAGCTGATCGTAGAGAGGACCAGGCTCTCGCCAAGCTGGAGGAAGCAGTCGTTCGGCACGCAGGCGTGAGTGCTGGCTGAACAGGTTGTCTCTTGTGCCGGAACGGGCCGCGTGGCCCCCATACGGCCCGTTCCTGCGCTCGGACCTACAACGAGCTGTCTTTGAGACCGTCGACGAACCGATCCCAGGCCTGCACTGAAAGCCTCAGGATCGGGCCATCGGGGCTCTTGCTGTCCCGGACGGGCACAGCGCCGGGGAAGCCGTCGGCAACCTCGACGCAGTTGCCCCCGTCTGCATTGCTGTAGCTGGACTTGCGCCACCGTATGGGGCTCAGTCCAGGGGCTGCTCGCATCGGGTGTACTCCTCCAAGGCCGCTTGGATCATCGCGGCGGATGCCTGCGGTGATAGGGCGCATGCCCTGAGCAGATCGTACTCGCGCTGGTGCTGCTTCACCGTGGCCCGTTCCTCGATGAGATGACCGGAGTGACGGCTTTCAAAGTAGGCGACGGATGTGTTACCTGGCAGGTGCAGGAGGGTGAAAGGGCAGTCCAGAAGAGGGTGTTCCCCATACGAGAACGGGATGATCTGAACCGTTACCCGGGGTGACTGCGCCGACTCCAGAAGGCTGGCGAGCTGTTCGCGCATGGTCGCCGGGCCGCCGAACGGCCGCCGCAGCACCGCTTCCTCCAACACCACCCACACATACGGCCCATCCCCCTCCCTCAACCGCCCCTGCCTCCCCATCCGCAGCTCCACCTTCCGCTCGATCTCCTCTCCCGAGGCCTCCGGGTCCCCCACCCGCAGCAGCGCCCGCGCGTACGCCGGTGTCTGGAGCAGCCCCGGCACCAGGTGCCCGGCGTACTCGTGGATATCGGTGGCCTGGTCGGCGAGTTCCATGAAGCGGCGGTATCGGTCGGGGTAGCGCTCCCGTTGGATGATGTTCCACAGGCCCTCGAACAGCCCGCCCGTGCCGAACGCGGCGTCGAGCTTGGCGGAGAGCGGCGGCAGGGGCAGGCGCTCGGCGGTCTCGACGCCGTGGAGCTGGGTCTTGCTGTAGTTCACGATGTCGGACAGCCGGTCCAGGGATACCCCGGCGACTTGCCGCTGGCGGCGCAGTTCCGTGCCGTAGAGGTCCCGTGCCGAGCGGGCCGGGTCGAGTTTCTGGGTCTCCGAGGCCATGCGCTTCCCCTGTTGACGTGCTGTTCCGCATCCCCGGGTGGGATGCCGTCACCCTGTTCACGCTAGTGGCGGACGGTGACTCTTTGGATGCGAAAAGTGAAAATCCTGAGTCGGCTCGACGCGGCTCCCGCACCAGGAGGCACGTATGACCCCACCGCCCCCCCAGACTCCCCGCAGGCCCGACCGCGCCGCCGTCGCCGCCGCGGCCCAGGCCCACGAGGCCGCCGTACGGGCCGCTCGGGAGGAGCGCGCGGCGCACAGGCTGCCCGTCGGGCAGCTCGCGTACGACACGCGGCGGGAGCGGCGGGGCGTGGTCATGGATCACCTCGACGGATTCGTCTGGCTGCGCCCGGAGGGTGGCGGCATGGAGTGGACCGCGCGGCCGGACGAGGTCGAGCCGGCTGCCTCGGTGCTGGGCGGTGAGCTGCCGGAGGGCATCCTGCGGGCCCGGGTCGCAGTGGCTAACTCCCGCAGCCGACGGGAGCTGCTGTGACGTCGAGTGCGGTGCCCCCGGCGGGCGTCGCGCAGGTGCCGCACGGGTTGTCAGTGGCTGGGCCTAGAGTGGCCGATGACTCGAAGTGTGCAGGCGCGGACGGGGGGTTGCGGCCGGTGGCGCGGATGATTCCGGTGGGTGAGCCGGTCAATGATGCCGAGCGGATGGTGCTGCGGCATCTGCGGGACCATGCCCCCGACGACTGGACGGTGGTGTCCAACTTCGAGCTGTCGTACGGGCGCGGCCGGCAGGTCTTCGAAGTGGATCTGGCCATCCTCACCGATCGTGTGTGCTTCCTCGCCGACACCAAGGGGGCGCGCGGCCGGATCGAGGTGCGCGGGGCCCGCTGGTATCTGAGGCGCGGGGCGTATTTTCCGAGTCCGGTGCGCAAGTGCCGGGACCACGCGAGGGTGCTGGGAGGGCTGCTGCGGCGGCGGTCCCGTTCCGGTGCGGGGCTGTCGGTGTGGTGCGATCCGCTGGTCATCCTGCCGTTCGACGACGCCGTACTGCGGGACCCGGGTGGCCTGGACGAGCCGCACACGGTGCGGCTGCGTGACCTCGTGCCGTTTCTCACGCAGTACCGTCCGACGGCCGGCCACCCGGTGCCGGGCATCGCCGGTCAGCACGACGACATCGTGCAGGCACTGCTCGCCGAGGCCAGGACCCCCTCCGGGCCGCGGCGATTCGGCCGGTACGAGGTCGAGGAGACCCTGGCGGAGACCGACCCCTCGGCGGCACCGTCAGACCCCTATGACCCGTACGAGAACGTGTCGGTGTACCGGGTGCGCAGGCAGGGGCAGGCGGCCTCCGGCACCTACCTGCTTCAGGTGCACGGGGTGGATCCGCTGCTGCCGGAGGCCGAGCTGGAAGCGGCGTTCGCGCGGATCAGCACGCCGATGCAGGCGCTCGGCAGGCTCAAGGCGAGCGAGCACATCGTGGCGTGCGTGGACGACTTCCCCCTGGACGACCAGGCGGGGTACGCGGTGGTGCTGGAGGACGTGCGGGCCGATGCGCTGCGCGTGCGGCTCACGAACGAGTCGTCGCCTTTGGGCGCGGACGCCAAGCGGCGGGTGATGTCCGGCGTGCTCGCCGGGCTCGCGCACGCCCATGCCAAGGGGGTGCTGCACCGGGGGCTCACCCTTGACGCCGTACTCGTCGACCGCGACGGGGACGCCATGCTCACCGGGTTCGACCTCGCCTACCCGGGGCAGCCGCGCGGTTCGCTGCTCACGGTGCGGCAGTCGGCGCTGGAGCGGCATGACGCGGCCTATTTGGCACCGGAGGTTGCGGGGGACGCGGACGCGTTCTCGACCGCCTCGGACATGTACGCGGCGGGTGCGCTCTTCCACGAGCTGTACACGGGGGAGCCGCCCGCCCCCGAGGGGGACACCGGGGCTGTCGCGGCGGTGGCGCTCGACGAGGCGTCCGGGCTGGACGCCGGTGTCCGGTCCCTCATCGTGCGGCTGCTCGACTCCGACCCGCGGCGGCGCCCGGAGGCCCGGGAGGCGCTGGAGCTGCTGGAGCGGCACCGGCCGTCGCAGGGCGGGCGGCGAAGCGGCCCGGCCGAGCGGGAGGACGACGGTTCCTTCGACTGGAACAATCCGCGCAACTATGCGGCCCTGCCCCCGGGGTTCCGGCTCACCGAGAAGTTCCGTGTGCGGGCCAAACTCGGGCAGGGGCAGTTCGGCGTCGTCTACCGGGTCTACAACGTCCTCGACGACAAGGACGAAGTGCTGAAGATCCTCACGGGCGGCGGCCTCGACGTGGAGGAGCGGCTTAAGAAGGAGTACCGCGCGCTGCGCCGGCTCCCGCCGCACCCCAACCTGGTACCGCTCATCGACGCCGAGTGGCTGCCCAAGGGCGGATTCCCCTATCTGCGCATGGAATACGCGGAGGGGCGGGACCTCCAGGCCGTCATCGACCGCGGCGGGGAGCGGCCGCTGGGCCCGGCCGATGTGCTCCGGCTGCTGGAAGACTGCCTGACCGGCCTCGGCCATCTGCACGGACACGGCGTCTACCACTGCGACATCAAGCCCAGCAACCTCCTGTGGACCCCCGACGGCACCCGGTTGCTGGACTTCAACGCGGCGGTCTCCACCGGCTCCACCCTCACCCCCACCCTCGGCTCCCCCAAGTTCATCGCCCCCAGAGCCGTCGGCCGGGGGCGCCCCAGGGCGGAAGACCTCACCGACCTCGACCTGTACGCCGTCGGGATCTCCGCCTACATGGCACTCACCGGCTCCTACCCGTGGCGGGGCCGCGAGAGTCCACCGCGTGACGAGGAGGCCCCCGACCCCCGGGACATCGCCGGCTTCGCCGACCTCGGACCCGGCTTCGTCGCCGTGCTGCGCCGCGCGATCTCACCCCGCCGGGCCGAACGCTTCCCCGACGCGGAGGCGTTCCGCACCGCGCTGCGGAACGCCGGAGACGTACGCCTGACACCCCCGCGCCATCCCACGGAAAATGAAGAGCCGTCCGCGCGACAAGGGACCGCGGCCGCCTCGGCTGGGCCTGCCGAGCCCGGACACAACCCCTTCGTGGCCCACCTGCAGACCCTCTACAGCCAGAACTCGCGGACCAACTCCGGCACCCGCGGCCTGGACCCCGCGGACTTCCCGCTCTACGTCGAGACCGCCCTCGACACCCGGCTGACCCAGGCGGTGCTGCGCGGAGCGCATCAGCTGGTGGTCATCACCGGCAACGCCGGGGACGGCAAGACGGCCTTCCTCCAGAATCTCGCCGCCACCGCCGCCAAGAAGGGCGCGAACCTCGTCGAGAACACCACCAACGGGGACGAATTCACCTACCGGGGGCGCCGCTTCCGTACCAACCACGACGGCAGCCAGGACGAGGACGGGACGGACAACGACGCCGTGCTGGCCGCGTTCCTGGCCCCCTACCAGGGCGACACCGCCGACGCCTGGACCGACCACGAGACGCGGCTGCTCGCCATCAACGAAGGACGGCTGGCCGACTTCCTCAGCCGGCACGAGGAGCGCTACCCGCTGCTTGCCGACACCCTTCGCGAAGGTCTCGCGAGCGGGCAGGAGGCCAACGGCGTCGTCGTCATCAACCTCAACGCGCGAGACGTCTTCGCCGACCCCTACGGCACGGGTTCCATCATGCGGCGCATGGTCGACACCATGACCGACCCACGGCACTGGGAGGCCTGCGGTCCCTGCCCCCTCGCCTCCTGCTGCTACGCCCTGCACAACGCCCGGACCTTCGCCCACCCCACTGCCGGACCCCAGGTCCGCGAACGGCTCGCCACCCTGCACCGCATGTCTCAGCTCCGCGGCCGGCTCCACATCACCCTGCGCGACCTGCGCTCCGCCCTCGCCTACACCCTGACCTCGGGACGGGACTGCGGCCAGATCCACGCCCTCTACGCCGGCGGTGCCGACACCGTCCAGGACCGGCTCGACAGCTTCTACTTCACCAGCTGGGCCGGAATCCACACCGCCGGGGACGGAGAGCACGACCGGTTCCTCACGCAGCTGCGGGACCTAGACATGGCCGGAGTCCCTGACCCGCAACTGGACCGCAGACTCGACTACACCGGCCCCTCCGGTGGCCACAGCCTGATCTCCGTGGACCAGCGCGGCGATCACGACGAAGAACTCCTGCACGAACAGTTCGCGGCCCTGCCCCGCACCCCCGACCCGGGCGGCATCCAACGCGATGCCCACCGCGCCTACCTCGCCGCCGCCCGACGCCGCTTCTACTTCGAGAGCCTGGACGACACCCGCTGGACCACCATGGTCAGCTACCGGTCCGGCGACCGCTTCCTCGGCCTCCTGGACGGCAGGCTTCCCCTAGGTGAGGAACTGGTCCGGCTCGTCGAGGCGATCAGTCGCGGCGAAGGAATGCCGTACACCTCTGATCACCACGGCGAACCCGACCTCGCCCTCCAGGTCAGGGCGGTGCGCGGCGCCACCGTGCGCAGCCACCGTCTCTTCCCCGCCGGACGGTTCACGCTCGACGTGCGCACGCCCGCCGCCTCCCCGTACGTGGAGACCAGTCCCCGGGAACTCGTCATGAGTCGCCGGCCCGACGGCGGCGGCCCGCAGCACGCCCGGCTCGTCGTCCGCCTCGACCTGTACGAGCTGCTTGACCGGCTCCACCGCGGCCACCAGCCCGGCGTCGAGGACCGCCAGGGTCAGAACCTCGCACTCGCCGTCTTCAAGAACGCCCTGTCCGCGGCTTCCTGCCAGGAGGTTTTGCTCAGCGCCCCGGGCAGCCCGCCGTACCGACTCGCCCGGCAACCCGGTGGAACCCTGCGGCTCGCCCCGGCCGGGGCCCGAGGAACGGAGCACTGATGGCACTGCGCCGCCGCGACAGCGAGCTGAAACACCTCGGCGTCTCCCACCTGGAGTACAAACGGGTCGAGATGGACCGGGTCCTCACCGGTTTCCTGATGCGGGTCAACCACAACGGCCTGCCCAGCAAAATGGTGCAGCGCAAGGAACTCTCCGTCGACGCCTTCGTCAAGGAGTTCACCAAGGAACAGCACGCCGAGAAGTTCCCCGGCTTCGCCGAGCACAGCGACATCACCCGCCGGTGGATCGAGACCCAGCTGCTCGACATGGTCAACCGCGGCCGGTCCAGCCAGGCCGTGGCCGGGCTGCGCCCGCTGCACGGACTCACCTACAAGTTCCGCAACTACTACCACTCACGTGCCTACGGCGCGGACGCCCAGCTCTACCAGATGCTGCGCCACGCCCGCGGTGGCCAGGGCCAGGCGGCCCTCGAACAGCTGCGGCGCTTCTTCTTCACCGGACTCGGCTCCGCACCACACGGTGGCCCCCACGACGAGTCCGCGGACACGCGCATCGACGTCGAGACCCAGGCCGTACTGCACCTCAACAGCCAGGTCACCCAGGACGCACCGCAGCAGGTGCGCGGCTGGTACGACGCCCCTCCGCTGTGCGTCGGCCAGGCCGACCTGCTCGCCGACGACGTCCTGCGCCTGATGTCCCTGAAAGACCTGCTGCCGCGGGTCACCCTCGTCGAGTACCTGAAAATCCTCTTCGCCCTGCATCTCGCCCTCGGGCAGCTGAAGGCGATGAAGCTGCTGCCGCACGCCGTGGCCCGCGGTGGCGCGGACCCGGCCTGTGGCCCCGACCACTGCCCCGCCACCGGAGCGGCCACCGATCCGCTCGCGGGCTGCCCTTTCCGCGCCGGACTCTTCGTCGACGCCGCTGGCATCCCCGGAACCGCCGCGGCCGCCCTCGCCGAACAGAGCGTGGCCGCCTGGCACCGGCGCATCCCGGACTTCGTCCGCGCCGGCTATGTGGTCCGCAGGCTCGACGACTTCGCCGACCACCTCGTCTCACGCGGCGAGGCCACCCGCCCCTCCCGGGGCCGGGCCACCGTCGGTGAACTCCTGCGCTTCGGCTCGGACGCCTACCAGGAGCGGCGCGAACGGTACTTCGAAGCCCGCCTGGAGAGCATCCTCGTCGAAACACCCCGTGAGGAGCAGCCCGAAGCGGTCCGGCCGCTGCTGGAAGTCTCCATGGGACTCGGTGCCTTCGATCAGTACATCGAGCTGCTCATGGCCTACCGCGGCCGCTACCACCACAAGTACCTCATCGAGACGATCGACTCCCTGCTGCTGAAGAACCGGCCGGGCGCCCTGATCGCGCAGCCCCACCGTGGCCGACGGCGGTTCGTCCTCGACAGTGCGCTGCTCGAAGTGCTCGTGCAGGTGGCGCTGCTGCGTCCCAACTCGCGCGGCACCCGCTCGCGGTTCACCCATCACACCGTCTCCCTCCGGCTGGACGAGTTCACCGACATGCTGCGTACGCGCTATGGCCTGCACATCGATCGGCTTCCGGCCGCCGACGGCTTCGCCGTCCCCGGCCCGGAGGAGGAGGCGGCACTGCGGGCGAACACCGCGGCCTTCACCACGAAACTGCGGGAGATCGGCTTCTACGACGACCTGTCCGACGCGTACTTCACCCAGGTGATCACACCCCGCTTCGTGATCGCACAGGACGGCACGGTCACAGCGGGCAGCGGGAAGTAGCGGAGAACGGACCACCATGGCACGCGGACTGACCGAAATCACCGAAAGCCAGTGGCGCCAGGCCCTGGAACAGGCGTTGCTGCCTCGCATCGCCTCCGTGCTGCGACGGCGGGAAGCCGGCCACTGTATGCGCGTCGAAGGGCTTCAGGCCGACGTGGCCGTGAGCCTGACCCGCAGACTGCACACCGCGGTACCGGAGGCCCAGGTCCACGTCCTCGACGCGGGAATGCTGGGGAACGACGCCGATGACGTGACCATCACGAGTACCCGGCTCGTGGAACTGCGCAACCCCGACGACACCGGGGCGCTGCGGCCGCCGCTGCTGGTCTTCGTTCCGCCCGGCACCCGGGCCAGCGCCGAGGACTCCTTCTCCACGGCCACCTTCGAGGAACTGCTGCTGGACGACGTGCACGCGGCTCTGCGGCAGACCCTGCTCAGTCAGGTGCCCGAGGCATTGCGACCGTCTGTCACGGAGCTGCTCGGGTCCCCGGCAGCCGGCGGGCCGAAGGGCGCCGACGCCCAAGCCGCCGTGCGGTATCTGCTCACGCTCCGGGAGAACCACCACCACCCGGAGGCGGCGGGCGCGGCCGTTCATCTGCTCGGCCTGATCCCCGACTTCCGGCTCTTCTCCGATCCCTCTCTGGTCGGCCACAAGAGCAAACGCAATCGCCGTGTCGTGGACGCGCTCAGCGACAACGCCGCCACCCCGCGACAGCGGGTCCTCGCCCTGGGGCTGCCCCGGACCAGTCCCGAACAACAGGCGTTCATGAAGCGCCTGGTCGCCTTCGCGGGACGCACCTCCTTCGCCGAACACTGGGACTGGTGCCGGGCCATCGCCGTCGAACCGGGCAACTGGCCGCTTGCCTTCCACCACTGGCCAGAGGAACAGGAACGCGGCGACCAGCGGGTCACCGTGGAAGTGGGCGACCTGACCGCCCTGCCGAGGGTCGGCGACAGCGACGAGGACCTGCGCAACCACCCCGTACTGGAACGGGTCTTCGGCGCCCGCTACCTGCTGCCCGGCGGGCTTTCCTCCCTGCCGGTGTCCTTCACGGTGGACCCCGACGCCCGCAGCGTCACCGGACTCGCGCATTTCAAGCTGGAGATCTACTCGGAATCGGTGGGCGAAGGCGGTGACGAGGACGACGAGACCGCGGTGGCGGTCAGCCCCACAGGGCTCACCGCGACCTTCTCGGCGAACCTGCGCACCACCAAGAACGTGCACAAGAGGCAGGTGAAACTGAAGCGCGGACGCCGGCCCACCGAGTGGGAGGAAGGCTGGCACTTCGTCCGGGTCACGCCTCTCGACGACCGTGGCCGCCCCCTCCCCGTGTCCCGGACCGGCCAGGCACGGCGGACGGAGGAGAGCGACCGCTTCTACGTGGTGCCGGAAGGCGAATTCGACGAGCCTCCGGCACCCCGCGTCCAGCACGCCTCCGGCCTCGCCCAGGCCCTCAACCGCCTGCGTTTCACCGCGCGGGCGGAGGGACGCGACCCCGAGCGTGTCACCTGCCGCGATGTCACCTGGGCGAGCACCGGAACCAAGACCCGCTCCCTGCGCGCGTCCTTCAGCTCCGGAGCGCCCTTCCTCCTCGACGTGCCCCTGTGGCTCACCGAGGCCCAGCAATGGCTGCTGGGCAGCCCGGGATCCCTGACCGGCCCCACGGTGGAGATCGACGCGGCGGACGGAGCACACCTTCGCCTCGACGCACCGCCCGCAGCACGCCAAGCGGACGCCACACCCGCGTTCACCGCGTTCCTGCACACCCGCGCCAGCCTGTTCTCGGCGATCATTGGGGAGTCGACCGGCAACGACGCACAGGTAGTGGAGGGCAAGGACCCCCGGGACCTGCGCTCCCTGACCGAGGCCTACGCGGAGGCCTATCTGAATGCGCTGACGGCCTGCCTGCGCACCCTCGACGATCCGTACGAACGGGATACGGAAACGCACCGCCGCGAGCTCCACCTGCTGCTGCGTACCGACACCATCCCCGTGGCCCTGGCGGCCCCGGACGGCAACCGTGCGGGCGCCGTGCTCGTGGCACCCACGCACCCCCTGCGGATGCTGTGGAAAAGCGGCCATGCCGCTCTGGCCGACCACTGGCTCGGTGAAGCGGAACACGAGGACAGGGCGGCCGTCCTGGAACGGCTCGAAGCGCTGGAGCGGAGACTGGCACCACTCGGCTTCCCGCTCACCGTGCCGCTCGACACGGGAGAACTCACCTTCGCAGTTGGGCTCCTGACCACCTACTGGCAGGTCTGTCTGCCCAGCGAGACCGTGAACCCACGCGGCACGGTCGCCCGGATCGCTGCGGCACTGGGCGCGGACGGCGCGGCCGCCACAAGCGGCGATGTGACCGGCGCGGACCTTTCGGACCGCGTCGAGCGATACATCCGTCTCCACCCGTACGCCGACTGCCTGATCATCAACGCGGTGGGCGCTGGGCGCGGCGAGCTGCTCGCGGACATGCTCATCTCTCTGCAGGAGCGGCGCCATCTCGCCCACCTGCGGTACACGGTGCGCCTGTTCACTCCGACTCCCGACGATCCCTGGGCAGGGGCCGCCCTCACCGACCTCTTCGCCCCCGGGGACGGGGCACGCACCGCCGCCGCCGAGGCCTTCTCCACCCAGGGTGATCCACTGCGCCCGAAGCTGTCGGTCGTCGTGCGGGATCTCGCCGACCTCACCTTGAACGACGAGGGTTTTCCCGCGCACCTAACTTTCCTGTTCGCCCCGTTCGGCGGAGAGCGCCACGACATCGTTCCCGGCCGGCCTGCCTCTGGCCGGGCCGCTGTACACGGACTCGTCCAGGAGATGACCAGCCACTACAGCGAGGACGGCGGATCGGCGGTCTGGAGCCGCCGTCCCCGACATGGTGCGACCGACCCCCTGCCCGGGGCGGAAATCACCGGAGACCTGCTGGCCGCGCTGCCCGCCACCCTCTCGGCGGCCGCGGTCGCGGCCACAGCGGGGGAGCCCCGGCCCGGCATGCTGCCTCAGATAAGTCTCAGCCTCGGCGCGGACGACCGCTCACTGCTGCACGACGTGCACCGGATGAGCGACTGGGTGATCACCGTGGACCGTACGCTCGGTGCCGAGTACTTCGACCACGGACGCCGCAACCGGGCCGAGTACGTCATCGACTACACGGCCTCCTCGGTGGTGGGCATGAGCAGCCATGTCGTGGTCTCCTCACGCTCCGTCGACGAATTGAGAGCACTGCTGGAGCCGGTCCTCGCCGACCGTCGGCTCAGCATCGAGCAGCGCCATGTCCGCACCTTCTTCGACCAGTTGCGCGAACTGTCGGGCAACCTGGCCTTCAAACTGGCCGCCCTGAGCGAAACCGGGCGCACCGAGGTGGTGGGGCTGGCGCTGGCGCGCCTGTATCTGGAGAACTGCAGCGCGCTGAGACACCAGATCCTGCTGCCGCTCGACTCGCATCCCGAGCTCTACGCCGAGGAGCAGAGGCGCTCGGCCGCGGGTGACACCGCGGTCAGACTGCACCGTACCGACCTGGCCCTGTTCGACCTGGACGCCGAACGTGCGACCATCACCTGCCGACTGGTGGAGGTCAAGTGCTTCACGGGTTCGGGAGGTCTGGCGTCCTTGGAGTCGACACGGCAGCGGATCCGCACACAACTGGACAACACCCGGCGCGTGCTCACTAACTTGTTCGATCCGTCGGTCTCCCGCAGCGACCGTCCGCTGCAGAACGTCACCCTGCGCACGCTGCTGGGCCACTACCTCGCACGCGCCGACCGGTACGGTCTCTTCTCCGGGAAGTCCCGGGACGAGGCACGCTGGCTTCTCGACCACCTTGATCATCACTTCACCTGGGAGTTCACCGCCACCGGACTGGTCTTCGACCTGTCGGCGAACGGATTGGACATCGAAACCGAGAACGGCATCACCTACCACCGGGTCGGCCGGGAGCACGCGCTGCGGATGCTCGACGAAATCCGGACGGAGTATCTACGAGGACCAGCCGATGGAGCAGAGGAGTCCGGGACGGCCAGGGAGGGTGAAACAGATACGGAGTGTGCCGACCTCTCGCCGGGCACCGCCGGTTCGGCGCCCTTCACGGATACGGATGCTGCGGCGCTTGCCACGCTCAGGCCGCGCGAACGCGAGAGGACCCTGCCAGACGAACCCGGGCCGCTTCCTCTGGACACCGACGGTGATGAGCCGGGGCACGAAGACGAGTCCCGCACGGCGAGTACACGGGAGCTCTCTGCCGAGCCGGCACCCAAGGGTGCCGAGGATCTGGCACCTGCCCCGGAACAGAGCAGAGATGCTGCCCACTTGCAGCGGGAGTCGTCCCCATCAGCCCCGACAGATTCGGCGGAGGAAACGAAGGAAGACGAAGGGGCTGCCGTTACGCACGGAGCCACAGCCGATGTTGTACTCGGAGTTGCTCAGCCCTCACCGCAGTTCGGGCTGCTCGGCACCAGCGCAGGCCGCCAGGTTGCCCTGGACCTCTACGAGACCCACACGATGAGTCTGTTCGGCGTGCAGGGTGGTGGTAAGAGCTACACCCTGGGCGCCATCCTGGAGATGGCCAGTCGGCCCCTGCCGGGGATCAACCGGCTTGCCAGGCCGCTGGCAAGCATGGTGTTCCACTACAGCGAGACGTCTGACTACGCCCCCGAGTTCACCAGCATGATCCGTCCCAACGACGACGAGGCGCAGCGGACTGCCCTGCGGCTTCGTTACGGTGCTGAGCCGGCCGGGTTGGAGGACGTGATGATGCTCGTCCCCACGGAGAACCTCGAAGACCGGAGGGAAGAATTTCCGGACATGGAGATCCGGCCGCTGACCTTCGCCTCTTCCGAGCTGAAGATGAGCCACTGGCGATTCCTCATGGGGGCCGTGGGTAATCAGGCCACCTACATTCGGCAGGTCAACCGGATTATCAAAGAGAACCGCAAGGACCTCACCCTGGAAGCCATCCGCCAGGGTATCGAGGATTCCGAACTCGCCGATCACCTCAAGAAGCAGGCCAAGGCGAGACTGGAACTGGCGGAGAGCTTCATCGACGACTCCGCCAGGCTGCGTGATCTGGTGCGCCCTGGACGGCTGATCATCGTCGATGTGCGCTCCGACGACATCGAGAAGAGCGATGCACTAGGCCTGTTCGTCGTGCTGATGCAGCTGTTCGCAGAGGCGCGTCAGGGAGACGAGACATTCAACAAGCTGGTCGTTTTCGACGAGGCGCACAAGTATGCGGACAGTGGGGACCTGGTGGCAGGGCTTGTCTCGAGTGTTCGCGAAATGCGACACAAGGGTATGTCGGTTATCGTCGCGAGCCAGGACCCGCCGTCCGTGCCGACCGCGCTGATCGAACTGTCCAGCGAAATCGTGTTGCACAAGTTCACGTCACCGGCATGGCTCAAGTACCTGCAGAAGGTGAACACCGCACTGGGTGGCCTCACGCCGCAGAAGATGGCTGCCCTGCAGCCGGGGGAGGCCTACCTCTGGTCGAGCAAAGCAACGGACGAAGCCTTCACACAGGGAACAGTGAAGGTCCTTTGCCGCCCTCGGGTCACTGAGCACGGAGGCGGGACCAGAACGGCCTTCGACTGATAGGTGGTGGGAAGCGAGTGGCCCCGACGGAAATCACCGGGGCCACTCGGTGGGCTTACGCAGAGTCGCTCGATCAGTAGGCCGAGCCCGAGGCGCCCAGCGACCCCGTCGGGTGCCAGACCGTCTTCGTTTCCAGGAACGCCGTCATGCGGTCGATGCCGGGGGTGGCGGACCAGTCGTCCACAGGCTGTGGACGCAGGACGCGCTTCAGGTTGTCCGCGGCGGCGATCTCCAGTTCCTTGGCGAGCGCCTCGTCCGCGCCCGCGAGGTCGAGCGCGTTGACGTCCTGGTGCGCGGCGAGGGGCGCCGCGATCTCCGCCGTACGGCCGGAGAGGACGTTGACGACTCCGCCGGGGACGTCGGAGGTGGCCAGGACCTCGCCGAGGGAGAGCGCGGGCAGCGGGGACTTCTCTGAGGCGATCACGACCGCCGTGTTGCCCGTCGCGATCACCGGGGCCAGCACGCTGACCAGGCCCAGGAAGGACGACTCCTGCGGGGCGAGGACGGCGACCACGCCCGTCGGTTCGGGGGAGGACAGGTTGAAGTACGGGCCCGCCACCGGGTTTCCGCCGCCCACCACCTGGGCGATCTTGTCGGTCCAGCCCGCGTACCAGACCCAGCGGTCGATCGTCGCGTCCACCTGCTCGGCGGCCTTCGACTTCGACAGGCCCTCGGCGTCGGCGACCTCGCGCACGAACTGGCCCCTGCGGCCCTCGAGCATCTCGGCGACGCGGTACAGGATCTGGCCCCGGTTGTACGCCGTCGCCCCGGCCCAGCCGCCGAACGCCTTGCGCGCGGCCACGACCGCGTCGCGGGCGTCCTTGCGGGAGGAGAGGGGCGCGTTCGCCAGCCACTCGCCCTTCGTGTCGCTCACCTCGTACACCCGGCCGCTCTCGGAACGCGGGAACTTCCCGCCGACGTACAGCTTGTAGGTCTTGAAGACACTGAGACGCTGCTGCTCGGTCTTGGGGGACTTGTCAGACATCGAGGTACGCCTCCAGGCCGTGGCGACCGCCCTCGCGGCCGAAGCCCGACTCCTTGTAGCCGCCGAACGGCGACGTCGGGTCGAACTTGTTGAACGTGTTGGACCAGACGACGCCGGCCCGGAGCTTGTTCGCCACCGCGAGGATGCGGGAGCCCTTCTCCGTCCAGATGCCGGCCGACAGGCCGTACGGGGTGTTGTTGGCCTTGGCGACGGCCTCGTCCGGCGTGCGGAAGGTGAGGACCGACAGCACCGGGCCGAAGATCTCGTCGCGGGCGACGGTGTGCGCCTGGGTGACGTTCGTGAAGAGCGTCGGCGCGAACCAGTAACCGGACGTGGGCAGTTCACAGGCCGGCGACCAGCGCTCGGCGCCCTCCGCCTCGCCCCGGTCGGCGAGCGCGGTGATCCGCGCCAGCTGCTCGGCGGAGTTGATCGCGCCGATGTCCGTGTTCTTGTCCAGCGGGTCGCCGAGGCGCAGGGTGGACAGCCGGCGCTTGAGGGAGTCCAGCAGCTCGTCGTGGATCGACTCCTGGACGAGCAGCCGGGAGCCCGCGCAGCAGACCTGGCCCTGGTTGAAGAAGATGCCGCTGACGATGCCCTCGACGGCCTGGTCGATCGGCGCGTCGTCGAAGACGATGTTGGCGCCCTTGCCGCCCAGTTCGAGCGTGAGCTTCTTGCGGCTCCCGGCGACCGAGCGGGCGATCTGCTTGCCGACGGCGGTGGAGCCGGTGAAGGCGACCTTGTTCACGTCCGGGTGCTCGACGAGGGCCGCGCCCGTACGTCCGTCACCGGTCACGATGTTGACGACGCCCTTGGGCAGTCCGGCCTGGCGGCAGATGTCCGCGAAGAACAGGGCGGACAGCGGGGTCGTCTCGGCGGGCTTCAGCACCACGGTGTTGCCGGTGGCGAGCGCCGGGGCGATCTTCCAGGCCAGCATCAGCAGCGGGAAGTTCCACGGGATGACCTGGCCGGCCACGCCGAGGGGGCGCGGGTTCGCGCCGAAGCCGGCGTGGTCCAGCTTGTCGGCCCAGCCCGCGTAGTAGAAGAAGTGCGCGGCGACCAGCGGGAGGTCCGCGTCGCGGGTCTCCTTGATCGGCTTGCCGTTGTCCAGGGTCTCCAGGACGGCCAGCTCGCGGCTGCGCTCCTGGATGATCCGCGCGATGCGGAAGAGGTACTTGGCGCGCTCGGAGCCCGGCAGCGCGGACCACTTCGCGAAGGCCCGGCGGGCCGCCCCGACCGCCCGGTCGACGTCTTCCGCGTTCGCCTGGGTGTACTCGGCGAGCACTTCCTCGGTGGACGGGGAGACCGTCTTGGTCAGCTCCCCGCCCGAGCTCTCGACGAACTCGCCGTCGATGAACAGACCGTACGACGGTGCGATGTCGACGATCGCGCGCGATTCCGGCGCGGGAGCGTACTCGAATGCCATGGGTCAGTCCACCGTAACGTAGTCAGGGCCGGAGTAACGGCCGGTCGCCAGCTTCTGGCGCTGCATCAGCAGGTCGTTCAGGAGCGAGGAGGCGCCGAAGCGGAACCAGTGGTTGTCCAACCAGTCCTCGCCGACGGTCTCGTTGACCAGGACGAGGAACTTGATCGCGTCCTTCGTGGTGCGGATGCCGCCGGCGGGCTTCACGCCGACCTGGACGCCGGTCTGGGCGCGGAAGTCGCGGACGGCCTCCAGCATGAGGAGGGTGTTCGCGGGGGTGGCGTTGACGGCGACCTTGCCGGTGGACGTCTTGATGAAGTCCGCCCCGCCGAGCATGCCGAGCCAGCTGGCGCGGCGGATGTTGTCGTACGTCGACAGCTCGCCCGTCTCGAAGATGACCTTGAGGCGGGCGGCCGTGCCGCACGCTTCCCGCACGGCGACGATCTCGTCGTACACCTTGAGGTACTTGCCCGCGAGGAAGGCGCCGCGGTCGATGACCATGTCGATCTCGTCGGCGCCCGCGGCGACGGCGTCGCGGACGTCGGCCAGCTTCACGTCGAGGGCGGCGCGGCCGGCCGGGAAGGCGGTGGCGACGGAGGCCACCTTCACTTCGGAGCCGGCGACGGCGGCCTTGGCGGCGGCCACCATGTCCGGATACACGCAGACCGCGGCCGTCGCCGGGGTCGTACGGTCGGTCGGGTCGGGGTGGACCGCCTTCGCGCCGAGCGCCCGGACCTTGCCCGGGGTGTCCGCGCCTTCCAGCGTCGTCAGGTCGACCATGGAGATGGCCAGGTCGATGGCGTACGCCTTCGCGGTCGTCTTGATGGAACGGGTCCCGAGGGAGGCGGCGCGCGCTTCCAGGCCGACCGTGTCGACGCCGGGCAGCCCGTGGAGGAAGCGGCGCAGCGAACTGTCGGACGCGGTGACGTCCGAGGGTGCGTGAGCTGCGGTGGGTGCATTGGTGGGCATGGTCACCAGACGAGCATATCTACGCGCGTAGCGGGTGTACAGACGGGTGGTCGATCGGGATGGGGGGCTGGTTGATCGGGATGCGGGGGGCTGGTCGGTCGGGATGGGGCAGCCGGTCGGTCGGGAGGGGGCGGGCGGACGGGAGGGGTGGGGCGGCCGGTCGGTCGGGAGGGGGCGGGCGGACGGGAGGGGTGGGGCGGCCGGTCGATCGGGAGGGGGCGGGCGGACGGGAGGGAGGGGACGTCCGGTCGGTCGGACGGGGCGGGTGGACGGCGGGAGGGATGGGACGGTCCGGTCGGTCGGGAGGGAGGGGACGTCCGGTCGGTCGGGAGGGGGCGGGTGGACGGCGGGAGGGAGGGGACGTCCGGTCGGTCGGGACGGGGCGGGTGGACGGGAGGGAGGGGAAGGCGGTCAGGCAGAATCGGGTCCATGACGACCCCGGATGACCAGTCACCAGCACCGCGGCCCCCGGCGCCCGAGTCCAAGGACCGCATCTACCGGTCCCCCGCCGGCATCGCGGCCGGGGTCCTGCTGCTGGGGCTCGTCGGCTGGCTCGGCCTCGACGCGATCCTCGCCGGGAAGGGTCGGACGCCGTGGCTGGCGCTGGCCACGCTGCTTCTGGTGGTGCCGCTGGTCGTGGCCTTCACTATCCGCCCGGCCGTGTACGCCAACGACGACCGGCTGCGCGTACGCAACCCGTTCCGGGTGATCGCGCTGCCCTGGGGCGAGGTGGCCTCGCTCCAGTCCCGCTACTCCAACGAGGTCGTCACCCGTGCCGGGGCGAAGTTCCAGCTCTGGGCGATCCCGGTGTCCCTGCGCGCCCGCAAGAAGGCGGCCCGCCAGGAGTCCCGGGCGGCGGCGGAACGGGAAGGCCGTGAGGGTGGCAGAGGCGGCCGGGGCGGCCGTGGCGCAGGGGGTCTCGGCGGCTTCGGCGGCTTCGGCGGACTCGGGGGCGGTTCGTCCGCGCGCGGTGCCGGGGCGGCGGCCGGCACGCCGGACGGCCCGGTGCGCGCCGAGAGCGACAAGATCATCCACGAGCTCCGCCTGATGCGCGAGGCCCGCGAGAAGAGCGAGAACGCCCAGGGCGAGGTGACCGCCCGCTGGGCCTGGGAGATCATGGGTCCGGCGGCGGCGGGGGCTGTGCTGCTGGGGATTCTGCTGGGCCTGGGCTGAGCACCTCCTGCTGGGCGGCTGACCTCGTCCTGCCGTGCGGCTGAGCTTCTCCAGCCTTCGGCTGACCTCCCCGTGTCCTTCGGTTGAGTTCCTCCAGCCTCGGCTGGCCACCTTCGCCCTTCGGTTGAGTTCCTCCAGCCTTCGGCTGACCTCCTCCTGCCCTTCGGTTGAGTTCCTCCAGCCCTCGGCCGGCCTCTTCCAGCCCTCGGCTGAGGTCCACCAGCCCCCGGCCGACCCCTCCAGCCTTCGGCTGACCTCGCCCTGCCCTCCGGCTGAGTTTCACCAGCCCCCGGCCGAGTTCCGCCAGCCCCCGACCGACCCCTCCAACCCTCAGCCGAGTTCCTCCAGCCCTCGGCAGAGCTTCTCCAGCCTTCGGCCGAGCTCTTCCAGCCCTCGGCCGAGTTCCACCAGCCCCCGGCCGACCCCTCCAGCCCTCGGCTGAGCTTCTCCAGCCCTCGGCTGACCTGTGCTGATGCTCGCTCAGGAGCGACGTGGCACCTCGGTCGCGCCGTTGCTCGTCTTCGTTGCCTTTCGTGTGTCCGAGCTGTGTGACGGCCAGGGTGTCCCGTCGCTGATGCGTGGGGGCTGTGTACTGTTCGGCGGCGTGTACGAGGGTGGCCGGGGCCGCCCTGACGTTTACGGATGCATCGGTGCACCGTCCTGAGAGGCAAGGGGGGCTTCGATGAAGACCCGGCGTAATTGGCGCAGTAGCAGCAAGAAGACTCCCGGGCGCGGAGCGTGGGTCCTGGGCGCCGTGAACGGCGCGGCCCGGGCGCTGCGGGGCCGGCGGGGCTGGGCGGCGGGCGGCGCGGCTGTCGCGCTGCTCGCGCTGGCGGGCGGTCTGTGGCTGTTCCTCGGCGGGGGCGACTCCGCGAACACGCCCCCCGACACCCGGGCGCGGGAGTACCGGGACGTCGACGCCTGCCTGTTGACCGGGGAGGACGGCATCGCGCAGGGGACGCCGGCCGCCTCGGTGTGGGAGGGGATGCAGCAGGCATCCGAGGAGACCCGGGCCCGGGTGACCTATGTGCCGGTCACGGGGGAGCAGTCGGTGGACAACGTCCGGCCGTTCCTCAACGGCCTCGTCCAGCGGCAGTGCGAGGTCGTCCTGACGGTCGGCGCGCCGCAGGTGCGGGCCGCCGAAGCCGTCGCGGGAGAGCACCCGTCGCTGCCGTTCGTCGTGGTCGGCGCGGGAGTGAAGACGGCGAAGGACAACGTGACCGTCGTGCCGCCGGGCGAGGGGCTCAAGTCGGCGGTGGCGCAAGCGATTCGGGACGCCGTGCGGGACGCGAAGTGATGAACGGCCGCAAACTGCACACAGATCTGTAAAGATCAAATAAAGATGTGCTTCTCATGTGGAAAGTCCGTTCGTAGTTGAGCAAACCTTGCGAGGTTCTGTAAGAACCACGTAAAGGCTGTTCATGCGCAAGCAACGGGGGCGTGGCTCTCGCCTGTATCCGCCGGGTCGCACCGGCAGGCGCAGGATGAGGACCACGGCGCTTTCTGCACTCATCCTCTTCTCCTTCACCCTCACCACCGAGACAGCGGCGGCCACCGGCGCCACGATGCCCGCGCTGAGCATGCCGAGACTGTCGCTGTCCGGTCTGTGGGAGTGGGCCGACGACTCGCCGCTCGACACACCCGAACAGGAGGGCGGCACCGCCGAGGGCAAGAGCCACTCCGCCTCGTCGGCCGCCACCAGCGCCGACGGCGGGGTGGGCCACGAGCCGGGCGAGGGCAAGGGCCAACTCGACGCCTACGAAAGGCCCGTGGACGAGACCGAGAAGGTATCCACGGGCTCCGCCACGGCCTCGGCGAAGAGCTTCGACCCCGCCACCAGCGAGCGCGACGCCGACAAGTCCACCGCCACGTCGGACTACTTCGTCAACGCCGACGGCTCCACCACGGTCCGCCACTACACCGGCCGGGCCAACTTCAAGGACGCAGACGGCGACTGGACGCCGATCGACACCGATCTGGTCAAGGACGCGGACGGCCGGTTCACCCAGGAAGCCAACTCCCTCGACGTCGAGTTCGCCGCGAACTCCGGGGACGAGGGCCTGGCCTCCGTCGACCTCGGCGACGGCCGCGCACTGTCGTACACCCTGCAAGGCGCCCGCGAGGTCGCGGCGGCCGAGGAGGAGAACGGCACCCTCGTCTACGCCGGCGTCCTGCCCGGCACGGACGTCGAACTCGTCCCGACCGCCGACGGGTTCAAGGAGAACGTCGTCCTGCACTCCAAGGACGCGGCCAACTCCTGGGTGTTCCGGCTGGACGCCGAGGGGCTGACCCCGCGCCTCGCCGCCGACGGCGACGTGGAGTTCACCGGCGCCGACGGCAAGGTGACGGCGACCATCCCGCACGCCTTCATGGTGGACTCGCGGATCGACCCCCGCTCGGGCGAGGGAACGCGCTCGCAGCAGGTGTCGTACGAGCTGACCACGGTGGACGGCGAGCCGGCGCTGCGGATGACCGCCGAACGCGCCTGGCTCGACGACCCCGAGCGGGTCTACCCGGTCACCGTCGACCCGACGATGGTCGTCTCCTCCAGCGAGGCGACCTACGTGCAGTCCGACGCGAGCACCAACCGCTCCAACGAGGCCCAGATCAAGGTCGGTTCGTACGACTCGGGCACCAACAAGGCGAACTCCTTCCTCCAGTTCTCCACGCTGAGCTCCAAGATCGCCGGCCAGAAGGTCTCCGCCGCGACCCTCAACGTGTACGCGCTGTGGGCATCGTCGTGCACCGCGAAGCCGTTCTCGGTGTACCCGGTGACCCAGTCCTGGTCGCCGTCGACGACCTCGGCCTACCCCGGCCCCTCCTACGGAGCCGCCCTCGGCACGGCGACGGTCGCCCCCGGCGCCTCGTGCAGCAACAGCGACGGCAGCGCCGACGTCGGCGTGAAGATGCCGGTGACGCTGTCGACGTCGTGGTTCACCCAGGTGGCCACCGGCGGCGCCAACTACGGCCTCGCGATGGCCGCGCCGACCGGGGACGCGCTGCACTGGAAGCGGTTCCACTCCGAGGACTCGGCGACCGCCGCCATGCGTCCCTCGCTGGACCTGACCTACGCGGCCAACACCCAGCCGCAGGTCAACGCCCAGTACCCGCCGGAGAACTTCCAGGCCAACACCCTTCAGCCGGAGCTCCTGGTCTACGCCAGCGACGCCGACAAGTGGCCCAACGCCGCGCTGACCTACACCTTCGAGGTGTACGACGCCGACTCCGGCAGCACCACGCCCGTCGTCACCTCCGGCGCCCTGGCCAAGGGCAGCTGGAAGATCCCCTCGGGCAAACTGAAGTGGTCGAAGAACTACGCCTGGTACGTCGGCGTGTCCGACGGCTATGCGGAGGTGACCTACTCCAGCCGCTTCACCACCGCCGTGCCGCAGCCGCCGGTCACCTCGGGCCTCGCCCAGAACACCGACGGGCACGAGTTCGACCCCTCGGACGGCAACTACACCACCGAGGACACCGACGCGGACATCGAGGTCGTCGGCCCCTCGCTCCAGATCGACCGCTCCTACAACAGCCTCGACCCGCGCACCGACGGCGCGTTCGGCGCGGGCTGGTCGACGGTCGCCGACATGAAGGCGGCCGAGGTCAAGGACCCGTCCGGCACGGTCACCAGCGTGATCGTCACCTACCCGGGCGGTGAGCAGGTCGCCTTCGGCCGCAACACCGACGGCACCTTCCAGCCCCCGCTCGGCCGGTACGCCCGGCTGCTCGCGGTGTCCGGCGGCGGATACACGCTGACGGACAAGGAGTTCACCGAGTACGCGTTCAAGCAGCCCACGGCCAAGGCCGGCACGTACGCGATCTCCGGCATCAAGGACTACGCCGGCCGCACCGAGACGTTCTCGTACAACGCCTCCAAGCAGCTGACGAAGATCGCCAACACCACGTCCAAGCGGAACCTGACGCTGACCTGGACGACCCCCGCCGGGGCGAGCGCCGCGCACGTCGACACGGTCGCCACCGACCCCTCGGTCAAGGACGACGCGAGCACCGTCCAGACCTGGAAGTACGGCTACTCCGGCGACCGGCTCACCTCGGTGTGCCCGCCCGCCGACTCGGCGAAGTGCACCACGTACGGCTACGCCACCGGCAACCACTACCGCACCACGGTCCTCGACGCCGACCCCTACGCCTACTGGCGGCTCGGCGAGGCGAGCGGCACGACCGTCGCCAAGGACACGGTCGACACCAACCAGGGCCGCTACAACGGCCTCTACCACGATGTGACCCTGGGCAGCTCCTCCGTGCTCGCGGGCTCGACCCAGAAGACGGCGACCTTCAACGGCACCACGTCCTACGTCGAGATGCCGTCCGCGCCCGGCGCGACGCCGTCGTACATGACGGTCTCCCTGTGGTTCAGGACCACCACGGCCGGAGGCGTCCTCTTCTACTACGGCGACAAGCCGCTGAGCGACTCCGACCCGGTCGCCAACACGACCAAGAACACCCCGGCGGTGTACGTCGGCACGGACGGCAAGCTGCGCGGCTGCCTCGCCATGTCGCCGAGTTGCAGCCCCACCGCCGTCTCGACCGCCACGGTCACCGACGGCCAGTGGCACAACGCGGTCCTCACCGGACAGGCCAGCAGCCAGACCCTCTACCTCGACGGCGTCGCCCAGGGTTCGCTGACCGGCGCCATCAACGACTGGGCGCAGCCCTACATCTCGCTCGGCGCCGGGGTGAACACCGACGGCTGGCCGGCGATGAACGCCGGTGACAAGCTCGGGCACTACACCGGCCAGCTGGCCGAGGTGGCGATCTACTCCGAGCCCCTCGACGCTTCGACGATCAACGCGCAGTACCAGGCCGCCAAGCGGTCCACCGGACTGCTCAACAAGATCACCACGCCCGGCGGCAAGGTCCAGGCGAAGGTCGAGTACGGCACGACCGACGACCTCGTCCAGCAGGTCACGGACGGCGACGGCGGCGTCTGGAAGCTCAACCCGCCCACCGTCACCGGCTCTTCGCAGGTGTACCGCTCGGCCGTCATGGGCTCCGCCCCGACCGGGTACTGGCGCCTCGCCGACACCCTCGGCGCGCCGCAGGCCGCCAACGAGGTGCACACCGGCTTCGGCACGTACAACAACGTCACGCAGGGCGTGGCCGGCCCGTTCGGCAACGGCGATGTGACCGCCGCCGCCTTCAACGGCGCCTCCTCCTACGCCGAGATCCCGTACACCCCCTGGCACGGCTCCTCGCAACGCGCCGTAGAGCTCTGGTTCAAGACCGGCAGTCCCGGCACTCTCCTGTCCGACCAGTCGCAGCCGCCGACCCTCTCGGCCCCGTCCGGCACGTGGAATCCCACGCTGTACGTCGGCGCGGACGGCAAGCTGCGCGGTCACTGGTGGAGTGCGGGCAACGCGAACGTGGACTTCGGGTCCACGAAGACCGTCAACGACAACGTCTGGCACCACGCGGTCCTGACCGCCGACGGCACCACGCAGACCCTGTACCTCGACGGTGTCAAGCAGGGCGACCTCACCAGCGGGGTGAACGACCAGTCCAACACCCGCACGTTCATCGGCGCGGGCTTCAACAAGTGGTTCAGCTCGCCCGCTGACGTGAGCTTCTTCAACGGCTCCATCGCCGAGGTCGCCGCCTACGACCACGCCCTGACCGAGGACCAGGTCGAGCAGCACTGGTCGGCGTACAAGGCGTCGTCCGGCGTCGCGCCGGTCCGCACGGTCACCCTCACCGACCCGACCGACAAGACGCTGACCTACGTGTACGACGCGGAGATGGGCAACCGTCTGCTGGCCGCGATCGACACCAACGGCAAGCGGACGACGTACGGTTACGACACGTCCGGCTTCCTGCACACCGTGACCGACGCCAACGGCAACCGCAGCATCACCGGTCACGACGTCCGCGGCAACACGGTCTCGCAGACCGACTGCCAGGACACGGCGGCCGACAAGTGCGCCACCGAGTACTACACGTACTACCCCGACACGACCACCGCGTTCCCCGCGATGGACCCGCGCAACGACCTGCTCCTCACCGAGCGGGACGCGCGGTCCGCGTCCGCCACCGACAACACGTACCTGACCAGCTACAGCTACGACGCCGGCGGCAACCTGCTCACGGTGACCGGCCCGCCCGTGCCGGGCCACCCGAGCGGCCGTACCGCGTCGACGACCTACACCACGTCGACGACGCCCGCCGCGGAGGGCGGCACGGCGGTCGCGCCGGCCGGTCTGGTGGACACGGTGACGACCCCCGGCGGCAAGCGGACCAAGTACGTCTACTTCGCCAACGGAGACCTCGCCGAGACCCTCGACGCCAACGGCGCGAAGGCCAAGAACACCTACGACGGCCTCGGCAGGCAGAGCAGCAAGACGGAGATATCCGACGCCCAGCCGAGCGGCCTCACCACCACCTGGACGTACGACAAGAACGACCAGGTGGTCACCGAGACCAGCCCGCAGGTCACCAACCGCGTCACCGGCGCGAAGCACCAGGCCAAGTCGACCACCGCCTTCGACGAAGACGGCAACATCGTCTCGCAGACCGTCGCCGACCTGACCGGCGGCGACGCCCCGCGCACCACGTCGATGACGTACGACGACCACAACCGGCTCGCCTCGCGGACGGATCCGAGCGGCGGCACCACGTCGTTCGAGTACGACGCCTACGGCAACAAGGTGAAGGAGACCGACCCCGAGGGGAACGTCAACGCCTACACCTTCGACGCCGAGGGCCGGCCGCTGACCACCAGCCTCCTGAACTACACCGGCGATCCGAACGACCCGAAGTCGCCGAGCACGCTGGTCCAGGAGTCCCGCGCCTACGACCCGGCGGGGCGGCTCGCCTCGCTCACGGACGCGATGGGCTGGGTGACGGCATACACCTACACGGACGACGGCCTCGCGGCGTCCGTCGTGCGCAAGGACCCGGCTAACGGCAAGCAGTTCGTCGAGCAGGAGAACACCTACGACCTGGCCGGCAACCTGATCAAGCAGGTCACCAACGACGGCCGCACCACGACCACGTTCGCGGTGGACGCGGCCGACCGCGTCACGTCGTCGGCGCTCGACCCGACCGGTGTCAACCGCACCACGAAGGTCTCCTACGACCCGGACGACAACGTCGTGACCGAGTCGGAGACAGACCCGGCGACCGGTGACACCGACCGGGTCGACACCCGCTACGACAACCTCGGCAACGTCACCGGCACCACGGTCCGCGACGGCACCACCGCGCCCGTGGCCCGCTGGAAGCTGTCCGAGACCAGTGGCCTCGACGCCCAGGACTCCTCCGGCGGCAACAACAAGGTCACGCTGGGCAGCGCGGTCACCCGCTCCACCGAGAAGGGCGGCGCGGCGGTCTTCAACGCGACCGCCAACGCCTACGGCCAGGCGAGCGGCCCGGCGGTGAACACCAGCGGCAGCTTCACCGTCTCCGCCTGGGTCAAGCTGGGCTCGACGGCCGCCAACAGCACCTTCGTCGCGCAGAACGGCCAGGTCGCCAGCGGCTTCCAGCTGTACTACGCCACGGGGGCCGGCTGGACCTTCAACCGCCACGCCTCCGACACCACCGCTCCGACGATCGTCCGCGCCTCCTCCGGCACCTCGGCGGTGACGGCGAACGTCTGGACCCACCTCACCGGTGTGTACGACCAGTCCGCCGCGCAGCTGAGGCTGTACGTCAACGGCACCCAGGCCGGCACGGCGGCGTTCACCTCTCCCTGGGAGGCCACCGGCCCGCTCCAGATCGGACGGCGTCTCTACAACGGCGCCTACGGCGAGAACACGCAGGGCCAGATCACCGACGTCCAGGTCTACGGCGAGGCGCTCACCGCCTCCCAGGTGTCCACGGTGTACGGCGGCACCCTCCCGGCCGCGGGCAGTTCCGTCCGCACGACCACGTGGAAGCTGGACCAGCGCGGCCTGCCGACGTCGATGACCGACCCGGCCGGCAACACCACCGACTACGGCTACGACGAGGCGGCCCAGCAGACCACGGTCACCGCGCCCGCCGTCAACGCGGAGACGGGCGGCGGCACGGCCTCGTCGGTCCGTCCGATCTCGATGACGGGCTACAACACCTTCGGCGAGGCGACGGAGACCTCCGACCCGCTCGGCAACGTCACGACCTCCGCCTACGACGCCGAGGGCCAGGAGACCTCGACCAGGTCCCCGGGCTACACCGCACCGGGATCCAGCACCCCGGTCACCGCCACCTCCTGGAACGAGTACAACGAGCTCGGCCAGGTCACGGCGGAGGTCGACCCGCTGGGCAACCGCACGACGTACACCTACACCCAGCTCGGCGACCTCGCCTCGGTCACCGAACCGGGCGGCGGCAAGTCCACGTTCGCCTACTCCACCAACGGCGACCTGCTGGCGGCCACCCGGCCGGGCGGGGCGCGCGAGGAGTCGACCTGGGACTACCTCGGGCGTGAGCTGACCAGCACCGACATCGTGCGGCAGCCGACGCAGCGGGCGTACACCTCGATCAACGAGTACGACGCGCCGGGCGGCGAGCTGTCCCGGACCGTGAGCCCGGCGGGCGTGACGGAGTCGTACAAGTACAACGCCCTCGGCGAGGTCACCGAGGTGACCGACGGCGCCGGGAACACCTCGAAGTACACGTACACCATGGACGGTGACGTCCTCACCGCCACGGACCCCGACGGCTCCAGCACCCGCAACACCTACAACGGTTACGGCCAGTTGACCGCGACCAGCGACCTGGACACGGCGGGCGCGGTGCTGCGCACCAGCCGCACGACGTACGACCGCGCGGGCAACCCGGTCTCGGCGACCGACCCCCGCGGCCACACCGCCACGTACACCTACGACCCGACGGGCCTGATCACCAAGGCGGTCGAGCCGGTCTCGGCCACCGAGTCCATCACCACGACCTTCGGCTACGACGCGGCGGGCAACACCACGCGTTTCACCGACGGCCGCGGCAACCCGTTCATCACCACCTACAACACGTGGGGCCTTCCGGAGTCGATGATCGAGCCGGCCACCCCGGCTCATCCCGACGCGGCCGACCGCACCTTCACCACGGTGTACGACGCGGCCGGCCGGCCCAAGGAGCAGCGCTCCCCGGGCGGTGTGGTCGTCACCCAGGAGTACGACGCCAAGAGCCGGCTGGTGAAGCAGGCCGGTGCGGGTGCGGAGGCCGAGACGGCCGACCACACCTACACGTACGACTCCGACGACCGTGTCACGGCGGTGACGGGCACGGACTCCGAGACCGGCAAGGACACGTTCACGTACGACGACCGGGGCCTGCTCCTGTCGACGTCCGGCCCGTCCGGCTCCTCGTCCTTCGCCTACGACGGCGACGGCGCGATGACGTCCCGGACGGACGCCTCGGGCACCTCGACGTACGCCTACGACACGGCCGGCCGCCTGAGGACGCAGGTCGACGGCGCCACCGGCTCGACGATGTCGTACAGCTACGACGTCGACAACAAGGTCAAGCAGATCGACCTGGGCAGCGGCAAGTCCAAGCGGGAGTTCTCCTACGACGCGCTGGAACGGCCGACGTCGGAGAAGCTGACCTCGCCCACCGGCAAGACGGTGGCGTCCATCGCCTACGGCTGGGACGAGAACGACAACCTGACGTCGAAGACGACGACGGGCGTCACGGGCGCGTCCACGAACACCTACGCGTACGACTGGGCGAACCGCCTGACGTCCTGGAACAACGGGACGGCGACGGAGGTCTACGGCTACGACGCCTCGGGCAACCGCACCCGCGTCGGCGGTGACACCTACACCTACGACGCCCGCAACCGCCTCACCTCGGACGGGCACTCCACGTACGCGTACACCGCGCGCGGCACGATGAGGACCACGACGGACGAGAGCGGCCGGCAGACCTCGATCAAGGCGGACGCCTTCAACCGCGTGATCAGCGAGGGCGACCGGACGTACGCGTACGACGGTCTGGACCGTGTGCTGAGCGCCAAGGACGCGGTCGGCTCGGAGATCTTCGCCTTCCAGTACAGCGGCATGGGCAACGACGTGGCGTCGGACGGCGCGGCGACGTACAGCCGCGGCGTGGACGGTTCGCTGACCGGCGTGAAGACGGCGCTGTCGTCGGCGCTGGTGTGGACGGACCTCCACGACGACGTGGTGGCCCAGTTCACCGACGCCGCCGAGACGCTTTCCGGCTCGACGACGTACGCGCCGTTCGGCAAGGTCACCGCGACCACCGGCATGCTGGGCAACCTCGGCTACCAGTCCGGCTGGACCGACCCGCAGACGGCCAAGGTCAACATGGCCGCACGCTGGTACTCGCCGGAGACCGGGCAGTTCAACAGCCGGGACACGGTGTCCAACAGCCCGCTGCCGGTCTCGGTGAACGCCAACCGGTACTCGTACGGCAACCAGAACCCGATGACCGAGATGGACCCGACGGGTCACTGGTCCATCGGCGGGCTGGTGAAGAAGGCCACGAAGACCATCAAGAAGGTCACGAAGAAGGCCAAGTCGGCCGTCAAGTCCACCTGGAAGAAGGGCAAGACCGCGGTCAAGAAGGCCGCGAAGACGGTCCGCAAGGCCGCGAAGGCGGTCAAGCGCGCGGTCAAGAAGGCCGTCCGCAAGGTGCATCGCAAGGTGCGCAAGGCCGTGCGGTACGTGCAGGACAGCGTCAAGAAGGTCAAGAGATACGTCAAACGCACGTACAAGTACGCCAAGCGCCAGGTTCATCGTGTCGTCCAGAAGGTCAAGAAGACGGCACGGGCGGTAGCGAAGACTGTCAAACACGTCGCCAAGAAGGCGGTCGCGGCAGGCAAGAAGGCGGCCAAGAAGATCGGCAAGGCCGTGAAGAAGGCGGCCAAGGCCTCAGCAAACTACGTCAAGCAGCACGCGGCGACCATCGCCTCCGTCGCTGTGGGCGTGGTGGTCTTCGCCGGCTGCACCGGAGCCACCATGGGCGGCGGCGTCGTCGCCTGCGCGGCCCTGGCGGGCGCGGCTGCCAACGGCGTCGGCTACATGATGAGCGACGGCCCCAAGTCCGTCGGCGGCCTTCTCGGTTCGATGGCGATCGGCGCGGCGACCGGAGCCCTCGGCGGCGCGGCGGGCGGCGCGGCCGCCGGTGCGGTGGGTCGTCTGCTGGCGGGCGTCGGCGGCAAGGTGGCGCAGGGCGCGGCCATGGGCGCTGCGGGCGGCGCGGCCGAAGGAGCGGTCGGCTACGGCATCAGCTGCGCGGCGAGCGAGGAAGGATGCAGCGCGAGCGGCGCGGCGAAGGCGACGGCGACGGGGGCGGTGGTCGGCGGGCTCTTCGGGGCGGCGGCGAGCAAGTACGGCCGCAAGACGTGCGGCACCCCGCACAGCTTCACCGGTCTGACCGGTGTGCTGATGGCCAACGGCACCAGCAAGGCGATATCCGAGGTCAAGGTCGGCGACTACGTCCTGACGGCCGAGCCCGGCAAGAAGAAGAAGGAAAAGCACCGCGTCAAGGCGGTCATCGTCACCAAGACGGACCGCAACTACGTCGACGTCGTCGTCGCCACCAAGTCCGGCAAGAAGACGATCCAGACCACCAAGCACCACCAGTTCTACGAGGTCAGCCGCAACACCTGGACCCAGGCGGGCGACCTCAAGGCGGGCCAGACCCTCCAGAACGCCGACGGGGCGGCGACCCGGATCGTCGAGGTGAAGTCGTACACGGCGCAGCGGGTCACGTATGACCTGAGCGTCGAGGAACTGCACGCATATCACGTCACTGCCGGGGATAGCTCTGTTCTCGTCCACAATGACGATGGCGAAGCATGTCCCATCGGCACGGGAAGCTCGCCAGACTCAATCAACTGGCCAAATTTCCGCGGAACAAAGACTGCGGCCGAGACGGGTGGAAAGTTCACTCTCTCAGGCTGGTCCATGCGCAAGACCAAGGCGTTTGAGAAGGTAAACGTGGCTGCCGTGGCTGCCAAGCGACTGGCGATGGGGATGCCTATACGGACGCATAATCTGGACTTGGGGGTGCCAGGTCGCTACTTTGACTCGCATGCGGAGAAGCAGGCGGAAGTCATAAATCCAGGCGGATTGCATGTAGTGTCCCGTGAGATGTGTGACGACTGTACAGATTTCTTCTCCCGATTGGCAGGTCACGATAATCAGGTTAAACAAGTGGCTGACCCAGAAGGTTTGAAGGTGTTCCACCCTGATGGTCGGAGAGATGTGCTGCCATATGACGGTGGCTGACTGATGCTTGCCAAGGGATGAGCAGGCGGTACCATGTTTGAGTGACGAACGAGCGCTCTGGTATTGCAGCAATTGCCGTGGCACTTCTGGAGTCTGCGCAGGGCGGAGACCCCGCTGCTGCCCGTCGACTGTCGGAAGTCCTTCCGCTACTCAAAGAAGTAGCGGCATCGGGTGAAGTCGATGCCCAGAATGCGCTTGGAGGGATTCTCCTCGAATTTGAAGAGGATCCCTCCAGCGCTGCTCCCTGGTTCGAAAAGGCTGCTGAGCAAGGCAGTGTTGAAGCGAAGCGGAGCCTAGGGCACCTTTACGCGAATGGTCTGGGAGTTTCGGAGGATATTGAGCAGGCCGAACGGCTTTTCAAGGAAGCTGCCGGTCAAGGGGATGTCTATGCGCAATTCAACCTGGCACAGTTGTGGTGGGGGAAGCGTGATCCTGAAGTAGTGGCTTCGTTGTTGCGGGCGGCTGCAGAAGGCGGGTTGCATGATGCCTATGTTGTCCTCGGGGACCTGCTCGCTGCGATGGATCAGGACGCCCAAGCGTTCCGTTGCTATCTGAATGCCGCTGAGTCCGGTCACGATGGAGCGATGTATGTCACTGCTTGCTGGTACCGGGATGGCACTTTGGGTCAGCCGGACAAAGGTGAGGCCTTGGTGTGGTTCTTCAGGATGCTCAGAGCAGGTAATGCTGACGGACTTCATGAAACGATTGCTCTGGCGCGCAGCATGAGCGACGAGGAAATTCTGCACGCTGGGCAGCGGGCGAACGCATCCAATGAAGCAAAGGCGATGGTGGGAACGGTTCGAAAGCATCGGTGATTTCTGGCGGCATCGTCAACGGTGCTGTTCTTGCTGAGCCCGATCTTTTGCGACGGTCCGCCGACGGAGTCGGCGGACCGTTTCACTTTTCGTGCTTGTTTTGGGAAGCTGAGCGACTGGGGTGTCGCGTTGGGTGTGTGCTGGGTCCCGCTGTCTGGATTCGTGTGGTGCTTTCGGGGAAACGGGGAAGCTTTTGATCTCTCGGGGGCGGCGGTAGAGCGGGCCAGCTGAGGACTGCGATGTTCTGGGTGGTTCTGTTCAGCGGAAGGTTGAGCAGGCCAGCGGGCCCGGGTGCCCTGGTTGCAGTCCTCCGCGCGGGATCCTTTGGGTGTCCGCAAGACGCTGTACGGTGTGCTGTTCGTCCTGTACGCCGACATTCAGCGGGAGCTACCCCCGCAGGAGCTATGGCTCCGGTCCTACCTGCTGGCGACGGCTGGCCGAATGGCAGGAGACCGACGTATGGGAGGAACTCCGGCGGGTGCTACTAGACCGGTTGCGGGCGGGGGACCGCCTGCATTTTCCCCACGGTATAAACCTCGTCAGTAAAAACTCGGCATTCTGGAAAACCCCTTGGCCGGTGACGGAGCCCGATATCGGTGATCGGTCGGTCAGCAGTATTAGCGGAGAGCAGGTAATGCGCATGCCGAATACGCGCTCGGGTTGGGTTACATTCGAATTACTTATGAGGGCCCGGGTTCGCGGGGTGTCTTGCGGATCCGGGTCCTCGGTGTCTTGTCCGGCGCGGCACGGCTGTCCCTTGCTTCGCTGTACGTTCATGGTGTGTCTGTTCTTGTGGATCATCTGGAAGCCCGGCTGGGTCGGCTCCTCGGGGCTTGGGAGCCCAGGGAGGGGGCTCCGGGTGGGGTTCCCAAGGTTGGGTGCTTTGCCGGAGGTGTTCTGGCGGGGGTCCGGTCCTACGCCACAATCGGGCTGTTCCGGAGTCATCTGGCGTCTCGGGTGTCGGGGCGGGCTCAGCATCTGGAGTTGTTGGCGTGCGGGCGGCCGGTGTCGGGGGACGAGGGTGGGCCGCTGCCTGGGGTTCTGGAGTGGGTGGCCGAGCGGATGGTGGTCGGTGGGGGCGCGGTGTCGCGCGGGGAAGTGATTCCGCTGCCCATGCCGCTGATCCCGGGCGGGGCCATGACCGCCCTCTACGCGGCGCAGCCCGTCTGTTTCGACGACGGCTTCGGGTCGGTCGTTCTGGAGAACGGCGTGGAGACGTCCCTGGTGTGGCTGGTGCCCATCGGCGACTCCGAGGCGGCGTTCGTCCGGGAGAAAGGGTGGGACGTGTTCGAGGAGGAGTTGGGTCGGCAGGATCCTGATCTGTTTGATCTGGAGCGGGTCGAGATGCGGCTCTGAGGAGCGGAAATCGTCCGCGGTGGGACAGTGGCTGTCCAAGGTGTTGCCGAGGGGATACTTTCCGGTGAAGCGTGGGGGCGCGGGGTCGGTTTGTGTGTTCGGGCTTGTGTTCGGCTCACTAGATTGCTGCTGCCGCCCCTACCTCTTCACCTGCACGTTCACTCGTTCGTGGGCGGCGGGGGGTGGGGACATGGAACGGTCCGGAGGGGCGGCGAGACCGGCCGTCGCCGGCGCGGGCATGAGGTGTCAGATCGACATCGACGGGCGGGGCGGGTTCGGCTGGCGGCTGATCGCGTCCAACGGACGCTCCGTCGCCGTCTCTCTGACCTCGTACGACACCCACGACCGGTGCCGCGCGGCCTTCGTCGAGCTGTGCTCGCGGCACGCGGGAGTCGGTGGCGGGGTGCAGCACAGCTCCGAGGGCGGCGGCTGGGTGTGGGCGGTCTGGGAGGGCTCCGGACGGACCCTCGCCGGCTCGGCGCGCACCTACGAGCGGCACGCCACCTGCCGGTCCTCGTACGACCGCTTCCGGGCCCTGTTGCCCGAACTGGTCTACGCGGGACCGGAGTTATGGGGGGAGTCGTGAAGAACCCCGGGTAACGGAAGTTGCCCCCAGGGCACCTCTCGTTCACGCGTCGGGACGGACGCGGCCACCGGTGCCCCCGAGCGTCGGGCTGTGCCCGCACTGAGAAGAGTCAGCAAGCCGCGGTCCCTGACCGCCGTGCCCGCCGGGGGCGTCGACACCGACGTGCCCCGGCGTCTGTACGCCGACCCCGGCCTGCCCGACCGGGTCTTCCGCACGGTGCTGCGCTCCGGCGGCGGACTCGTCCTGGCCGTGATGCTCCTGGTCGGCGGCTTCCTGCTGTACCGGGCGTGGCTGGCGCTGGAGCGGGCCGGCTGGTCGTTCCTGACCACGTCCGCGTGGGCGCCGGACACCGGACGGTTCGGCATCGCCGCCGTGCTCGTCGGCACCGTCCTGATCGCCGCCGTCGCGGTCTGCGTGGCCGTGCCGCTGGCGCTGGGCGCGGCGCTCTACATCGCGGAGTACGCCCCGCCGCGGCTGCGCAGGACGCTGGTCAGCATCGTCGACCTGATGGCCGCCGTGCCGTCCGTGGTGTACGGCCTGTGGGGCGTGTTCTTCCTCCAGGACAAGGTGCTGCCGACCGCCCGCTGGATGGCCGCCTACCTCGGCTGGATCCCCCTCTTCGAGGTGGAGGGCGCCGACCCCGACGACCCGCTCGCCCCGGCCAGCGTCTACACCTCGTCGACGTTCATCGCCGGGCTGGTCGTCGGCATGATGATCGCGCCGATCATCTGCTCGATCATGCGCGAGGTCTTCTCCCAGGCCCCCGCGGGCGAGCGCGAGGGCGCCTACGCGCTCGGCGCGACCCGCTGGGGCATGATCCGCTCCGTCGTCCTGCCGTTCGGGCGCGGCGGCATGATCGGCGGCACGATGCTGGGCCTCGGCCGCGCGCTCGGCGAGACGATCGCCGTCTTCATGATCATCTCGCTGACCTTCGACATCCAGTGGCACGTCCTCCAGTCCGGCACCAGCTCCGTCTCCTCGCTGATCGCCCTGCGCTACGGGGAGGCCGGCGCGTTCGGCATGTCCGCGCTGATGGCCGCCGGCTTCGCCCTGTTCGTCATGACCCTGATCGTCAACTTCGCCGCCTCCTCGATCGTGGCCCGCTCCCGCTCGGGCGCGGCCAGCGACGCCTGACCCTCCGCTGCCCCCGCCCCCGCCCCCGCCACAGGAAAGGAGCCGCCATGACCGTCGCTCCCGAAGCGCCCCGAGCGCCAGAAGCACCCGGAGCGCCAGAAGCACCCGGAGCGCAAGAAGCACCCGGAGCGCAAGAAGCGCCCGAAGCGCAAGAAGCGCAAGAAGCCCCCGACGCGCGTCGAGCGTCCGTCCGGGCGCGTACGACGCTGCCGGGACGGACCCGCGGCGCCGCGGACGGCGGTGAACGCCGCCGGGCCCTGACCTCGCTGCGGGCCACCGACGTGTACGCCGTGCTCGGGGCTGCCGCCGCCGCGCTCGCGCTCACCTGGCTGCTGTTCGCCCGGCTGCTGCCGTTCACCGGCGCCGTCGGCTTCGTCGTGACGGCGTATCTGCTGTTCCTGCTGGTCTACGCGCTGCTCGTGTCGTTCGACGAGGACGGCCCGGCCATCGTCGACCGGATCGCGGCGGCCGTGGTGCGCTCACTGGGCCTGCTGCTCGTGGTGATCCTCGTGTTCGTCGTGTCGTACGCGCTCGTCGAGGGCCGTGCGGCGCTGGTGCACCTCAACTTCTTCACCGAGGACATGCAGCTGGCCGGTCCGCTGGAGCCGCTCTCCGTGGGCGGGGCGCTGCATGCCGCCGCCGGCACCCTGATCATGATCGCCCTCTCGCTGGCGGTGACCGTGCCGGCCGGGCTGGTCTGCGCGGTGTTCCTCAACGAGGTGCCGGGGCCGTTCGCCCGGTTCGTGCGCACCGTCGTCGAGGCGATGACCGCGCTGCCGTCGATCGTCGCCGGCCTGTTCGTCTACGCCACCGTGATCCTCGGTCTCGGCATGCCGCCCTCCGGACTCGCCGCCGCGCTGGCCCTGTCGGTGATGATGCTGCCGATCATCATCCGCGCCGCCGACGTCGTCATCCGCCTGGTGCCCGGCACCCTGCGCGAGGCCGCCTACGCCATGGGCACCTCCCGCTGGCGCACGGTCTGGCACGTCGTCCTGCCGACCTGCCGCTCCGGCCTGACCACGTCGGTCATCCTCGGCACCGCGCGCGGCATCGGCGAGACCTCCCCGGTGCTGCTGACCGCGGGTTTCACCTCGGAGCTGAACCTCGACCCGCTGCACGGCCCGATGGTCTCCCTGCCGCTGGCCACCTTCCAGTTCGTCAAGTCGCCCGAACCCACCATGATCTCGCGCGGGTTCGGCACGGCCGCCCTGCTGATGGCCGTCGTCCTACTGCTGTTCGTCGTCGCGCGCGTCATCGGCGGCCGTGGGCCCGGTCAGTTGACGCGCCGACAGGAACACCGGCGCGTGGTCCAGTCCCGACGGGACGCCCGACGGTTCACCGGACGGGCCGCCGCGACCCGAGAGTCGGCCGGACGGCCCGCCGCCCCCTCCACCCAGCTCCACTCCAACCTCCTTACGCCTCCCGGGAGTTCGTCGTGAAACCCGCCGCTCGGTTCCGTATGGCGGCCATCGTGCTGTCACTGCTGTGCGCGCTGTTCGCCGTACGGACGCCGCCCGCCGCGGCGGCCTCCTACGCCAAGATCACCGGCTCCGGTTCCACCTGGAGCTCCAACGCCGTCAACCAGTGGGTCCGCAACGTCAAGGCCAACTACACGATGACGGTCAACTTCACCGACAACGGCTCCTCGCAGGGCCGCGAGCAGTTCAAGAGCAACGTCGTCGACTTCGCCGTCTCCGAGATCCCCTACGGCCTCAAGGAGCAGGGCGTCACCGACACCCCGCCCCGGCGCGGCTACGCCTACATGCCGATCGTGGCCGGCGGCACCTCGTTCATGTACAACCTGAAGATCAACGGCAAGCAGGTCACCAACCTGCGGCTGTCCGGCGACGTCATCGCGAAGATCTTCACCGGGAAGATCACGCGCTGGAACGACAGCGCGATCCGCGCGGACAACCCGGGCCTGAACATGCCGGCCCGCGCGATCATCCCGGTCGTCCGCTCCGACGGCTCGGGCACCAGCGCCCAGTTCACCGCCTGGCTGGCCAAGGAGCAGCCGGCGGCCTGGAACGACTACTGCGGGCGCACCGGCCGCGGCTCGGGCTGCGGCATGACCTCCAACTACCCGCTGCTCAGCGGCTCCGCGATGGTCTCCAAATCGGGTTCGCTCGGCGTCTCCGGCCATGTGCGGCAGCCGTCCGGCGAGGGAGCGATCACCTACGTCGAGTACTCCTACGCCGAGAAGACCGGCTTCCCCGTCGCCAAGATGCTCAACAAGAAGGACTACTACGTCGAGCCGACCGCTTCCAGCGTGGCGGTGGCCCTGACCCAGGCCCGGATCAACCAGAACAAGAAGTCGGTCGACTACCTCACGCAGATCCTCGACGGCGTCTACCGCAACGACGACGCCCGTGCCTACCCGCTGTCCAGCTACAGCTACATGATCATGCCGACGACGGAGGAGGCCGGCTTCACCAAGGCCAAGGGCAACTCCCTGGGCACCTTCGGGCGTTACTTCCTGTGCGACGGCCAGCAGCAGGCGGAGGAGCTCGGCTACTCGCCGCTGCCGAAGAACCTCGTCCAGGCGGGCTTCGAGCAGTTGCGCAAGGTGCCGGGCGCGCCGACGGCGTCCATCGACATCAACAGCTGCCGCAACCCCACCTTCTCCTCCGACGGCACCAACACCCTCGCCAAGAACGCGCCGTTCCCCAAGCCCTGCGACAAGAAGGGCACGACCCAGTGCTCCGACGGCACGGCCGGCGCGCAGGGCCGGGACACGCCGGTGAAGCCGGGCGCGGGCGGCAGCGGCGGCACCGGCGGCGGCACCGGGTCCGGCGCGACCGGCGGCAGCGGTAACGGCGGCGGTAACGGCAACGGCTTCGGGTCCGGCGCCGGTTCCGGCTCCGCGGGCGCGGGCGGCGCCTCCACGTCGGGCGGTTCGACGGCCGGCTCCGGGTCCGGCGGGCAGCCCGACGCCGCCACCGCCGGGACCTCCGGAGGCGGGATCGACCCCGACACGGGCGAGGCGCTCAGCGGCGACGGAACGGGCACGGGCGACACCTCGGTGGCCGCGACCCCCGTCAGCCTCGCCTCCGGCAACGCCCTCGGGATGCGCGGCGCCCTGATGGCGCTGTCCGCGGTCCTCCTCGTCGGGGTGGTCGTCGGACCACCGCTCACCGCGCGGGCCCTCGCGGCGCGCAACCGCCGCAAGGGAGAGCTGTGATGAGACGGCCGACGCCACGACGGCCCCGCCCGGCCCGCAGGGTCACGGCGGGCGCCGGCGCCCTGCTCGCCGCCGTCGCCCTCGCCCTGCTGCCGCTGCCCCCCGGCGCGGACCAGGCCCGCGCGGCGACCGCCGGGAACTCGGCGGTGACCAAGAGCGGCTCGAAGGGGACGCACGACGACTTCTCCGCGCTCAAGGTGACCGTGCACCAGACGAAGGGACTGCACGGGCAGGCGGTGCGGGTGACCTGGAGCGGCGGCACACCGCGCGGGGTGAGCGAGGGGCGCAACTTCCTGTCGCTCATGCAGTGCTGGGGCGACGACCCCTCCGGCCCGGACCGGACCCAGTGCGAGTACGGACTGACGACGACCGCGCAGGTGGGCGACCGGCGCGTGGTGAACCCCCCGCCCGGCCCCGGCACCGATCCGCTCGAGACCGCCGCCGGCACCCCGGCCGACCCGTCCGGCACCCACTACGTGCCGTTCCGGCCGGTGGACGGCCAGGGCGACCCCACCACGAGCGGCTTCGACCCCACCTACTTCACCGGCGGCGACACGAACGCCATCGCCTTCCTGCCCCACGACGGCGACGGCAACGGCGACGTGGCCTTCGAGGTGAAGTCCTCCCTGGAGCAGCCCGCGATGGGCTGCGGCGCCCGCCGGACCCCGGCCGGCGCGGTCCAGCCGTGCTGGCTGGTGGCCGTGCCCCGGGGCGCGCACGACCCCGACGGCAGCGAGGGCAACAGCGGCAACCTCACCACGTCCTCGCTGAGCCGCTCGAACTGGAACCAGCGGATCGTCTTCCGCCTCGACTTCGAACCCGTCGGCGACGACTGCGACGCCGACAAGCCCGAACGCCGGATCACCGGCTCCGAACTGGGCACCGACGCGATCACGTCCTGGCAGAGCCGGCTGTGCTCCTCCGGCACGCACCGGTTCACCTACACCCAGGCCAGCGAGGAGCAGGCACGCCGGGCGGTGACGGAACCCGGCGAGTCCTCGCCCGGCCTCGCCCTCACCCTGGAACCGGTGCGGCGGCCCGAGGGGGCGGCCGAGGTGGTGCACGCCCCGGTCGCCGTCAGCGGGCTCAGCGTCGGCTTCGTCTGGATGTACGGCAGGTCGACGTCGGCGGGGACGGCCGACGTCCCGCTGGAGGGCCTCAAGCTGAACCAGCGACTGCTGGCCAAGGCGCTCACCCAGTCCTACGCCAGCAGCCTCGTCCCGCGCCGCGAACCCGTGCCCGCGTACCTCGCCGGCAATCCCCGCTCCCTGGGCCAGGACCCCGAGTTCCAGAAACTCAATCCCGGGCTCCGGGAACTGGTCGCACTCGACTATCTCTCGCCCATCGGCCTCGTCGTCTCATCGGCGAACTCCGACTCCGCGCGCCTGCTCTGGAAATACGTCCTGGCGGATCCCGCGGCACGGGAATTCCTCGACGGAAAAGCCGACGCCTGGGGAATGAAGGTGAATCCGGCCTTCCGGGAGGGCGTGATCTCCGCGGCGCTGGACTACTACCCGAAGGCCGACCTCACCCCCACGAAGCTGGAGTGCAGCAACGGCTCCACGCTCTCGCGCAACGGGCTCGACATGGTCCCCTACGCCAACGACATGCACGACGCCGCCCTGAAGATCCGCCGCGGCGACATCGGCTCGGTCTTCATGTGCGTCATCGGCGACAACGGTCTGCCCAAGCTGACGGGCGGCGGACGCCCGCCCGTGACCCAGCAGCGGGAACTCGGCGTCGTGGACCGTCCGTCGGCCGTGCGGTACCAGCTGAACGCCGCCGCGCTGCCGAACGCCGACGGCGAGTTCGTGCAGCCGAGCGACGCGTCCCTGCTCAAGGCGGTCGACCGGATGCCCGACTCGGCCGTGGCCGGGGTGCTGACGTCCGACCCCGCCAAGGCGACGGACGGCGCCTACCCGCTGACCGCCGTGGTGTACGCGGCGGCCTCCGTCGACCAGGCGAAGGAGGCCCGGCAGGACTACGCCAAGGTCATCCGGTACGCGGCCGGCGCCGGCCAGACCCAGGGCACCGCCAAGGGCCAACTGCCGCCCGGATACGCCCCCTTGCCCGCCGCCCTGCGACAGCAGGCGCAGCAGGCCGCGGACCGGCTGGCGACGGGCGCGCCGGCCTCCCCGAACCCGTCGTCCGGCGCTTCCGGAGGCGACCCGCAGACCGGCGGCAGCGGAGGAAGCGGAGGCAGCGGAGGAAGCGGCAGCGGCGGCACGGGCGGCAGCGGCGGCGCCGCGTCGGGCGGTACGGCGTCCGGCGGCGCGGCCGGGACCGCAGCCGGCGGGGCCGGCCCGACGGCCGGACAGGGCGCCTCGGGCGGCTCCCGTCCCTCCGGCTCCGCGACGGACCCGGCGAAGCAGAACGTGGCCGCGTCCGGCGGGTTCACCCCCTCGGAGGTGCTCGGGATCGTCCGCTGGGTCCTCCTCGGCGTCCTGGCCGTGGGCGGCGCGGCGGCCCTCGTCGGGCCCGCGCTCCTCCGGCTCTCCGCGCGCGGAGCGACGCCGGGCAACGGCGGCGGGTGAATCACCGACCTTTCCCGCCCCCGGGTTTCACTCCGGGGGCGGGTAAACGCCGCCTTCAAGGAAATTCCGTAGGTGTCGCCTTGGAAATCAATTCTTCACTTGCCGGGCGGTCGGAATTTGTGGCCGAGGCGAGCCGAAATCAGGAAATGTATTCCCTGAACACCGGTTCCTGATAATCCGTTCTACGGAGGGAAATGTAGTGAACGTCAAGTCCCGTGCACGTCTCGGCGCCGTCCTCGGCGCGGCTGTCCTCGGCGTCGGCGTCCTGGCCACCCCCGCACTCGCGGACCCCTCGGCCGGTGAGTACCGCGTGCTCGCCGGCGTCGGCTCGGACACCACCCAGGACGTGCTGAACGGTCTGGGCGACGCGGTCCTGCGCGACGTCGACGGCGACGGCCAGGCCGACGACAAGGTGATCGCCTCCTACGACGCGACCGGTACGGCGGCCCTCAAGACCCGCGCCGCGGGCTGTGACCTCGCCCGCCCCAACGGCTCCTCCGCCGGCATCGACAAGCTGAACGAGGTCCTCGCCGCGAACCCGGGCGACGCCCTCTACAACTGTCTGGACTTCGCCCGCTCCTCGCGCGGACCGGCCAACACCTCCTCCCAGGACCTCACCTGGATCCCCTTCGCCAAGGACGCGGTGAGCGTCGCGGTCCGTGAGGACAGCGCGCTCGCGGGCGGCCTCGACCTCAGCACCCAGCAGCTGCGGTCCATCTTCACCTGCGACGTCACCACGCTGAACGGCGTCGCCCTCACCCCGCTGCTGCCGCAGGCCAACTCCGGCACCCGCACCTTCTTCCTCGGCAAGATCGGCGTCTCCGAGGCCCAGGTCGGCTCCTGCGTCGGCACCATGCAGGAGCACAACGGCCAGGCGCTCGACTCCGCCGGCGACATCGCGCCGTACTCGATCGCCCAGTACATCGCCCAGGTCACCCTCGCCGTGCCCGACCGGCACGGGGCCACCGTCCTCGGCAAGGTCAACGGCAGCGAGCCCTTCACCGACGAGGGCACCCTGAACTCCGCCTTCTCCTACAACCGCGACGTCTACAACGTCGTCCCCAGCTCGAAGCTGACCGACGCCGTCATCGACGACACCTTCACCGGCTCCGACTCCAAGGTCTGCGCCGCGACGGCCACCATCAACACCTACGGCTTCGGCACGATCGGCAACTGCGGCGACACGTCCCTCAAGGGCGAGCGCTGACCGCCACCGCCACCCCGCCGCAGAGCAGCCGGGCACCCGTCGGGTGCCCGGCCCCGCGGCGTGACCACCAGCAACCTCACCTCCTTGGGGGCACCCCATGACCGACCGCCCGGCGCACCTCAGATCGCCCGTCGCGCTGCTGACGTGCTGCGCGCTGCTGTGCGCCACCCTCGCCGGGATCCTGGCCCTCGCCGGACGGGCCGAGGCCGCCACGCAGCTGGGCGGGTTCACGCTCGCCCCGGCCACCGGGAAGATCACCGACGACCCCGTGGCCACGTCCGTCACCACGAGCGCGGGCTGCCCCGAGGCGGCCACCGGCAACCTCAAGGTGTACAGCCCGTCCAACCCGGACCTCCAGACCGCGATCGCCCAGTCCACGGTGGCCGTAGCCACCGGCACCGCCCCCGTCACCGTCCCCCTGAAGTCGCTGCCGCTGGCGAAGAAGAGCCTGGAGAAGGCGCTCCGCGTCTACCTGCCCGCCCCCGCCCCCCTCGACGGCACCTACACCCTCGGCCTCGGCTGCGGCGGCGGCACCACCGCCCCCGTCTTCCTCGCCAAGGTCAGGGTCACCGGGGACACCTGGACGCTGATCGAGCAGCAGGCGACGACCGTCGGCCTCACCGTCGCCCCGGAGAAGGTCGCCATCAAGGAGGCCCTGAAGCTGACCGCCACGGTCAGCCCGGCCACGGCCGCCGGCGCCGTCGAGTTCAAGCAGGGCAACACCTCCCTCGGCACCGCCCAGGTCACCGGCGGCAAGGCCGAACTCGCCGTCACCGCACCGGCGATCGGCGGCCAGACCGCGTACGACGCCGTGTTCACGGCCGCCGACCCGGACGCCTACGGCAACGCGCGGGCGACCAAGGAGGTGTCCGTCAGCCATCTCGTCAGCGCGAAGGACGCCGCCGGCAAGCCCCTCGCCGCCAAGCCCACGCTCTACGTCGGCCAGACCGTGAAGATCACCGTCCAGGGCTTCACCCCGAACGCCAAGGTGGTCTTCGCCGACAAGGAACTCACCGCCGACGCGACGGGCACGCTCGCCGACTTCGCCTACACGGTCCCGAACGGCACGATCAACGGCGAGCAGACGCTGCGCTTCCTGGAGGGCGGCAGCAACGCGAGAGCGGCCGTCTTCACCTTCGTCAGCAGCGACCAGGAGCCCTCCCCGAGCCCCGAGCCCAGCGAGGGCGAGGACCTCGACGTCACCGACGAGGACGGCAAGGCCCTGGACGACGACCCCCGCCTCGAACCCGGCCGGACCGTGAAGATCACCGCCCGCGGCTACACCAAGGACGCCACGGTGAAGGTCGCCCTCGCCGACAGCGAGGAGAAGTTCGCCGACGCCAAGGCCGGCTCCGACGGCACCGTCAAGGACTACGCCTTCACCGTGCCCGAGAAGATCGCCGACGGCGACCACGTACTGACGCTCGCCGAGGACAAGACCGGCGGCCACAGCGTTCAGTTCGCCTTCACGACCGGCGACGAGGCCTCCGGGAGCCCCGAGCCCAGCCCGTCCGACTCGGCCGGCGGGACCGGTGGGGCCGGTGGGGCGAGTGGGACCGGCGGCGGTGGCAGCGGCGGCTCGGGTGGCGGCACCGGCGGCGGCGCGGGCACGGGCGGCACGTCGCCGACCGGCTCCATGGCCGCGACCGGCGCCCAGGTCGGGGCGATCGGCCTGACCGCCCTCGCGTTCGTCGCCGGGGGCGCCGCGCTGGTCCTCCACATGCGGCGGCGGGGCCTGCTGGCCTTCGGCGACGACAGCCCGCAGCACCGCTGACCGGACGGCCGGGCCCGGGGCCGCGCACCGACGCCCCGGCCCGGCCCGCCGCACCACCCCTCCGGTACCGCATCGCACCGCAAGGAGACCACCCCGTGACCCTGCCGGCCCCACCCCCGGCCGCCCCGCCCACGGCCGCCCCGCCCACAGCCACCCCGCCCACAGCCACCCCGCCCACGGCCGTCCCGCCCACGGCCGCCTCGCCCACGGCCGCCTCGCCCAAGGCCGTCCCGCCCACGGCCGCCCCACCCAAGGCCGTCCTGTCCCCGGCCGTCCCACCTGCGGCCGTCCTGCCCCCGGCCGTCCCACCTGCGGCCGTCCCACCTGCGGCCGTCCTGCCCCCGGCCGTCCCACCTGCGGCCGTCCTGCCCCCGGCCGTCCCACCTGCGGCCGTCCCACCCGCGGCCGTCCCGCCCCCGGCCGTCCCGCCCCCGGCCGTCCCGCCCCCGGCACCGCCGCCCGCCAGGCCCGCCCGGCCCCTGCCGCCGGAACGCGCGCCGCGGCCCCCCGCCCGCCCCGGGCTCGCGCTCGCCGGGGCGGCCCTGTGCGTCCTGGCCGCCCTGCTGCTGGGGTTCGCCGCGAACCTCACCGTCGTCGGTCATCTGGAGCACTCCCGCGACCAGCAGACCGCCTACGACGAACTCCGCCGCCAACTCGCCCTCGGCATCGCCCCCGTCGGCCAGCGCGACTACGAGGGCAGGCTCCTGGAGCCGGGCGCACCCGTGGCGCTGCTGCGGATCCCGGCCCTCGGCCTGCGCGAGGTCGTCGCCGAGGGCACCACGTCCGAGGTGCTGATGTCGGGCCCGGGACATCGCCGCGACACCCCGCTGCCCGGCCAGGCCGGCACCGTCGTGCTGATGGGCCGCCAATGGGCGTACGGCAGCCCCTTCAACGACCTCCACGTGCTCCCCGTCGGCAGCCGCATCGAGCTGACCTCCGGCCAGGGCAAGGCGGTCTACGAGGTCACCGGCCTGCGCCGCGGCGGCGACGAACTGCCCGCCCCGCTCGGCCAGGGCCAGGGCAGGCTCACCCTGATCACCGCCACCGGCGCGCCCTACACGCCCCACGGCGTCCTGCGCGTCGACGCCCGGCTGCTCACCCCCGTGCAGCCGCACCCGCCCCGGGCGCTGCGCGCGGGCTGGATCGCCGCGTCCGAGGAGGCGCTCGGCACCGAAGACGGCGCGTGGCTCGCCGTCTTCCTCTGGACGCAGGGACTGCTGCTCGCCGCCCTGCTCACGGTGCTCGCCCACCGCTTCTGGGGCCGCTGGCAGACCTGGATCTGCGCCGGCCCCGTCCTGCTCGCCCTGGGCCTCGCGGACTCCCGGGCCCTCACCGCGCTGCTGCCCAACCTGCTGTGAACCACCCCTACACGCACGGGAGTTGACCTTCACCCCATGGCCACCGACGCACCCGGCGCCCCCGCCGCGGCCCCCGCCGACGCCGACGCCGACTTCACGGACACCCTGGTCCAGCCCCGCATCGCCGCCGCGGGACAGGGCGCGGCCACCCTGCGGGCCGACGCGATCTCCGCCTGGTTCGGCGACCACAAGGTCCTCGACCGGGTCTCGCTCACCATGCCCGCACACCAGGTCACCGCGCTCATCGGCCCCTCGGGCTGCGGCAAGTCGACGTTCCTGCGCATCCTCAACCGCATGCACGAGCTGATCGCCTCGGCCTCGCTCGCCGGCCGCGTCCTCCTCGACGAACAGGACGTCTACGACCGGGGCCGCCGCATCACCCACGCCCGCCGCGAGATCGGCATGGTCTTCCAGAAGCCCAACCCGTTCCCCGCCATGTCGATCTACGACAACGTCGTCGCCGGCCTGCGGCTCAACGCCATCAAGGTCACTCGCGACGGCAAGGACGACCTGGTGGAGGAGTGCCTGACCAAGGCGGGCCTGTGGAAGGAGGTCAAGGACCGGCTGCGCCAGCCCGGCGGCGCGCTCTCCGGAGGCCAGCAGCAACGCCTGTGCATCGCACGGTCGTTGGCGGTCCGCCCGCGCGTCCTGCTCATGGACGAACCCTGCTCGGCGCTCGACCCGACCTCCACCCGCCGTATCGAGGAGACCATCGCCGAACTGCGCTCCGAGGTCACCATCGTCATCGTCACCCACAACATGCAGCAGGCCGCCCGCGTCTCGGACACCTGCGCCTTCTTCCTCGCCTCCCAGGGCGCGCCCGGCGTGATCGTCGAACACGGCGACACCGAGGCGATGTTCGGCTCCCCGCAGGACGAGCGCACCGCGGACTACGTCAACGGGCGCTTCGGGTGACGGGCGGGGCGGCCCGGGGCCGGGCGGGCGGCGCGGCGCTGGCCGCCGCCCTGCTGCTCACGGCGTGCGACACCCCGGGCCCCCGGTCGGCCGGCGTCTCCGGTTCCCACCCGGCCCCCGCCGCCGTCCCCACGTCCGCCACCGCCTCCTCGCCGCCGTCCGCCGCGGTGTCATCGTCGGCCGCCACGGCCGCGCCCGCCGCACCGCCTCCGGACCGCGCCGGGACCGTGCCGCCCCCGGCGCGCGGCGCACCCGCCGCCCGGCCCCGCGCCACCGTGCCGCGCACCAGCGGCCCCGACCTCTCCCGACGCCCCCAGACCCGGAACCCGTCCGCGCGCACGACGTCCGCCACGCCTGAACCGAAGGCGGCCCGGACTCCCCCGTCCGGCGGACGCGCCACGGCCCCGCGTGCGCCGCAGGGCGCCTACATCCGCATCGACGACTGGTCCGCGCGGATCACGCGCGGCGGGCAGGACGAGGTGGACGCCTGCCGGGACGCCGTCCAGTGGGCCGGGCCCGAACTCGGCTCCGAGGACGGCTACGAGCTGCGCACCGCCGTCATCGTCGGCCACGACCACTGCGGCTTCGACCGCTTCGCGACCCTCCCCGTCGGCGCCACCGTCGAGATCGGCACCCCGCGCGGCGCCTGGACCTACCGGGTCTACGCCCACCACGTCACCCCCGGCCGGGGCGCGCCGGCCGCCGGACTGTACTGGGGGGACCTCACGCTCCAGTCGTGCGTGGGGCCCGACACGGGGTTCAGTTACCTCGTGCGGCTCTGAACCCCGTGACGGGCAGGGTCAGATGCCGGCCGCCGCCGACAGGTCCCGCTTGATCGTCGTCAGGAGTTCCGTCGCCTTCTCCCGTGCCGCCGGCAGGTCGGCGTGGGCCGGGACCGGGACGACGACCTCCAGGTAGCACTTCAGCTTCGGTTCCGTGCCGCTCGGGCGGACGATCACCCGGGCCCCGTCGAGGGTGTAGCGCAGGCCGTCGGTCGGGGGGAGGCGGTCCGTGCCCCGGGTGAGGTCCTCGGCGCGGGTGATGGGGAGGCCGGCGAGCTGCGTCGGGGGGTGCTCGCGGAGGCGTTCCATCGCGCGGGCGATGACCGTCAGGTCCTCCACGCGCACCGAGAGCTGATCGGTGGCGTGCAGGCCGTGGTCGACGGCGAGGTCGTCGAGGAGGTCGAGGAGGGTGCGGTTCTCCGACTTGAGCCGTGAGGCCAGTTCGGTGATGAGGAGGGCCGCGGTGATGCCGTCCTTGTCGCGGACGCCCTCGGGGTCGACGCAGTAGCCGAGCGCCTCCTCGTAGCCGTAGCGCAGGCCGTCGACGCGGGCGATCCACTTGAAGCCGGTCAGGGTCTCCTCGTAGGGGAGGCCCGCCTTCTCGGCGATCCGGCCCAGCAGGGACGAGGAGACGATCGACTCGGCGAAGGTGCCGCGCGCGCCGCGCGCGACCAGGTGGGCGGCGAGGAGCGCGCCGACCTCGTCGCCGCGCAGCATGCGCCAGTCGCCGCCGTCCTTGACGGCCACCGCGCAGCGGTCGGCGTCCGGGTCGTTGGCGACGACCAGGTCCGGGTCGGTCTCGCGGGCCTTCGCGAAGGCGAGGTCCATCGCACCGGGCTCTTCCGGGTTGGGGAAGGCGACGGTCGGGAAGTCCGGGTCGGGCTCGGCCTGTTCGGCGACGAGGACGGGCTCCGGGAAGCCGGCGCGGGCGAACGCGGCGAGGAGGACGTCCTTGCCGACGCCGTGCATCGCCGTGTAGACCGTGCGGGCCGTGCGCGGGGAGGCGGGGTCGAGGACCTCGTCGGTGCGGGCCAGGTAGGCGGCCAGGACGGAGTCGTCCAGGGTCTGCCAGCCCGACTCCGGGCGCGGGACGTCGTCCAGGGAGCGGACGGCGGCGATCTCGGCGGCGATCTCCGCGTCGGCGGGCGGGACGATCTGGGAGCCGTCGCCGAGGTAGACCTTGTAGCCGTTGTCGCGGGGCGGGTTGTGGCTGGCCGTGACCTCCACGCCGGCGACCGCGCCCAGGTGCCTTATGGCGTACGCCAGGACGGGGGTGGGGAGGGGGCGGGGGAGGACGGCCGCGCGCAGTCCCGCTCCCGTCATCACGGCGGCGGTGTCCCGCGCGAACTCCGCCGACTTGTGGCGGGCGTCGTAGCCGATGACGACGAGGCCGTCGCCCTGGCCCTTCGCCCTCAGGTACGCGGCGAGGCCGGCGGCGGCGCGGATGACCACGGCGCGGTTCATGCGCATCGGGCCGGCGCCGAGTTCGCCCCGCAGGCCGGCGGTGCCGAACTGGAGGGTGCCGGAGAAGCGGGCGGCCAGGTCTGTGACGTTCCCCGCCTCGACGAGGGCGGCGAGTTCCTCGCGGGTCTCCGGATCGGGATCCTCGGCGAGCCAGGTGTGGGCGCGGGCGAGCAGATCGTCGCGGTCGTCGGGCACGGTGAACCTCTCATGAGCGTGAGTGTGCGTACGTTTCTCGCCCCCGCCGCCCCTTCCCTCCCCCACTCTCGGCTTCGCTCGAGCGGGGGGACCCCCATCGTCCCCGGGGACTGCCGCCCCCGGACCCCCGCTTCGGCCCTGGACGGGCCTCGTCCTCAAACTCCCCCAGAGGGGGGACCCCAGACGGGCTGGATGTGCTCACCTTTTCCCGACCGATCGGGTGGTGGGTGGGCACAGGCCGGGGGCAGGGGGCGGAGCCCCCGGGCGGGGTTTCAGGGGCGGCGCCCCTGGGCGCCGGGGCCTACAGCCGGCCCAGGACCTGCTCCAGCAGCGAGCCCATGCGCGTCGCGCTGTCCCGGCCCGCCTGGAGGACCTCCTCGTGGTTCAGCGGCTCGCCGGTCATGCCCGCGGCGAGGTTGGTGACGAGGGAGATGCCCAGCACCTCCGCGCCCGCCTCACGCGCGGCGATGGCCTCCAGCACCGTGGACATGCCCACCAGGTCCGCGCCGATCACCCGCGCCATCCGGATCTCCGCCGGCGTCTCGTAGTGCGGGCCGGGGAACTGGGCGTAGACGCCCTCCTCCAGCGTGGCGTCGATCTCCTTGCACAGCGCGCGCAGCCGCGGCGAGTACAGGTCCGTGAGGTCGACGAAGTTCGCGCCGACGATCGGGGAGGTCGCCGTGAGGTTGATGTGGTCGCTGATCAGGACCGGCTGGCCGGGGCGCATGCCCTCGCGCAGGCCGCCGCAGCCGTTGGTCAGGACGATCGTCTTGCTGCCGGCCGCGACGGCCGTGCGGACGCCGTGGGCGACGGCGGCGACGCCGCGGCCCTCGTAGTAGTGGGTGCGGCCCAGGAAGACCAGGGCGCGCTTCTCCCCGATCCGGTACGAGCGGATCTTGCCGCCGTGGCCCTCGACCGCCGGCGGCGGGAAGCCGGGCAGGTCGGTGACCTGGAACTCGGCTTCGGGAGCGCCCAGGGCGTCCACGGCCGGAGCCCAGCCGGAGCCCATCACGAGGGCGACGTCATGGGTCTCGGCGCCGGTCAGTTCACGCAGGCGCGCGGCGGCGGCGTCGGCGGCCGCGTACGGGTCGCCCTGGATGTCGTCCGGGAGAAGAGTTGCGTTCACGCGATGAGGGTAGCCCGTCTCGGCCTACGCGCGTAGATGTCGAAGCCGACGGGACGGGGATCGTTGTCTTGTCGTTTCCAACCAAGCCCGCGGCGGGCGCGTCTATTCGTCGGTCACGAGGATGTCCTTGTCGTTGAAGACCTCGACGATGAAGATCAGCAGCCGGCCGCGGCTGACCGTGTACTCCACCAGGACGTTCTGCGTGAGCCGGATGGTGCGGTCGTCGCCCGTGGAGCTTATGGGCCGGGAGACGGAGAGGAAGGGGTCACGGGCGAGCAGGGCGATGCCCTTGTCGAACGCGGAGCGCTGGCGGTCGTCCAGCCGGTCGCGGGCTTCCGCGGCCTGCACGGTGAAGAAGACGTCGTACGTGGTGGGGGCCATGCGCTCTCCCGTGTGTGCGTCGGGTCCCCCCAGTGTAGGAACGCCGCGCCTCAGCAGGGCCGCTTGCGCAGCTCCATCACGTAATCGTGTGGCGCCCCCGCGGACTCGGCGGCGTCGGCGATCTCGCCGAGGTAGCGGGCCGACGGCAGGCCGCCCTCGTAGCCGTTGAGGACGTACGTCCAGCCCTGCTCCTCGCCGTCGAGGGTGTGCACGCGGGTCCGGGTGCGGCGGTAGACGTCGAGGCTGCCCACGCCCTCCCAGCGGTCCAGCGACTCCTCGTCCATCGGGGCGATGTCGTACAGCGCGACGAAGACCTGTGACAACGGGTCCTCGACGATCGTCGCGAGCGCGCCCTCCCAGCCCATGTGCTCGCCGCCGAACGTCAGCCGCCAGCCGTTCAGCCAGCCCGTCGCGCGCAGCGGTGAATGCGGGGCGCGGCGGGTCATCAGCCGCGCGTCGAGGTTGCCGGCGTACGCGGCGTAGAGCGACATGCGATGAGAGTACGGCAGCCCGGCGCACGTCACTTCCGCTGTCCGCCGCCACTCGGGCATCAGGTGTAGCGCCGCCCCGCCCCCCGGGGACGTGCCGGGTCGACGCGTGCGGGACAATGGAGTACGTGACTCGGATCGTGATCATCGGTGGCGGACCCGGCGGCTACGAAGCGGCGCTGGTGGCCGCTCAGCTCGGCGCGGAGGTGACCGTCGTCGACGCCGACGGTCTGGGCGGGGCGTCGGTGCTGACCGACTGCGTGCCGTCGAAGACTCTCATCGCCACGGCGGAGGTGATGACCACCTTCGACTCCTCCTACGAGGAGCTGGGGATCATCGTCGCCGACGACACCCCGCCGCTGGAGCAGTCGGCCCGGGTGGTCGGCGTGGACCTGCACAAGGTCAACCGGCGGGTGAAGCGCCTCGCGCTCGCGCAGTCGCACGACATCACCGCCTCCGTGACCCGCGCCGGCGCGCGCGTGCTGCGCGGCCGGGGCCGGCTGGAGGGCATGCAGTCCCTCGACGGCTCGCGCAAGGTCGTGGTCACCGCCGCCGACGGCAGCGAGGAGACCCTCACCGCCGACGCCGTCCTCATCGCCACCGGCGGCCACCCGCGCGAACTGCCCGACGCCCAGCCCGACGGCGAGCGCATCCTCAACTGGACCCAGGTCTACGACCTGCGTGAGCTGCCCGAGGAGCTCATCGTGGTCGGGTCCGGCGTGACCGGCGCCGAGTTCGCCGGCGCGTACCAGGCCCTGGGGTCGAAGGTGACCCTCGTGTCCTCCCGGGACCGGGTGCTGCCGGGCGAGGACCCGGACGCCGCCGCCGTCCTGGAGGACGTCTTCCGCCGCCGCGGCATGAACGTCATGGCCCGCTCCCGCGCGCAGTCCGCCAAGCGCGTCGGCGACAGGGTGGAGGTGACGCTGGCCGACGGCCGGGTCATCACCGGCTCGCACTGTCTGATGGCCGTCGGCGCGATCCCCAACAGCGAGGGGCTCGGGCTGGAGGAGGCGGGCGTCAAGGTCCGCGACTCCGGGCACATCTGGACCGACAAGGTCTCCCGCACGACCGCCCCGGGCGTGTACGCCGCCGGCGACGTGACCGGCGTCTTCGCCCTCGCCTCCGTCGCCGCCATGCAGGGCCGTATCGCCATGTACCACTTCCTCGGCGACGCGGTGGCCCCGCTCAACCTGAAGACCGTCTCCTCCAACGTCTTCACCGACCCCGAGATCGCCACCGTCGGCTACACCCAGGCCGACGTGGACGCGGGCAAGATCGACGCGCGGGTCGTCAAGCTGCCGCTGCTGCGGAACCCGCGCGCGAAGATGCAGGGCATCCGGGACGGCTTCGTCAAGATCTTCTGCCGGCCGGGCACGGGCATCGTCGTCGGCGGCGTGGTCGTCGCGCCGCGCGCCTCGGAGCTCATCCACCCCATCTCGATCGCCGTCGACAACAATCTGACGGTCGAACAGATCGCGAAGGCCTTCACGGTCTACCCGTCGCTGTCGGGGTCGATCGCCGAGGTGGCCCGGCAGTTGCACACCCGCAAGGCGGGCGACGAGGGCTGACCCCGCGGCCGGCGGCCGGAACCGACTCCCCGCTGGTCACGGGGAGTTGTGGCCCGTGCGGATGGCATAGGCGCGGCAACTAGGCCCCTATACCACCTCCGTCCCTACTGTGCGAACAACTTCTATTATTCGGCGCAAAGAGCTGAAAGCAGACGGTCGCCCGCGTTACTGTCAGTTTCGTGTTCGCTGCAGAACGTCGCCAATTGATCCTCGAAATGGTGCGAGCCAATGGGGCCGTGTCGCTCCGTGAGCTCGCCCGCGTCGTCCAGACCTCCGAAGTGACCGTACGGCGGGACGTGCGCGCACTGGAGGCAGAAGGACTCCTCGACCGCCGGCACGGCGGTGCGGTATTGCCGGGCGGTTTCACGCGGGAGTCCGGCTTTCCGCAGAAGTCTCATCTCGCGACCGCCGAGAAGACCGCCATCGCCGACCTCGCCGCGAATTTCGTGGAAGAGGGCGAGGCCATCGTGGTCGGGGCGGGTACCACCACCCAGGAGCTCGCGCGCCGGCTCGCCCGTGTGCCCGGCCTGACCGTCGTCACCAACTCTTTGCTGGTGGCCCAGGCGTTGGCCCACGCGAACCGGGTGGAGGTCGTGATGACCGGCGGGACGCTGAGAGGGTCCAACTACGCCCTCGTCGGCAGCGGGGCCGAGCAGTCCCTCCAGGGGCTCAGGGTCTCCCGCGCCTTCCTCTCCGGGAGCGGTCTCACCGCCGAGCGCGGGCTCTCCACGTCCAACATGCTCTCGGCGTCCGTGGACCGGGCGCTGGTGCAGGCCGCCGCCGAGGTGGTCGTCCTCGCCGACCACACCAAGCTCGGCACCGACACCATGTTCCAGACCGTGCCGACGGACGTCATCACCCGCCTGGTGACCGACGAGCCGCCCGCGCACGACGACCGCGCCGCCACCGAGCTCCAGGCCCTCGCCGACCAGGGGGTGCAGATCGCCGTGGCCGGGGCGTCGGGAAACCCGGGGGGTGACGCGGTCCCGGCGCGCCGCCAGCAGCAGCGCCGGGACGTGCCGCTGCCGGCCCCGCGCCGAAGCCAGGTCCCCGGCGCGGCCAACGGACTGCGCACGGCCGCGGTGCTGGGCGGGGAGCAGGCCCCCGGCGGCGAGCGAGCGGCCCGCGTCGCAGACCTCCGCCGCCGCTGAGCCCCCGCGGGGCCGGGTGCCGCGGGGCGGGATGCGCTCGCCGTCGGCATGGGCGCCGAGGTGGAGGGACTGACCTCGGTCAGCTCGCCCTGAGCCCCGCCTCGGTCAGGTCGCCCTGAAGCCCCGGTACGCGGTCAGCTCTTACGCGGCGACGGCCGTCGCGGGCCGTGCCGCGGCTGGGCGCGCTCGCGCGGCGGAGCCGGGTGCCGCAGGGCGGGAGGCTTGCCGGCGGCGGCGTCGTCGGCGGCGAGGTGGTGGGGCCGACGTTGTGGCGGCCGTCGCGGGTCGTACGCGGCTGGGTGCGCTTGTGCGGCGGAGCCGCACATCGATGCGGTCCCGTGTCCCCGGGCGGGGTCGGCGACGGGTGCCGAGTCCGTGCGCCGCCGCCCCGGGAGGTGCTTGCCGCGCGGTCGGATCGCGGGGGCCTGCGGAAACGGGCGAGGCGCCCGCCGGATCTCTCGGATCCCGCGGGCGCCTCGGCGCTCGTGCCTCCGCGTCAGTCCTTGATCTCGCAGATCGACGCGCCCGACGTGATCGACGCGCCGACCTCGGCGGCGAGGCCCTTGACCGTGCCGGAGCGGTGCGCGTTGAGCGGCTGCTCCATCTTCATGGCCTCCAGGACGACGATCAGATCGCCCTCCTGCACCTCCTGGCCCTCCTCGACCGCGACCTTGACGATCGTGCCCTGCATCGGGGAGGCGAGGGTGTCGCCGGAGGCGGCGGGGCCGGACTTCTTCGCCGCGCGGCGCTTCGGCTTGGCGCCCGCCGCGAGACCGGTACGGGCCAGCGACATGCCGAGCGACGACGGCAGGGAGACCTCGAGGCGCTTGCCGCCGACCTCGACGACGACCGTCTCACGGCCGGGCTCCTCGTCCGTCTCCGCGTCGGCGGGGGCGGTGAAGGGCTTGATCTCGTTGACGAACTCGGTCTCGATCCAGCGGGTGTGGACCGTGAACGGGTCCGCGGAGCCCGTCAGCTCGGGCGCGAATGCCGGGTCCCTGACCACCGCGCGGTGGAACGGGATCGCCGTCGCCATGCCCTCGACCTGGAACTCCTCCAGCGCGCGGGAGGCCCGCTCCAGGGCCTCCTTGCGGGTGCGGCCGGTGACGATCAGCTTCGCCAGCAGCGAGTCCCACGCCGGGCCGATGACGCTGCCCGACTCCACGCCCGCGTCCAGGCGCACGCCCGGACCGGACGGCGCGTCGAAGACCGTGACCGTGCCGGGAGCCGGCAGGAAGTTGCGGCCCGGGTCCTCGCCGTTGATGCGGAACTCGAAGGAGTGACCGCGCAGCACCGGGTCGTCGTAGCCGAGCTCCTCGCCGTCGGCGATGCGGAACATCTCCCGCACCAGGTCGATGCCGGCGACCTCCTCGGTGACCGGGTGCTCCACCTGGAGACGGGTGTTGACCTCCAGGAAGGAGATCGTGCCGTCGAGGCCGACGAGGAACTCCACCGTGCCGGCGCCGACGTAACCGGCCTCCTTCAGGATGGCCTTGGACGAGGAGTACAGCTCGGCGAGCTGCGCCTCGGAGAGGAACGGCGCCGGGGCTTCCTCGACCAGCTTCTGGTGACGGCGCTGGAGAGAGCAGTCACGGGTGGAGACGACGACCACGTTGCCGTACCGGTCGGCCAGGCACTGGGTCTCGACGTGGCGCGGCTTGTCGAGGTAGCGCTCGACGAAGCACTCGCCGCGGCCGAAGGCGGCGACGGCCTCGCGCACGGCCGAGTCGTACAGCTCGGGCACCTCTTCGAGGGTGCGGGCGACCTTCAGACCGCGCCCGCCGCCGCCGAAGGCGGCCTTGATCGCGATCGGCAGCCCGTGCTCCTGCGCGAAGGCGACGACCTCCTCCGAGCCGGACACCGGGTCGGGCGTGCCGGCCACCAGGGGCGCGCCGGCGCGCTGGGCGATGTGACGGGCGGCCACCTTGTCGCCGAGGTCGCGGATGGCCTGCGGGGGCGGGCCGATCCAGATCAGACCGGCGTCCAGCACCGCCTGGGCGAAGTCGGCGTTCTCGGAGAGGAAGCCGTAGCCCGGATGGACGGCGTCCGCACCGGACTCGCTCGCGGCGTTCAGCACCTTGCCGATGTCGAGATAGCTGGTCGCCGGTGTGTCACCGCCCAGGGCGAACGCCTCATCCGCGGCGCGGACATGCAGAGCGTCCCGGTCCGGGTCGGCGTAGACGGCCACGCTCGCGATACCGGCATCCCGGCACGCCCGGGCCACGCGGACTGCGATTTCGCCACGGTTGGCGATGAGCACCTTGCGCACGATTGAGGCTCCCTCCTTGAAACAAGCCGAGTTTAGGGACAGCCGACACGGCACTTCGACCCGTCCCCAGAGGTGAGCTTGCCCACACGGAGCGTGATGCGAGGCTCACTCGACCGCGAAATCCCTTGTAGTACCGCCGTCCGCAGCACTCCTCCCGGAAACCCTAGCCCTCCATTGTGGCCAAGGTCTCTGTGAGGGCGTGCTGCGGCCCACTCCGTTTCTTTGTGGAGTCCCTACGAATGGCCCAACGATTCTTTGCCGCCTGCGGAACCCTTGTCCCGCGGTTTACCCGTTAGTAGCGTTCGCGATGTCTCGAACGAACGTACTTGGAGTAACCAGGGTCCCGCTCGGGGCTGCGTCGAAAGTGGGTGGGGACCGGTGGTGCGCAGACCGGTGGCAGCGGTGGTGGCGGTCGTGCTCTTCGCCGAGGCGTTCGGCGTCGCGGCGCTGAACTGGTTCCTCGGCCTCGTCGTGGACCGCCAGAACATGTCCCTGGCGGGGCTCGACCCCGACGTGATGTCGATGTCGTCGAAGATCGGCGGCATCCTCTTCGGCCTGTACTTCGCCCTGTGCGGGGTGGTCGCCCTGCTGGTCCTGATCCGCGACCGCCCCCCGGCGGGCCTGGGCCGCGTCCTGCTGATCAGCGTGGCGGTGGTGCACGGCCTGCTGGGCGCGTTCACCTGGGGCCCGGTGGGCCGCACGGCGTTCGTCTTCATGATGGTCGTACTGGCGCTGATCGTCCTGCTCCTGATGAGCTACGACCGCCAGGAGACCCCTCCGACGCCCGAGCCGGCGCCTGCCGGACCGTCGGACACGGACCCGTCGGACACGGACCCGTCGGCCGGGAGCCCGCCGACCGCGGGCCCGTCGGACGAGTCACACCTACGGGTGACGCCCTGACGGGTGACGTGTTGCCGTGCGGTGACGTGCTGGCGTGCACCCCTCCGTCACTCCGGCGGCGTCCACAGTTCCGTGATGCCCACGCCCAGGTCGGACAGGAGGCGGCGGACGAGGGGGAGGCTGATGCCGATCACGTTGCCGTGATCGCCGTCGATGCCGTTGATGAACGGGGCCGAGCGGCCGTCCAGGGTGAAGGCGCCGGCGACGTAGAGGGGCTCGCCCGAGGCGACGTACAGGGCGATCTCGTCGTCCGTCGGCTCGCCGAAGTGGACCACGGTGGAGGCGACCGCCGAGGTGTACCGCCCGCTGCCGGTGTCGTAGACGCAGTGTCCGGTCTGGAGCGTGCCCGCGCGGCCCCGCATCGCCTTCCAGCGGGCGGTGGCCTCCTCGGCGTCCTCGGGCTTGCCCAGGGCCTCGCCGTCCAGGTCGAGGACCGAGTCGCAGCCGATCACCAGCGCGCCCTTGACCTCGGGCTTCGCCGCCACCACGGAGGCCTTCGCCTCGGCGAGGGCGAGCGCCAGCTCGGCGGGCGTGGGGGCGCTGACGGCGTCCTCGTCGACCCCGCTCACGATCACCTCGGGGGCGAGCCCCGCCTGCCGCAGCAGGCCCAGCCGGGCGGGCGACTGGGAGGCGAGGACGAGACGGCGGCGCGGCTGATCGGTCATGCGGCCAGGGTATCGCCGACACCGCACGGGCCGGCCGCCGTCAGCAGAGGCCGAGCACGAGCATCGCCACCAGCATGGCCACCGCCAGGAAGAGACCGAGCCGCCTGAGCGTCTCCTGCATTTCGCGGAGTTCGTCGGGCGGCTCGTTCTTCGGGTCGGACCACAGCATGCCACCAGCGTGGGGCTTGGCCGGTGGCGGTGCCTGAGTACGGGTACTTAAAAATGTGCCCCGGGTTGTCCCGCTGTGCGCGGTTCCCCGCGCCCCTTGAAAGCCAAGGCCGGCTTTCGCCTAGCCCGGCCAGTACGTGCGGGCCCATGACGTCTGGCCCGGTTGGGGGAGGCGTCGGCCCGCTATGCGGGACGGGTCGGACCACGCGTCCTTGGGGGCCGGGTCCGCGCCGGGCGGCGTCGCCGCTGCCGCCGCGGCGCGGGCGCGGACCACCGCCAGGGCGGCGGCCAGCTCCTCCGGGGTCGGGTTGCCCCGTACGACCTTGATCGTCATGGCGGCTCCTAGAGGGGGATGTTGCCGTGCTTCTTCGGAGGCAGGGATTCCCGCTTCGTACGCAGTTGACGCAGCCCGCGCACGATGTGCCGGCGGCTGTCCGACGGCATGATCACCGCGTCGATGTAGCCGCGCTCGGCCGCGACGTACGGGTTGAGGAGGGCGTCCTCGTACTCCTGGATGAGCCGGGCCCGGGTCGCGTCGCCGTCCCCCGCGGCCTCCGCCTCCGCGATCGTGCGGCGGTGCAGGATGTTGACCGCGCCCTGCGCGCCCATGACGGCGATCTGGGCGGTCGGCCAGGCCAGGTTGAGGTCCGCGCCGAGGTGCTTGGAGCCCATCACGTCGTACGCCCCGCCGAAGGCCTTGCGGGTGATGACGGTGATCAGCGGGACGGTCGCCTCCGCGTACGCGTAGATCAGCTTGGCGCCGCGCCGGATGATGCCGTCGTGCTCCTGGTCGACGCCGGGCAGGAAGCCGGGCACGTCCACGAAGGTGATCACCGGGATGTTGAAGGCGTCGCAGGTGCGCACGAACCGCGCCGCCTTCTCGCTCGCCTTGATGTCCAGGCAACCCGCGAACTGCATCGGCTGGTTGGCGACGATGCCGACCGGGTGACCCTCCACCCGCCCGAACCCGGTGAGGATGTTGGGCGCGTACAGCGGCTGCGTCTCGAAGAACTCGGCGTCGTCCAGGACGTGTTCGATCACCGTGTGCATGTCGTACGGCTGGTTCGCGCTGTCCGGGACCAGGGTGTCCAGCTCCAGGTCCTCGCCGGTGACGGTGAGGTCCGCCTCCTCCGGGAACGCCGGGGCCTCGCTGAGGTTGTTCGACGGCAGGTACGACAGCAGCTGCTTGACGTACTCGACGGCGTCCTTCTCGTCGCCCGCCATGTGGTGCGCCACGCCCGACGTCGAGTTGTGGGTGCGGGCGCCGCCCAGCTCCTCGAAGCCGACGTCCTCGCCGGTGACCGTCTTGATGACGTCCGGGCCGGTGATGAACATGTGCGAGGTCTGGTCGACCATGACCGTGAAGTCGGTGATCGCGGGCGAGTAGACCGCGCCGCCCGCGCACGGCCCGACGACCAGGCTGATCTGCGGGATCACGCCGCTCGCATGGGTGTTGCGGCGGAAGATCTCCCCGTACGCGCCGAGCGAGGCCACACCCTCCTGGATGCGGGCGCCGCCCGAGTCGTTGATGCCGATGACCGGGCAGCCGGTCTTCAGCGCGAAGTCCATGACCTTGACGATCTTCTGGCCGTAGACCTCGCCGAGGGCGCCGCCGAAGACGGTGAAGTCCTGCGAGAACACGGCCACCGGCCGGCCGTCGACGGTTCCGTACCCGGTGACGACGCCGTCCCCGTAGGGACGGTTCTGCTCCAGCCCGAAGTTGGTGGAGCGATGCCGGGCGAACTCGTCCAGCTCGATGAACGACCCCTCGTCCAGGAGGAGTTCGATGCGCTCACGGGCCGTCAGCTTGCCCTTGGCGTGCTGCTTCTCGACGGCGCGCTCGGAGCCGGCGTGCGTCGCCTCCTGGACGCGGCGCTCGAGATCCGCGAGCTTGCCCGCGGTCGTGTGGATGTCGATCCCTCGGTTCCCGTGGATCTCTTGGCGCTCTTCCGGCTCGGACATCGGGATGCGGCTCCCTGCCTGCTCAAAAGGGGGGACGGTTACTCATCCGTAGAGTAGTGGTGGCTCCACCGTTCGGCAGTGCGGCGTTTCACACACCTAGGGTGGCTTGCATGACGCCGCGAGATGCAGCAGACGCCAGCCGCTGGTCCGACCTCGACCGCCCGCCCCTCGACGCCGCCGCGCTGCGGCGCGGGCTCGTCCGGGAGGGCGGGCTGTGGACGGCGGTGGAGGTGGTGCCGCGCACCGGCTCCACCAACTCCGACCTGGTCGCCCTGGCCGCCGCCGGGAAGGCCGGGGAGGGGACCGTGCTCGTCGCGGAGGAGCAGACCGCCGGCCGCGGCCGGCTGGACCGCCAGTGGTCCGCCCCGCCCCGCTCGGGCCTGTTCTTCTCCGTCCTGCTGCGCCCCGCGCACGTCCCGGTGTCCCGCTGGGGCTGGCTGCCCCTGCTGACGGGCGTCGCGGTCGCCACGGGACTCGCCCGCGCGGCCGGCGTGGACACGGCACTCAAGTGGCCCAACGACCTGCTGGTGAGCGTCGGCGGCGAGGAACGCAAGGCCGGCGGCATCCTCGCGGAGCGCGCGGGCGAGGACGGCGTCGTCGTCGGCGTGGGCGTCAACGTCACCCTCCGGGCGGACGAACTTCCCGTCCCCCAGGCGGGATCCCTGGCCCTCGCCGACGCGGTCAGCACCGACCGCGACACCCTCCTGCGGTCCGTGCTGCGCACCCTGGAGGAGCGGTACACCGGCTGGCGCGACGCCGACGGCGACCCGGCGCTCAGCGGCCTCCAGGAGACGTACGCGGCGGGCTGCGCGACGCTGGGCCGCACGGTCCGCGCGGAACTCCCCGGCGACCGCTCGATCACCGGCGAGGCGACAGCGATCGACGCCGACGGCAGGCTGATCATCACCACCCCCACAGGAACCCGCGAACCGGTGGGAGCAGGAGACATCGTCCACTTGAAACCAGCGTGAGAGCAGCCCCCTAGGGGCGCGGGGCTGTGACATATGCGGCTCCGCCGCGTGGGCGCGACCAGCCCCGAACGACCCGCACCCGGCATCCGAAAAGCACCCCCCACCCCGGTAGCCGAACAAGGACCACACCAACTCCGTACACCAAGGAAACGCACCTCACCTGAACCCCCGGCGCAACCCAACGGAGTGAGCTAGCGCACAGCTGCCGTAGAGTTGAGGCCGGTCGATACCTGACCGCGGTAGATCGGAAGGGCAGCACGCGTGACCGTCGACGACACGGGCTCCGGCGAGGGCGTGGACGGCCGGGTCGACCCTCCTCCACTCTCGGCCTCGTCCGAGCGGGAGAACCCCCTGGCCCCCGAACCGGGCGACGACCCGCTCGCCCTGCGCCTCGAACAGCTCATCCTGGGCGCCGAGCGCCGCTACACCCCGTTCCAGGCGGCCCGCAGCGCCGGCGTCTCCATGGAGCTGGCGTCCCGCTTCTGGCGGGCCATGGGCTTCGCCGACATAGGCCAGGCCAAGGCGCTCACCGAGGCCGACGTCCTGGCCCTGCGACGCCTCGCCGGCCTCGTGGAGGCGGGCCTGCTGAGCGAGGCCATGGCGGTGCAGGTCGCGCGGTCCACCGGCCAGACCACCGCCCGTCTGGCGGAATGGCAGATCGACTCCTTCCTGGAGGGGCTCACCGAGCCGCCCGAGCCGGGGATGACCCGCACCGAGGTCACGTATCCCATCGTCGAGCTGCTCCTGCCCGAGCTGGAGGAGTTCCTCGTCTACGTGTGGCGTCGCCAGCTCGCCGCCTCCGCCGGGCGGGTCGTGCAGGCCGCCGACGACGAGGAGATGGTCGACCGGCGGCTCGCCGTCGGCTTCGCCGACCTGGTCGGGTTCACGCGGCTGACGCGCCGTATGGAGGAGGAGGAGCTCGGCGAGCTCGTCGAGGCCTTCGAGACGACCGCCGCCGACCTGGTCGCCGCCCGCGGCGGCCGGCTCATCAAGACCCTCGGCGACGAGGTCCTGTACGCGGCCGACGACGCGGGCACCGCCGCCGACATCGCGCTGCGGCTCGTGGAGACCATGAGCAACGACGAGACGATGCCCGAGCTGCGCGTCGGCATGGCGTTCGGCACGGTGACCACCCGGATGGGCGATGTGTTCGGGACGACCGTCAACCTGGCCTCGCGGCTGACGTCGATAGCGCCGAGGGACGCCGTCCTCGTCGACAGCGCCTTCGCCGAGGAGCTGATCAGGACCGGGGACGCGCCCGCGTCCGAGGCGGAGGCGGCCGAGGAGGCGGCAGCGGCCGAGAAGGAGGGCGAGGAGCCGCCCGTCTACCGGTTCGCCCTCCAGCCGATGTGGCAGCGGCCCGTGCGCGGCCTCGGCGTGGTCGAGCCCTGGCTGCTCACCCGCCGCGACGACGACGGCGAATGACGACCCCGCCGCCCCTCCAGGAGCGACCCCGCCTCACCGCGGGGTCGCGAGGAGCTGGTCCACGCAGAGCCCGATGACCGGGACGCACGGCCCCGGCTCGTCGCGTCGCCGGGGTGCGGTCGTCGCCCGGGGCGGTGTCGGTGCGAATGTACGGCTCATCGGCCCTTCAGCATCCGCCCCGCCTCAGCGCGGGTTCGCGAGGAGCTGGTCCACGCAGAGTCCGATGACCGGGACGCACAGGCCCGGCTGGTCCGGCCGCTGGGGTGTGGGAGAGGACGCGCCGGGGGCGGCCTCGGGCGTGGAGGGCTGTGGAGCGGTCGTCGCCCGGGGTGGTGTCGGCGCGTGTGTCGCTGGGGCCTCGGGCGGGGTGGCTGCGGTGGGCGGGGTGGATCCGGGGTGCCTCGGGGTCGCCGGGGCGGAGGGCGCGTAGGGCGCGTAGGGGGTGCCGGGCCTGCGGGCTGAGGCCGGGGGTGTCGGGGCGGCGGAGCCGGTGGGGCTCGCCGTGGGGACCAGGGCCGGGGTCGCGGTCTGTCCGCCGCCCATGGCCGCGGGCGTCGTCGGGCGCGCCGCCGGGGCGGACGGCCCCTCCGTGTCCGCGGCCTCCGCTGCCGACACGTCCGCGGTGGGCTCCATACGGGGTTCGGCCTCCGCCGTGCCGATGCCGGGCACGGGCGAGTCGGGCGTCATCCGTACGAGGCTCAGGGCGCCGGCCGCCAGAGCGAGACCGCCGGCGGCCAGCAGCACCTTGCGCGGACGGGGGCGGCGGTGGCGGCCACGGGCCCTGGGGGACCAGAGCCGGGCGGGCTCGGCCGCGCCGCCGTCCGCGCGCGTCCGTTCCCGCTCGCGCCGCTGCTCCAGCTCCAGCTCCTGCTCACGCCCGTGTTCGTGCTCGTGCTCGTGCTGTGCGGACGTCGTGCTCGGCCGTCCGTACGTCCCGGTGTGCGTCTTCACCGGCGTGGTCGTCATCGCGTTGCCTCCCCGATGTGTGCGCCCCCGATGCGCCATGGCGCACGCACGTTATGCGCTCCTGTGGGCGGTGCGGGTGGAGTCGGGCGGGTTGTCACCCGAACGGGTCGGCCCTTTCCCCGGCGGGGCGCGGCTGCGATGATCGGGCGAGCGAGAGTTGTTAACCCGCGTTAACCGGAGGGTGTCCATGAGCGAGGAACGGTTCGGGGAGTTCGTGCTGGTGCGGCGGCACGAGGACGGGCATGTCGCGGAGCTGGCCCTCGACCGGCCGAAGGCCATGAACGCCGTGTCGACCGCGATGGCCCGGTCCGTCGGCGAGGCCTGCGCGGCGCTGGGGGAGGACCGGGACGTACGGGTGGTCGTGGTGACCTCGACGCACGAGCGGGCCTTCTGCGTCGGGGCCGACCTGAAGGAGCGCAACTCCTTGAGCGACGCGGAGCTGGTGCGGCAGCGGCCGGTGGCGCGGGGTGCGTACACCGGGGTGCTGGAGCTGCCGGTGCCGACGGTGGCGGCGGTGCACGGGTTCGCGCTGGGCGGCGGGTTCGAGCTGGCGCTCGCGTGCGACGTGATCGTGGCCGACCGTACGGCGGTGGTGGGGCTGCCCGAGGTGTCGGTCGGGGTGATCCCCGGGGGCGGCGGGACGCAACTGCTGCCCCGGCGGGTGGGCGCGGCCCGCGCGGCCGAACTGATCTTCACCGCGCGGCGGGTGGAGGCGGCGGAGGCGCGGGAGCTGGGGCTGGTGGACGTGCTGGTGGAGGAGGGCCGCGACCGTGCGGAGGCGCTGACGCTGGCGGCGCGGATCGGGGCGAACTCCCCGGTGGGGCTGCGGGCGGCCAAGCGGGCGTTGCGGCTGGGGCAGGGGCTGGACCTGCGGGCGGGGCTGGAGGTCGAGGACGCGGCCTGGCGGTCGGTGGCGTTCTCGGGCGACCGGGCGGAGGGGGTGGCGGCGTTCAACGAGAAGCGGCCGCCGCGCTGGCCGGGAGAGTAGGCGGAACGGGAGCGGAAGGGACGGGCGCCCGCGGCCGGGCGGGCGTCACTCCGCGCGTCGGCCCGGTGTCACCCTTGCGGGGAAATGTCCCTAGCCTGGGGTGATGGGTGACGATGCACGGCTCGTGGCGGTGGTGGCGCTGGCGCAGGGGATGGCCGCCGCGCGGACGCCCCGGGAGTCGTGGCGGGCGGCGGCGCTCGGCGCGTGCCGGGCGCTGTCCGGCGGTTTCGCTGCGCTGTCGGTGTGGGAGCGGGACCTCGGCCGGCTGCGCGTCCTGGTGAACGTGGGGGAGCGGGCCCCGGACGAGGAGGAGTTCCCGGACGGCGAGGCCTACCCGGTGCACCAGTTCCCCGAGATCACCGAGTTCCTGCACGAACGCTGGGTGTCCGGCGGCGAGCCCGACGCCTGGGTGGAGACGGCGCAGGGCCCCGCCGCCGGCCGGTCCGGCTACTGCCACCAGCGGGTCGCCGCCCTGCGCCGCCGGGGGCGCGGCTCCTGCGTCGTCGCGCCGATCGTGCTGCACGGCCGCGCCTGGGGCGAGCTGTACGTCGCCCGGCCCGCCGGGACCGCCGTCTTCGAGCGCGCGGACGCCGACTTCGCCACCGTCCTCGCCGCCGTCGTCGCCGCCGGGATCGCGCAGACCGAGCGGCTGGAGGAGGCCCGCCGGCTCGCCTTCACCGACGCCCTCACCGGCCTGGCCAACCGCCGCGCCGTCGACGTACGGCTGGAGGAGGCGGTCGAACGGCATCGGACGGGCGGGGACGTCGTCAGCCTCGCGGTCTGCGACCTGAACGGGCTCAAACGGGTCAACGACACCCTCGGCCACGCCGTCGGGGACCGCCTGCTGGAACGGTTCGGTTCGGTGCTGTCGCTGTGCGGGGCGATGCTGCCCGGGGCGCTGGCCGCCCGGCTCGGCGGGGACGAGTTCTGTCTGCTGGCGGTCGGACCGTCCGCCGACGACGTCGTGAAGGTCGCCGACGAGCTGTGCCGGCGGGCCGCCGAACTGGAGCTGGGGGAGGGCGTGGCCTGCGGTGTCGCCTCCACCGGCGATCCGATCGGGCCGGTGCGCTCGGCCCGCCGGCTGTTCCGGCTCGCGGACGCCGCCCAGTACCGGGCGAAGGCCGTACGGGCCGCCCGGCCGGTCGTCGCGGGCCGGGAGGGGCCCGACGACCCCGTCGTGCGCCTCGCCGACGAGCCGCCGCGCGGGTCGGCCGCCGAGCGCCGCAGCTTCCGCGGACGGCAGTGACGGGACCGGCCGGAAGGAGTGCGCGGACCGCCTGGTGACATCCTCGTCTTCACTGCGTACGCTCCTGAATATGGATATGCATACTGTGGTGGTGGGGACGTCCGGCGTGACCGCGTCCGACGTGCTCGCCGTGGCGCGTGGCGGCGCGCGGGTCGAGCTGTCCGCGGAGGCGGTGGCCGCCCTCGCCGCGGCGCGCGAGATCGTGGACGCCCTGGCGGCCAAGCCCGAGCCCGTCTACGGCGTCTCCACCGGTTTCGGCGCCCTCGCCACCCGGCACATCAGCCCGGAGCTGCGCGCACAGCTCCAGCGCAACATCGTCCGCTCGCACGCCGCCGGCATGGGGCCGCGCGTCGAGCGCGAGGTGGTGCGGGCCCTGATGTTCCTGCGGCTCAAGACGGTCTGCTCCGGGCACACCGGCGTACGGCCCGAGGTCGCGCGGACCATGGCCGACCTGCTGAACGCCGGCATCACCCCCGTCGTCCACGAGTACGGCTCCCTCGGCTGCTCCGGCGACCTCGCCCCCCTCTCGCACTGCGCGCTCACGCTCATGGGCGAGGGCGACGCCGAGGGCGCGGACGGCGTCGTACGCCCCGCGGGCGAACTCCTCGCCGAGCACGGCATCACCCCCGTCGAGCTGCGCGAGAAGGAGGGGCTCGCCCTCCTCAACGGCACCGACGGCATGCTCGGCATGCTGATCATGGCCCTGGCCGACCTGGACACCCTCTACAAGTCCGCCGACGTCACCGCCGCGCTCAGCCTCGAGGCCCTGCTCGGCACCGACAGCGTCCTCGCACCCGAGCTGCAGGCCGTCCGCCCGCACCCCGGGCAGGGGGCCAGCGCCGCCAACATGCTGGCCGTGCTGAAGGGTTCGGGGCTGACCGGGCACCACCAGGACGACGCGCCCCGCGTCCAGGACGCCTACTCGGTGCGCTGCGCGCCCCAGGTCGCCGGCGCGGGACGGGACACCATGGCGCACGCCCGGCTGGTCGCCGAGCGCGAGCTCGCCTCGGCCGTCGACAACCCCGTCGTCCTGCCCGACGGCCGCGTGGAGTCCAACGGCAACTTCCACGGCGCCCCGGTGGCCTACGTCCTCGACTTCCTCGCCATCGCCGCCGCCGACCTCGCCTCCATCGCCGAGCGCCGCACCGACCGGCTGCTGGACAAGAACCGCAGCCACGGCCTGCCGCCGTTCCTCGCGGACGACCCCGGCGTCGACTCCGGGCTGATGATCGCCCAGTACACGCAGGCCGCGCTGGTCGCCGAGCTGAAGCGGCTCGCCGTGCCGGCGTCCGCGGACTCGATCCCGTCCTCCGCGATGCAGGAGGACCACGTCTCCATGGGCTGGTCCGCCGCCCGCAAGCTGCGCACGGCGGTCGACGACCTCGCGCGCGTGCTCGCCGTCGAGCTGTACGCCGCCACGCGCGCCGTCGAGCTGCGCGAGGGCCTCACCCCGGCGCCGGCGACGCGGGCCGTCGTCGAGGCCGTGCGCAAGGCGGGCGTCCAGGGGCCGGGCCCGGACCGGTTCCTCGCGCCCGACCTCGCGGCGGCGGACGCGTTCGTGCGGGAGGGACGGCTCGTGACGGCGGTCGAGACGGTCACGGGGCCGCTGCGGTAGACAGCCGCGGCAGACAGCACGGGGCCCCGCCGCCCGGGTACGGACGGCGGGGCCCCGGAAGCTCACTTCAGCTTGGCGACCTGCGCCTGGATCACGGCCGGCGGTACGGGGACCACCTTGCCGCCGGAGAGCGCGACGAAGTTCACCGTGTAGAACGTGGCGACGGTGTTGCCCTTGCGGACGACCTCCCCGTTCACGGTGGCCGTGCCCTCGCCGTCCATGTCGACGCTCTCGGTGAACCCGACCGACTCGTCGCCCAGGCCGGAGCCCTTCGCCGCCGAGACCTTGGTGACCTTGGTCTTCTCGCCCTTGACGTCGACGGTGTAGCCGCCGCCACAGGCCGCCACGGCGTCGGAGACGGCCTTCATGGTCTTCTCGGCGCCGTCGCCCTCGTACGAGGAGAGGCCCACGAACGTGATGTTGATGTCGAAGGCGGCCGCGAGGTCCTCGGGACTCGCGGTGGCGGTCGACGCCTTGTCCTCCGAGACGGAGTTGCTGACGTTCACATCGGTCTCGCCCGGGGCGAGAGCGCCCGAGGCCCAGATGATCGGGTAGCACTCCGCCTTGTCGGACTTCACCACGCTCTTGGACTTCGGAAGCGTGTCGTCACCGGAGGCGACCTTGTAGCCCTTGACGTCGCCCTGCGCGAGCAGCAGCTTCTCCAACTCGGCCTTGGACAGGGCCTTCGCGGCCGGAGCCGACGAGGAGGAACTCGAACTCGAAACCGAGTCCTTCGCGCCCTTGCCGTCCTTCTTCGACCCGTCGTCCGAGCAGCCCGTGATGAGGGCGAGCGACAGCGCCCCCGCAGCGGTCACGGCGCACAGCCGCGCCCCCGATGATCTCTTCATGAGCGGACTATGAGCGTTAGGTCATGTAAGCGTCAAGTTGATTCAAAAGCCGCTTCGGTCACCTCGACCTCGTGCCGGCTAGAAGCCGAGACGCTCCCGGCGCACCGAATACACCACGAACCCCGCGCCCAGGGCGAGCAGGGCGGTCCCCCCGACCACGTACGGCGTGGTGTCGAAGCTGCCGGTGTCGGCGAGGCGGGCGCCGTCGTCGCTCGCGGTGGCACCGGTGGAGGCATCACCAGAGGCGTCGGTAGAGGCACTGGTCGAGGCGTCGGACGCGGCGGAGGCCGTGGAGGCGTCGGACCTCGCGGAGGCGGCCCGCGCGTTGGCGGCCCGCGCCTGTGTGGTGGCGTGCGTCGTCACGTCCGTTCTCGCCGGTCCGTCCTGCGTCGCGTTGGCGTTCGGGACGAACCACAGGGCGCCCAACAGGGTCCCCGCGGCGGTGGCGGTCAGCAAAGGACGGCGAGCGGATGACACGGAATATCGATCCCCTTGTGGCGCTGGCGAATTGGCCGTGTGAGCCGATGCTAATGAAGAGCGCGGGTCGCGGGAAAGTTGCGGGAGGGTGGAGCCGTACGCTCCGGGGCATGAACACTGAAGAGACGTCCCGATATGTACGCCTACGCGTGGAACTCGTCCTGGAAATCGACGACGCGGAAGCGGTGACGGCAGCCGCACTCCAACGCGTCGCGGAGGACGAGGAGATGCCGGACAGCGAGCGCACGCACGCCGAAAGCACTGTGACCGAAGACACAGCCGAGGCCCTGGCCTATCTCGTCGACCCCTTCGACCTGGTCGGCGAGATCCCCGGGGTGGAGCTCCACCAGGCCTCCTGGTCCAGCGAGCCCGTCGCCTACGATCCTGACGCCCCCGCCTGGGAGTTCGACGAGGACTTCGGCGACGACGCGGACGGCGCGGACGATGCGGACGATGCGGAGGAACCCCGCATCGGCTGAGCGTCTTGGGAAACTCGTGCCTCCGGGCGGCAACCGCCGCCCGGGGTTTCACCGTCTCAAGAGGCGCGCTGACCGACGACCGCACCACGGGCAGTCCGTGGACGTGGTGTGGCCCACACATTCCGCGAATGTGGAACGGGACGAACCGGTCGTAGCGTTGAGTCCTTGACGGGGACTCTCGACGGGGACTCTCGGGGTTACGGGAATCGGCAACGATGGAGAAGCGTGTGATGACGAACAGTAGGCGGCGCAGGGGTCTGGCGACCGCGTCCGCACTGCTCGGCGGTGTTCTGGTGCTTTCCGCGTGTTCGAGCGGCGACAGCAGTGCCTCGGACGGCGGAAACAGCTCCTCGCAGGCGAAAGCCGACGAGGCCGCGGCCGAGAAGGCCTCGGAGGCCCAGATCAAGATCACGCCCGCGGACGGCTCGAACAACGCCTCCATCAACAACTCGGCGGCCGTCACGGTGAGCAAGGGCACGCTCACCCAGGTGACGATGACCGCCGCCGACGGCGCCGAAGTGAAGGGCGAGCTGTCCGCCGACAAGACCAGCTGGAAGCCGAGCGGGCAGCTGGAGCGGTCCACCACCTACAAGCTGGCGGCGACCGCGAAGGACTCCGACGGCCGCGAGGCCCACGAGAACGCGTCCTTCACCACGGTCTCCCCGGCCAACAGCTTCATAGCCAACTTCACGCCGGAGGACGGTTCCACCGTCGGCGTGGGCATGCCGGTGTCGATCAACTTCAACAAGGAGATCACCGACAAGGCCGCGGTCCAGAAGGGCATCACGGTCAACTCCACCGGCGGCCAGGAGATCGCCTGCCACTGGTTCAGCACCACCCGCATGGACTGCCGGCCGGACGAGTACTGGAAAGAGAACTCCACCGTCACGCTGAAGCTCGCGCTCGACGGTGTCGAGGGCGCCAAGGGCGTGTTCGGCGTCCAGCAGAAGACGGTCACCTTCAAGATCGGCCGTAACCAGGTCACCTACGTCGACGCGAAGACCAAGCAGATGAAGGTCACGCGCGGCGGAAAGACCGTCAAGACCATCCCGATCTCCGCCGGTGCGCCCGAGAACAAGACGTACGAGGGCCAGATGGTGATCTCCGAGATGTTCAAGGAGACCCGGATGAACGGCGCGTCGGTCGGCTTCACCGACGACGACGGCAAGGGCGAGTACGACATCAAGGACGTGCCGCACGCCATGCGCCTGACCACGTCCGGCACCTTCATCCACGGCAACTACTGGGGCGCGAAGTCCATCTTCGGCTCGGTGAACACCAGCCACGGCTGCGTCGGCCTGTCGGACACCAAGGGCGCCAACGACAAGAGCACGCCCGGCGCCTGGTTCTACGACAACACCATCATCGGTGACGTCGTGGTCGTCCAGAACACCGGCGACAAGACGGTCGCCCCGGACAACGGCCTCAACGGCTGGAACATGGACTGGGCCCAGTGGAAGGCGGGTTCGGCCGCCTGAGCCGTCCGCCCCTTGCTCGACCCACAGCTTCCCGATGCCGCCCCCAGGGGCGGCATCGGTGTTTTCGGGTCCCGGCACAGCGCTTCCGGGCCGGGCACAGCCTTCTCGCGCTGGGCATCGCGCTGGTCATCGTGGTCACCTCCGTCTGCACAGGAGCCACCACCCCCATGTACGAACTGAGAGCCGGCAAGTCCACCCTCCTCCAGATGCTCGGCGCCCTCGACCGCCCGACCGAGGGCGAGATCGTCCTCGACGGCGTCGACCTCGCCAAGCTGTCCGAGGCCCGCCTCACCAAGGTCCGCAGCGAGAACATCGGCTTCGTCTTCCAGTCCTTCAACCTCATCCCCACCCTCACCGCCCAGGAGAACGTCGAGACCGCCCTCGTCCCCCTCGGAGTGAAGGGCAAGGAGCGCCGCGACCGCGCCGCCGAGGCGCTTACCTCGGTCGGACTGGGCGAACGGCTGGGCCACCTCCCCGGCGAGATGTCCGGCGGCCAGCAGCAGCGCGTGGCCATCGCCCGCGCCCTGGTGAAGCGCCCGAAGGTGCTGCTCGCCGACGAACCCACCGGCAACCTCGACGAGTCGACGCGCGACCGACGACGGACGACCGACGATTGCCGCGTTCGCTGAGCGCTGAGTGAACGGCCCGCCGGAAGAGAAGCCTCCGGCGGGCCGTTCGTGCTTGCGTGGGCCCATGACAGCAGCAGAGAAGGCCAGCAAGGTCATCGAGTACATCCGGTACCGCATCCCCGAGGACCGCTCCGCGGAATTCCTCGCCGCCTACACCCGCGCCGCCCCCCACCTCGCGGCCTCTCCCCACTGCGTCGACTACGAACTCACCCGCTGCGAGGAGGACTTCGCCCACTTCGTCCTGCGCATCACCTGGACGTCGACGGAGGACCACCTCGAAGGCTTCCGCACCTCGGACCTGTTCCCCGCCTTCCTCGCCGAGATCCGCCCCTACGTCGGGGACATCGAGGAGATGCGCCACTACAAACCCACGTCGGTACGCGGCCGGGGCTCCGCCGAGCCCACCCTGTACGCGTGGGCGGGCGGCGCGGAGGCCTTCGCCCGCCTCACGGAGGCGTTCTACGCCAAGGTGCTGGCGGACGACCTCCTCGCCCCCGTCTTCGCGGGCCTGGCCCCCGAGCACGCCGAGCACGTCGCCCTGTGGCTCGCAGAGGTCTTCGGCGGCCCCGAGACCTACTCGGCGACGCAGGGCGGCCACAGCCACATGGTCGCCAAGCACTTCGGCCGAGGCATCACCGAGCCGCAGCGCCGCCGCTGGGTGAACCTCATCCAGGACGCGGCGGACGAGGCGGAACTCCCCACGGACGCGGAGTTCCGCTCGGCGTTCCTGGCATACGTGGAGTGGGGCACGCGCCTGGCGGTGTACTTCTCCGGCCCGGACGCCAAGCCCCCGGCGGAACAGCCGACCCCGAAGTGGGGCTGGGGCGAGGCCCCGCCGTACTTGGGCTGACGCGCCCCGCCGTGGCGGCCGGGGCGCCTCCGTTGACTCTTCGGTCCCGGGGCGGCAATTTTCAGCCCGTCCGGCGCTTGAGGACGAGGCCGTTCAGGCCGAAAGCGGGGGCCTGGGGGCGGCAGCCCCCAGCGCGGCCCACACCAGCGCACGGCACCTCACAACAACCGCCCACTCAAGCCCCGGCCTCAGCCCCCGCCCGCGCCGCGTCAACTCCCCAACTCGCCAACAACCGCAACGCCTCCGCCGACGGCGACCCCGGCTCCGCGTGATACGTCACCAGCGACTGCTCCCCGTCCCCCATCAGCCGGAACCCCTCGAAGTTCAGCGACAGTTCGCCCACCAGCGGATGCCGGAACCGCTTCACGCCGAAGTTCTTGTCCTTGACGTCGTGGGTCGCCCACAGCCGCCGGAAGTCCTCGCTCTTCACCGACAACTCGCCCACCAGCGCCGACAGTCGGGGATCGTCCGGATAACAGCCGGCGTCCATGCGCAGCGCGCAGACGAGGTCGATCGCCTTCTGCTCCCAGTCCACGAACAGCTCACGGTAGTCGGGCCGCAGGAACACCAGCCGGGCCCAGTTCCGTTCGGCGGCCGGGAGCTCGCCCCAGTCGCCGAAGACGGCCGCCGCCATCCGGTTCCACGCGAGGATCTCCACGCGCCGCCCGACCACGTACGCGGGCACACCGTCCATCTGGTCCAGCAACTGCCACAGCGAGGACCGCACCTGCTGGGTCCGCGCCGCCGGCTTCTTCTTGTGCTGCTTGGGCTTGGCGAGGTGGGTGAGATGAGCGTGCTCGGCGTCGGTCAGCCGCAGCGCGCGGGCGATGGAGCCCAGCACCTCCGCCGACACGTTCCGCCCGTTGCCCTGCTCCAGCCGCGTGTAGTACGCCACCGACACCCCGGCCAGCTGCGCCAGCTCCTCGCGCCGCAGCCCCGGCACCCGGCGGTGCCGCCCGAAGTCCGGCAGCCCGACGTCCTCGGGCTTCAGCCGGGCCCGCCGGCTGCGCAGGAACTCGCTGAGCTCGGCGCGCCGGTCCAGACGCCCGCCGGGCTCCTGCGCGGCGGCTTCGGGGTGTTCGTCCATACGTCCAGTATTCACGGTCGTACGCCCCTGATCCTGACCCCGCCAGTGGTAGGCACGGCGGACGTAGGCACAGGTGAGGCCTGGGTGAGCCGCGCGCGTTCGGGCAGGCTGGACGCCGTGCCCGGCCGGAAGGCAGGCCGGGCGCCGTACCCCGTACGCACCGCATGCACGAATTCTGGGAGAACCACGGCATGACCACCGTCGCCGCCTACGCGGCCCCTTCCGCCAAGGCTCCGCTGGAGCGCACGACGATCGAGCGCCGCGAGGTCGGCGAGTTCGACGTCCTGATCGACATCAAGTTCGCCGGCATCTGCCATTCCGACATCCACCAGGCCAGGGAAGGCTGGGGCGAGGCGATCTTCCCGATGGTCCCCGGCCACGAGATCGCCGGCGTCGTGTCCGAGGTCGGCCCCGGTGTGACGAAGTACGCCGTCGGCGACCGGGTCGGCGTCGGCTGCATGGTCGACTCCTGCCGTGAGTGCGACAACTGCAAGGCCGGCCTGGAGCAGTACTGCACCGGCGGCGGCATGATCGGCACGTACAACGCCGTCGGCAAGGACGGCGAGCCCACGTACGGCGGCTACGCGCAGAAGATCGTCGTCGACGAGAACTACGTCGTCCGCGTCCCCGACGGGCTGGCGCTGGACGTGGCCGCCCCGCTGCTGTGCGCCGGCATCACCACGTACTCGCCGCTGAAGCACTGGAACGCCGGCCCCGGCAAGCGGGTCGCCGTCCTCGGCATGGGCGGCCTCGGCCACATGGGCGTCAAGATCGCGCACGCGCTCGGCGCCGAGGTGACGGTGCTGTCGCAGTCGCTGCGCAAGAAGGACGACGGTCTGCGGCTGGGCGCGGACCACTACTACGCCACCAGCGACCCGGAGACCTTCCAGAAGCTGGCCGGCACCTTCGACCTGATCCTCTCGACCGTCTCCGCCCCGCTGAACGTGGACGCCTATCTGTCCCTGCTGCGCACGGACGGCGCCTTCGTGAACGTCGGCGCGCCCGAGGAGCCCGTCGCGCTGAACCTGTTCTCGGTGATCGGCGGCCGCAAGACGCTCGCCGGCTCGGGCATCGGCGGCATCCAGGAGACCCAGGAGATGCTGGACTTCTGCGCTGAGCACGGCTTCGGCGCGGAGATCGAGCTGATCACCGCGTCCGAGATCAACGAGGCCTACGAGCGCGTCCTCGACAGCGACGTCCGCTACCGCTTCGTCATCGACACGGCGACGATCTGACCCGCCCGCCGTCGGGGCCCGTCCTCTCGGACCGGGCCCCGGCGCGCGCGTCAGGAACCGAGCCTGCCGCTCTCCACCGCCGCGGCGATGTCGTCGAGATCCTTGGTGATGGCCTTGCGCACCGCGCGGGCGCCCACCGGGCCCATGATCTTGGCGAGCAGACCGGCGGCGCCGCCGGTCGGCACGGCCGAGAACGTCATGCGGATCGTCGTCGCCGACGGCCCGTCGGGGCGCAGCACCCACTCCGAGACGTAGTGGCTGCCGTGCGACTCCGCCTCGACCACATAGCGCTCGGGCGGCTCGCAGGCGGTCACCCACATCTCCTCGGTGGCGTCCTTCCCGAACATCCGCCGGGTCTCCCGCCACCGCGTCCCCACCGCGAAGCCCCCCGGGGTGAGCACCTCGACCCGGGTGACACCGCCGAGCACCCGCTCCATCCCCGCGAGATCGGTCAACGCCTCCCACACAGGCCCCTGCCCCACAGCGACCCGCCGCTCCACACTGACACTCCTGCTGCCCATGCCCCCATCCAAACACCGGTGCGGCGGGACGGCACCGGGACGCGGCTCACCGTCGGATGAAGCTGGGGTCCGGCCAGACGGTGACCGGCTCGTCGGAGACGGAGTAGACCTCCAGGAGCGAGAGGTAGCCGTCCGCGGTGCAGACCATGACACCGGCCGCATGCGGGGCGTCGTACCAGGCCTCCACAGCCGGATTGCCGTGCGCCGGCGCGGGCGGCACCGCCGCCCGGTCCACCTCGAGATCGACGGTCACACACCCGCACCCGCACCGCCCCACCACCCGCGCATACGGGATCTGCTCCCGCAGAGCCCTGCTCACCGCATCCGCCCCACCCAACAACACCCGCAGAGCAGCCACAGCCCCCGCCGACAAGGCCTCATCCATCAGCCTCGGCCCCCACACCGGTCGGACGGGAGACGCCGGTCTCGCCGGGGGCGGTCGGCCGCGTGATCTCTTCAAGGGAGCGGTGGAGGTAGGGCACCGCGTACTCGCTGAGGACGGCGCACACGTCCGTGGCGTTGGGCTCGGCGAGCTTCTCCGGAGGGGCGTCTCCGGGGCCGAAGCTCCACCACACGTCCGGCGAGTGCGGGAGGAGGCCGCCGATCCGGGAGACGTGGCCTTCCACGCCGTAGCGCGCGCCGGGGCGCGGGCGCGTCGGGCAGGTGGGGTCCTCCTCCCGGAGGACCGCCCAGGCCGACCTGCTGATCACCGACAGGTCGATCGTGAAGCGGACCATGGCGGCCCTGCTGCCCGACGCCTTCTGAAAACCGACCAGAGCCCACGCGTGCTCATGCGGCAGCGCGTAGTGCTGTCCACTGCCCTTGAGGCCGAGGGCGCGCAGGTGCGGACCTATCCGGTGACGCATCGCGTAGTCGTAGACCTCGAGGGCCGTGGTGGCCATCCGTCGATCAGCCTTCCGCCCGCGCCACACCGATCGGGCAGGAGACGCCCGTTCCGCCGATTCCGCAGTAGCCGGTCGGGTTCTTGTCGAGGTACTGCTGGTGGTAGGACTCGGCCGGGTAGAAGGTGCGGTCCGTCGCCGGGAGGAGTTCTGTGGTGATCGGGCCGTGGCCCGCTGCGGTGAGGACCTGCTGGTAGGCGTCGCGGGAGGCTTCCGCCGTCGCCGCCTGGGCGGGGGAGTGGGTGTAGATCGCCGAGCGGTACTGGGTGCCCACGTCGTTGCCCTGGCGGAAGCCCTGGGTGGGGTCGTGGGACTCCCAGAAGGTCTTCAGGAGGGTCTCGTAGGAGACGACGCGGGGGTCGTGGACCACGCGGACCACCTCCGTGTGGCCCGTCAGACCCGAGCAGACCTCCTCGTACGTGGGGTGCTCGGTGTGGCCGCCCTGGTAGCCCACCAGAGTCGTCCACACGCCCGCCGGGAGCTGCCAGAACTTGCGCTCCGCGCCCCAGAAGCAGCCCAGACCGAAGTCGGCGACCTCCAGGCCTTCGGGGTACGGGCCGAGGAGCGGGTTGCCGAGGACGGTGTGGCGGTCGGGGACGGAGAACGCGGGCTGCGGGCGCCCGCGCAGAGCCTGCTCGGGCGTGGGGAGCTGCGGGGAACGGCTGTGCAGGAACATGCGGTCTCCAATCAGGGGGTCCGCGCATGTCAACGTGCGTGGACCCCCGGGCATTCCGCCCGCGGCAGTCAGTGCGGGAGCGACGCCGGGCTGCCGCCGTTCGCCTCGTAGCCCGCCACCGCCAGGGCCCGGTACACCGCGAACTCCCCCGCCGGGTCGGCGGACAGCGTCCACGGCAGCGCGCCCACATGGCCGTCGACGTGTATCAGCTGGTTCATCGCCTCCGACCACCGCTCGGCGCGCACCAGGAAGAAGACGAGCAGATGCCGCACATGCGCCAGCATCGGGTCGTCGGCACGGGCCGCCTGGACGGCGAACAGCGCGCCGTGGATCGCCTTGCGCACGACCTCGCTCTGGTAGAAGCCGCTCACCAGATTCACCTCGGGGAGGTGCTCGAACACCCCGAACAGGGGCATCGCCGCGAGCAGCGACCCCTGGGGCGCCCGCGCCGCGGCCGCCTCCGCGAAGGACGTCGCCTCGTCACGCGAGCCGTGCCACTTCTCGCACCAGTAGTGCAGGGCCGCCAGATGCGCCCCCATGTGCGTGGGCGCGCGGTCCAGGATCTTCAGCCACAGCTGCTCGAACTCCGGCTGCGAGTAGTTCAGCCCCCGGGCCACCGACAGCTCGACGATGTACGGGATCGGATCGCCGGGAGCGAGCAGCGCCGCCTGCCCGCAGGCGTCCTTCGCCTCCTCCATGATGATCCGGAAGTCGTCCGTGCCCGGCGTCGACGTCCGCCACGCCTGCTGCACCAGGAACTCGGCGTGCACCGCCGCGCCGCCCGCGTCCTTGGGCGCCTCCGTCCGCCACACCCGCAGCCACTGCCCTCCCGGGGCGTCCGAGACCCCGCCCGGCCGCTGACGCAGCTCCAGCGCGGCGGCGCCCGCGAAGGCCTGCACGCGCTGCCAGCGCCGCTCGCCCTCCGTCTCCGTGCCGGCCAGCAGCTGCTGCGCCGCCCGGTAGTCCTGCGTGTGCTGCACCACGGCCAGGACGTCCAGCAGGTCCTGGTCGGGGCCGGGCATGCGGATGTCCAGCTCCTCCTCGAGGACGAAGCCGTAGTTCGCCGGGTCCGCGGCGTCCGGGTGGCCCGCCGGGACCTGCTCGATCGCGCCCCGTCGGCGGCGCAGGAACGGGAGCAGCACGAAGCTGAGCATGACCAGCGCCATCAGGACCCAGAGAATCTCCATGGCTCAAGGGTTCCAGACGCCACTGACAATTGGCCAACCCCGCCCGCGTCCGGTTCACCCCGCGGGCGCACTACCCTCGGGTCCCATGAGCGACAGGCACATCAGTCAGCATTTCGAGACCCTCGCGATCCACGCGGGCAACACCGCGGACCCCCTGACCGGCGCGGTCGTCCCGCCGATCTACCAGGTCTCGACCTACAAGCAGGACGGCGTCGGCGGGCTGCGCGGCGGCTACGAGTACAGCCGCAGCGCCAACCCGACCAGGACCGCGCTGGAGGAGAACCTCGCCGCCCTGGAGGGCGGCGTCCGGGGTCTCGCGTTCGCTTCCGGACTGGCGGCCGAGGACTGCCTGTTGCGCACGCTGCTCCAGCCCGGCGACCACGTGGTCATCCCGAACGACGCCTACGGCGGCACGTTCCGGCTGTTCGCGAAGGTCGTCTCCCGGTGGGGCGTGGAGTGGTCGGTGGCCGACACCAGCGACCCGGCCGCCGTACGCGCCGCGATCACCCCGAAGACGAAGGCCGTGTGGGTGGAGACCCCCTCCAACCCGCTGCTCGGCATCACCGACATCGCCGCCCTCGCGCAGATCGCGCGCGACGCGGGCGCCCGGCTCGTCGTCGACAACACCTTCGCCACCCCCTACCTCCAGCAGCCGCTGGCGCTCGGCGCCGACGTCGTCGTGCACTCGCTCACCAAGTACATGGGCGGTCACTCGGACGTCGTGGGCGGCGCGCTCATCGTGAGCGACCGTGAGCTCGGCGAGGAACTGGCGTACCACCAGAACGCGATGGGCGCGGTCGCCGGCCCGTTCGACTCCTGGCTGGTGCTGCGCGGCACCAAGACGCTGTCGGTGCGCATGGACCGGCACAGCGAGAACGCCACGAAGATCGCCGACATGCTGACCCGGCACGCGCGCGTGACGAGCGTCCTGTACCCGGGGCTGCCGGACCACCCCGGGCACGAGGTGGCCGCCAAGCAGATGCGGGCGTTCGGCGGCATGGTGTCGTTCCGCGTGGAGGGCGGCGAGGAGGCGGCGGTCGAGGTCTGCAACCGTGCCAAGGTGTTCACGCTCGGCGAGTCCCTCGGCGGCGTCGAGTCCCTGATCGAGCACCCGGGACGCATGACGCACGCGTCCGCGGCCGGCTCGGCCCTGGAGGTCCCGGGCGACCTCGTGCGCCTCTCCGTGGGCATCGAGAACGTCGAGGACCTCCTGGAGGACCTCCAGCAGGCGCTGGGCTAGTCCCCCGGCCCCGGCTGGCTCTCGGTGACCACCGGCTGGTCATCGGTCACCAGTTCGTGAGGGGTGGGGTCGTCTCCGACGGCGGCTCCACCCACGGCTGGACCGTCAGCGCCCACACGGTGAACGCCACGACCGCTGCGCCCAGCGCCAGCCACAGCAGGCGGCGGGCGAGCGTACGGCGGCGCAGCAGGCGGTCGCCGCGGCGGACGACGTCCTCGTGCAGCTCCGGCGGCACGCGCGGCGTGACCCGCTCCATGATCTGCCGTACGGCGGCCTCCCGCTCCGGCCGGTTCACCCCGACCCCCCTCGGCCCGGCCCCCCTTGGCCCGCCGGCGCTCGGCCCGGCGTCCTCATGGCGTCACCGTCTTCGCCCCGGCCGCCGTCGGCTGCGGGGCGGGCGGGCGCGGCGGGTGCAGCAGCGTGGCCGTCGCCCGGTCGCAGAGGGCGTGGACCCGCTCCTGCGGGAGGCCGAGAAGCGCCGCGGCCTGTTCCTCCCCGACGCCCTCGTACAGCCGGAGGACCAGGACGAGGCGCTCCTGCGGGGTGAGGAGGGCCAGCGCGCGGCCGGGCTGCGGATGCGCGCGTCCGGGGCCGCCGTACCGGTGCCAGGCGGTGTGGGCGAAGCGGGTGGCCAGCTGCCGGCGGGCGAGGTCGTACGGGTCCTCGCCGCGCAGCCGGTCCCAGCACGCGTACGTGTGCGCGAGGGCCAGCGTCAGCAGGCGCCGCGCGCGCGGGTTGTCGTCCGGGGCCTCCGCGGTGAGGAGGGTGGCGGTGTGCAGCAGCCGGCCGCCCGCGCCGGCGACGAACGCCTCGAACTCCCTTGCCCGGCGGGCGTCCTGGGCCTCATGACGTGCTCGCACCGCGCCTCCCGCCTCTGGGCGACCCCCCTGGCAATATGAGGCCAGGGGCGTGCTTTCGGTCAAGAGCCGCGCACGCGCGGGATGGAAGCCCGGTGGAAAGGGCTCAGGAAGCCGGCGCCGGCTCCGCGCCCGGAAGCCCCTGTGCGGCCATCCGCGAGGACAGCGCGGTGTTGAAGCGCGTCAGGAGCGTGCAGAAGGCCTCGCGCTCCTCCGGCTCCCACTCCTGGGTGAGTTCCGCCATCAACTGACGTCTGGAGGAGCGCACTTCCTCCAGCCGCGACATCCCGCGCGGGGACAGCTGGAGCACCACCGCCCGTCCGTCCTCGGGGTGCGAGGTCCGCTTGACCAGACCGGTGTCCACGAGGGGAGCCACCTGACGGGTGACGGTCGACGAGTCGATGCCCATGCTCGCGGCGAGCGCCTTGACGCCCATCGGGCCTTCCTTGTCGAGCCGGTTCAGCAGCAGGTACGCGGCGCGGTCCATGGAGTTGCGCACCTGCCCGACCCCGCCGAGCCGGGTCTGTTCGGCACGGCGCGCGAACACCGCGACCTCGTGCTGAAGCGTGTCGAGGAGACCGGTGTCACCGAGGGTCGTCATGTCCATCGACATTTCAGGTGTTGTGGGCATGGCCGGGGGCTCACTTCATGAAAAGGGGTGCTGGGTTGGGGGACAGGGTACGCGGCCGGAAGGCGGGCCGTACCGGCGCTGGGGAAACCGGTCTCGGTGGTTGGTCACAGCGGTGGTTTCCGCCTGTGAACTGCGATGCTGGAGCCATGAGCTACGGCACGGCTGACTCCTTGCGGCCCGTCACCCTCGACGACGTGCGCGGCGCGCAGAAGATGCTCTCGGGCGTGGCGCGGGCGACCGCGATGGAAGGCAGCAGGCATCTGTCCCAGCTCGTCGGGTCGCCGGTGCACCTCAAGTGCGAGAACCTCCAGCGGACGGGCTCGTTCAAGCTGCGCGGCGCGTACGTGCGGATCGCCGGGCTGCTGCCGGAGGAGCGGGCCGCCGGGGTGGTCGCCGCGAGCGCCGGCAACCACGCACAGGGCGTGGCGCTGGCGTCGTCGCTGCTGGGCGTCCGGTCGACGGTGTTCATGCCGAAGGGCGCCCCGCTGCCGAAGGTCAGCGCGACCCGGGAGTACGGCGCGGAGGTGCGGCTGCACGGCCAGGTGGTCGACGAGACGCTGGCGGCGGCGCAGGAGTACGCGGCCGAGACGGGCGCGGTGTTCATCCACCCCTTCGACCACGCGGACATCATCGCCGGGCAGGGCACGGTCGGTCTGGAGATCCTGGAGCAGTGCCCGCAGGTGCGAACGATCGTCGTCGGGATCGGCGGCGGGGGGCTCGCCGCGGGCATCGCGGTCGCGGTGAAGGAACTGCGGCCTGACGTGCGGCTGGTGGGCGTGCAGGCGGAGGGGGCGGCGGCGTATCCGCCCTCGCTGGCGGCCGGGCGCCCGGTGTCGCTGCGCACTCCGGCGACGATGGCCGACGGCATCAAGGTCGGCAGGCCGGGCGACGTGCCGTTCGGGATCATCGGCGATCTCGTGGACGAGGTGCGCACGGTGTCGGAGGACGAGCTGTCCGCGGCGCTGCTGCTCTGCCTGGAGCGGGCCAAGCTGGTCGTCGAGCCGGCCGGCGCGAGTCCGGTCGCGGCGCTGCTGAGCGAGCCCGGCGCGTTCGAGGGTCCGGTCGTCGCGGTGCTGTCCGGCGGGAACGTCGACCCGGTGCTGATGGAGCGCGTCCTGCGCAACGGCATGGCCGCGCAGGGCCGCTACCTGGCCGTACGGCTGCGGCTGACGGACCGGCCGGGGGCGCTCGCCTCGCTGCTCGGGGCGTTGTCAGTGGTGGACGCTAACGTCCTCGATGTGAGTCATGTGCGGACCGATCCCCGGCTCGGGCTCACGGAGGCGGAGGTCGAGCTGCATCTGGAGACGAAGGGGCCGGCGCACTGCGTCGAGGTCGGCCACGCCCTCCGCGAGGCCGGTTACACGGTCATCGACTGAGGTGATCATCAGCTCTTTCACTCCTTCGAGCAAGTGCATTGTGAGACGCGATACATCGCGTTATGGTGTGTGCGTTATGGCACATACAGCCGATTTCCGAAGACGATCCCCGACGACGTGGAGACTCAGGAGACTCATATGCCAGGCGCCATCCATGCCGAAGGTCTGGTGAAGACCTTCGGCGACGTCAAGGCTCTGGACGGCGTCGATCTCGACGTCCCGGAGGGCACGGTCCTCGGCCTGCTCGGGCCGAACGGAGCGGGCAAGACCACCGCGGTCCGCTGCCTGACCACACTTCTGCGCCCGGACAGCGGCCGAGCCGTGGTCGCCGGGATGGACGTGCTGAAGCACCCCGACGCGGTCCGCCGCTCGATCGGACTGTCCGGCCAGTTCGCCGCCGTCGACGAGTACCTCACCGGCCGCGAGAACCTCCAGATGGTCGGCCGGCTCTACCAGATGAGAAGTGCGGCCGCGAAGACCCGGGCCGCCGAACTGCTCGACCAGTTCGACCTGACCGAGGCCGCCGACCGCACCGCGAAGACGTACTCGGGAGGCATGCGCCGCCGCCTCGACCTGGCCGCGGCGCTCGTCGTCTCACCGCCCGTGATGTTCATGGACGAGCCGACGACCGGCCTCGACCCGCGCAACCGCCAACTGCTGTGGGACGTGATCAAGCGCCTCGTCTCCGGCGGTACGACGCTGCTGCTGACCACGCAGTATCTGGAGGAGGCCGACCACCTCGCGCACGACATCGCGGTCGTCGACCAGGGCCGCGTGATCGCCCGCGGCACCTCCGACGAGCTCAAGGCCCGCACCGGCGGCGAGCGCGTCGAGGTCGTGGTGCACGACCGCGAGCACATCCCGGCCGCCGCCGAGGTGCTGGCCGCCTTCGGCAAGGGCGAGACCGCCGTCGAGGACCACACCCGCAAACTCACCGTCCCCGTCACCGGCGGCGCGAAGCTCCTCGCCGAGGTCATCCGGGAGCTGGACGCCCGCGGCATCGAAATGGACGACGTCGGTCTGCGCCGCCCCACCCTCGACGACGTCTTCCTGTCCCTGACCGGCCACGTGGCCGAGACGAAGAACCCCGAGAACGAGGTCGACGGCAAGGAGGACCCGAAGTGAGCGCCGTGAGCGACTCCATGGTCATCACCCGCCGGAACCTGATCCGCATGAGCCGGATCCCCGAGATGATCATCTTCGGGCTGATCCAGCCGGTGATGTTCGTCGTCCTGTTCACCTACGTCTTCGGCGGCTCGATGAGCATCGGAGGCTCCACCGCCCCGGACGTCTACAAGAACTTCCTGATGGCCGGCATCTTCGCCCAGACCGTCACCTTCGCCACCGCCGGAGCCGGCGCGGGCATCGCCGACGACATGCACAAGGGCCTCATCGACCGCTTCCGCTCCCTGCCCATGGCCCGCGGCGCGGTCCTCACCGGCCGCACCATCGCCGACCTGGCGCAGACATCGCTGACCTTGGTCGTCCTGGCCTGCGTCGCCCTCCTGGTGGGATGGCGTCCCGGCTACGCGGAGCCCACCGACTTCGGCAGGATCATGGCCGGCTTCGGCCTGCTGCTCCTGCTCGGCTACGCGTTCACCTGGATCGGCGCGCTGATCGGCCTGAGCGTGAGAACCCCCGAGGCGGCCACCTCCGGCGGACTGATCTGGCTCTTCCCGGTGACCTTCATCTCCAACGCGTTCGTGGACTCCTCGCAGATGGCGTCCTGGCTGCAACCGATCGCCGAGTGGAACCCGTTCAGCGCCACCGTCCAGGCCTGCCGCACGCTCTTCGGCGACCCGGGCGTCTCACCGTCCGACGCCTGGCCGATGGCCCACCCCGTCTGGGCCTCGCTCATCTACTCGGTCGTGATCATCGCGATCTTCCGCACCCTCGCGGTCCGCAAATACCGCCGGGCGGCCGGATGACGGCTCGCCTTCCCGAATCGTGCCGGTGGTCGCGTCCGGGTCAGGGCCAGGACCCCAGTGTGTGGACGGCCAGGAAAGCGCAGAACGCCAGCTGCACCGTCCCGATCACCCGGTGCCCGCCCCGCAGCAGCAGTACGGCCGTCGCGCCGGCCGCCAGGGCCAGAACGCCGAATCCCAGCACCGGCGACCAGTCCGGGGCCGGCCCGCCGGCCGCCGCCTCTGCCGCCGTCCGTCCGGAGCCGGTGTCCGTCCGCCCCGGCCCCCGCACGGCGAGCACGATGGCGACCAGCAGCCCGGCCGCCACGTCCGCCACCAGTACGAGAAACAGGAGACACCCTGCGGTGAGGGCGCCCTCCGCGGAGGAGCGCTGCTTGTCGGCGAGTTCGGGCATGGCCCGACGATCGCCCGGAATCCACCCTTCCGGACGGTCCGTCGCCGACTCGCAACCCGGGCGTACTCCGCCGTGAGCACCGCTCGGCCGCTCCGCCACGACACGGGCGAGGCCCCCGGCGCCACAGGGCGTCCGGGGGCCTCGTGGAACAGGCCTTCCGAAGAAGCGGGGGCTGTCGTCAGCCGTTGTAGGGCTCGGCCTTGAGGATGCGCACGGAGGCCTTCTTGCCGTTCGGCAGCTCGTACTCGGCGTCCTCGCCGACCTTGTGGCCGATCACGCCGGCGCCCAGCGGGGACTGCGGCGAGTAGGTCTCGATGTCGGCGCTCGCGTACTCGCGCGAGGCCAGCAGGAAGGTCAGCGTGTCGTCCTCGTCGCCGTCGAAGGCGATCGTCACGACCATGCCGGGCGCGACCGCGCCGTCCGTGGACGTCGGAGCCTCGCCGACCTTCGCGTTCTCCAGGAGCTGGGTCAGCTGGCGCACACGGAGCTCCTGCTTGCCCTGCTCCTCCTTGGCCGCGTGGTACCCGCCGTTCTCGCGCAGGTCGCCCTCCTCACGCGCAGCCGCGATCTTGCCGGCGATCTCGGTGCGCGCAGGACCAGTAAGGTACTCAAGCTCGTCCTTGAGCTTGTTGTACGCCTCCTGGGTCAGCCAGGTGACGTTCTCGCTGGTCTGGGTCACAGGGTGCTCCTCGTCGGTACAGGGAATACAAAGCATCGCCCTACCCGGAAGCATGTTCCTCCAGGGATGGGCGAAACCACGAGCCTAACAATTCAGTGGCCGAAGGGGGAGGACATAAGCCACCAGAATTACGTCAACGCAGGTCAGCGCGTACGTATTGCGGATGAAAGACCGGCGGTCCGGCGCGCGGAGACTTCCCGCGCGGTCAGTCGGCGTGACAGCCGAGCAGCTCCGCGGTCGTGCCCTGCGACGTAGTACGGAGCGTGACCGCCCGGTCGATCCGCGTGTCCGGGCCGGAGAAGCGGAAGTCCGCGCGGCCCACCTCGGCGCCGTTCTCGGCCTGCGAGCGGATCGTGCAGTAGCCGCTCGCGCCCGCGTCCTTGCGGACCTCCAGATGCACCCGCACGGAGTCGGCCGAGGCCTGGAAGGTGATCACCTCGGCGCTGATCTTGTTCTTGCCGACGTAGTGGTAGGCGAAGTAGCCCACGAGGGCGAGCAGCGCCGCACCGAGGACGGCGCCGACGAGCTTGAGAGTGCGGTCGGCGCGCTCGTCCGAGGAGCGTCCGTAACGACCCTGGGGCGGTCGCGTGGTCGCCGTACTCATGATCGTCCTCTCCGCAGGGGCGGGACGAACGTCCCGAAAGGGCTCCCGGAACCCGGCTCCGGAATTATTGGCCCCCCGATTCGGTCACTATAGAAGCCGCCGATCGCACCCCTGCTCACGGGGGCGCCGACATTTCGAGGATTGAGTCTTGACTGACCAGCTGCGACTGATGGCCGTCCACGCCCACCCCGACGACGAGTCGAGCAAGGGCGCGGCCACCATGGCGAAGTACGTGTCCGAGGGGGTGGACGTGCTGGTCGTGACCTGCACGGGAGGGGAGCGCGGCTCCATCCTCAATCCCAAGCTCCAGGGCGACAAGTACATCGAGGAGCACATCCACGAGGTACGCAAGAAGGAGATGGACGAGGCCCGCGAGATCCTCGGCGTCAAGCAGGAGTGGCTCGGCTTCGTCGACTCGGGCCTGCCCGAGGGCGACCCGCTGCCGCCGCTGCCCGAGGGCTGCTTCGCCCTGGAGGACGTGGACCGGGCGGCCGGCGAGCTGGTGCGGCAGATCCGCTCCTTCCGTCCCCAGGTGATCACCACCTACGACGAGAACGGCGGCTACCCGCACCCCGACCACATCATGACCCACAAGATCTCGATGGTGGCCTTCGAGGGCGCGGACGACACCGTGAAGTACCCGGAGGACGCGTACGGGCCGGCGTACCGGCCGCTGAAGCTCTACTACAACCAGGGCTTCAACCGTCCGCGCACCGAGGCGCTGCACCGGGCGATGCTCGACCGGGGTCTGGAGTCCCCCTACGCGGAGTGGCTCAAGCGCTGGGACGACTCCGGGCACCTGGACCGCACGCTCACCACGCACGTGCCGTGCGCCGACTTCTACGAGATCCGTGACAAGGCGCTGATCGCCCACGCCACGCAGATCGACCCCGACGGCGGTTGGTTCCGGGTGCCGATGGAGGTCCAGAAGGAGGTCTGGCCCACGGAGGAGTACGAGCTCGCGAAGTCGCGCGTCGATACCTCCCTCCCCGAGGACGACCTGTTTGCGGGCATCCGCGACAATGCCTGACATGAGCGCAAGCGTGAGCCTGGCAGTGACGCAGTTCGCCACCCTCGCCAAGGAGGTGGACGAGGACAAGGTCACCCCCGGCGTCCTCGGATTCATCGTCTTCGCGGTGATGGCCCTGGCCGTGTGGGGCCTGATGAAGTCCATGAGCAAGCACATGGGCAAGGTCGACTTCGAGGTGGCGCCCGACGCGGAGGAGGCCGCGGCCACGTCCGGCGACGGGGCCTCGGGCGACGGCGCGTCGGGCAAGGCGTCGCCGGCGAAGGGCTGAGCCGCCCGCTGCCGGCTTGCGGCGTCACGCCGAGACGGTTCCACGGCGCGACGGTCTCCGGCGTGACCGTTTCCGGCGTGACCCCGTGACGTCCCCTCCCGTGGGACGCCACGGAGTCGCGCCGCCCGCTCAGCTGGAAGCAGCCCAGCCCGCGGCACCGCCCGGAGCCGCATCCCCATCTGCCGTCGCAGCCGCATCGGCAGCCGCCTCCGCGCCCCCGTCCCCCGACGACTGCACCGTCACCCCCATCACCTCGCGCGCGTGCCGTCCCGGCACCATCCCCAGTTGCCAGGCCTGCCAGCCCGACTCCAGGCGCACGCCACGCTCCAGCACCACCCCGTACGCCTCCAGGCACTCGTGCAGCCGGGTGTCGCGCAGGGGGTGGGGCGAGCGGGCCAGCCGGGTCAGCTCCTCCTGGGCCACCGCCGTGCCGACCTCCACGCCGCCCTGCGCCGCGTACGGCAGGAGCGTGCAGCGCAGGAAGCGGGCCCAGTCCTCGCCGCGGCGGTCGCCGTAGGACGCGAACAGGGTCGCCGCCTCGTCGCACAGGGCGAGCGCCTGCGGCGCACGGGCGTTGCCGGCCTCGACGACGGCGAGTTCCAGGCAGGTCCAGGCCTCGCCGTGGGCGATGCCGATGCGGTGGAAGTCGGCGCGGGCGTCGACGAGGAGCTGGCGGGCGAAACCGGAGTTGCGCAGCGAGCCGGTCCGCGCGGCCTGCTGGTCGCGGGTGACGCGGGCCGAGTGGTGACGGGCGCAGGCCAGGCCGTACACGTCACGCATCCGGGACAGCAGGGACCGGGAGCGCTCCAGCTCGCGGACGGCCTGGTCGAGGTCGCCGCTCTCCTCCAGGGCCAGCCCCAGGTAGTACACCGTCCACGCCTCGCCGCGCGCGTCCTCGTTGTCCCGGTGCCGTGAGGCCGCCCGGCGCAGACCGTCCGCCGCCGCGGCCGGGTCGCCGGCGACGAGACGGGCGCGGGCCAGCTGGGTCAGCGCCCAGGCCTCACCGCGTCCGTCGCGGGTACGGCCGTACAGATCGAGCGCCCGGCGCAGATCGGTCTCCGCCCGCGCGACCTCGCCGCGGCGCAGGTTCAGCTGGCCGAGCTGGTAGTGGGCCCACGCCTCCCCGTGCACGGAGCCGCCCTCGCGGTGCAGCACCAGGGAGCGGTGCAGCAGGTCCCAGGCCTCGGCGAGATGCGCCCTGTCCCGCTGCACCGCCGCCAGCGCGTGCATCGTCCACGCCCGGTCGGTCGCCAGACCGGGCGCGGCCTGGAGGTCCAGGGCCTCCCGCAGCTTCACCGCCGCCTCGGTGAGGTGGCCCTGATGGTGCAGGGTGATGCCGAGCGAGCACAGGGCGCGGGCCGCCCCGGCGTCGTGGTGGGCCTGGAGATAGAGGTCGACCACCGAGGTCAGCGTGGTCCGCGCCTTGTCCAGTTCGCCGAGCTGGCGGGCCGCGATGCCCGTACGCCACTGCACGGACCGGACCAGCAGGTCCTGGCCGACGGACTGGGCCAGTTCGCTGATCTCGCCGAGGCGGTAGAGGTCGCCGCGCAGCAGGCAGTAGTCGCACAGCGCGCCCAGCAGGCTCAGCACGGCCGACTGGTCGACGCCGTCCGCCTGGCGCAGCGTCGCCGTGATGAAGCTCGACTCGTCGTCCAGCCAGCGCAGCGCCTCGTCGAGGGAGGTGAACCCGTGCGGGGTGAAACGGTCCGAGCGGGTCGACACATTGCCGTCGACCAGGCGCAGCACCGAGTCGGCGAGTTCGGCGTGGCTGACGATCAGGCGTCCCTGGGCGGCGGCGCGGTCGGCCGGCTGCTCCTCGTCGGCGAGCCGGGCCTGCGCGAAGGCGCGGACCAGGTCGTGCAGCCGGTAGCGGTCGCCGCGGACGTGATCGACCAGCCCGGCCTGAGCGAGGGCGGTGAGGTGGCGGGCCGCCTCCGTGCGGTCGGTGCCGAGCAGGGCCGCCGCGGCCGCCGCGCCCAGTGAGGCGCGGCCCGCCAGCGCCAGCCGGCGCAGCAGCCGCCGGGTGACGTCCGGCTGGTCGGTGTAGCGCAGCCAGAGGGCGCGTTCGACGGGTTCCACCGGGCCGTACGCCCCCAGGTCGGCCGCCAGGCGGCGCGGGGAGCGCGGGCCGAGCGAGGAGCCCGCGATCCGCAGCGCCAGCGGCAGGCCGCCGCACAACTCCCGTATGGCGTCGGCGGCTTGGGCGTCGTACGGAGCCGATGCGTCCTGTGCTGCCGCGCCGAGCAGTTCCTCCGCGCCCGCCGCCTCCAGGGGGCGTACGGGCAGCTCGTGCACCCAGGCGGACAGCTCGGCCGGCAGGCGCGGCGGGGTGCGGGCGGTGACGAGGACGAGGCTGTCGGAGTGGTCGGGGACGAGGGCGCGGACCTGCTCGGGGTCGGAGGCGTCGTCGAGGATCACGGTGACGGGCAGGCCTGTCAGGTGCTGGTGGTACAGCTCGGCGAGCCGGTCGACCTGCTGGTCCGGTGTGGAGCGCTCGCGGAAGAGGAGTTGCTCACGGGGTGCGCCGAGCCGGTTCAGCAGATGCAGGAGCGCGTCGCGGGTGGACAGGGGCGACAGCGGCGCTTCCCGCGTGGCGTCGCCGCGCAGGTCGACCACGCACACGCCGCGGAACTGGTCCCGCAGTTCGTGCGCCGCCCGCACCGCGAGCGCGCTGCGGCCACTGCCGGGCTCCCCGTGCAGCACGACGACCGTCGGCCGGGTCCGCGTACTGGCCCGGGCCGCCTGCACCCACTGCCGGATCTGCGCCAGCTCCTGTCGCCGCCCCGCGAACGGGCCGATCGGCTCCGGCAGTTGCTCGTACGACTGCTCCAGCACCGTCCGTCCGCGCGCCGCCGCGCTCTTGTCCGCGCCCCGCAGCTGCGGGCCCGGCTTCTTCGGGCCGGTCGTCGCGCTCAACACCCGCTGCTGGTCCAGGAACGGGCGGATCCCGCGCACCTCCAGCGCCGTCAGCCACTGGAGTCTCAGCTGCTCGGCCCCGCCCGGCTGGCCGGCCCGGCCGGCGCGGTGGTGCGCGGCCGGCAGATGCGTTCCGGCCACCTTCACGACGGTCGTCGCCGCGCCGACGAGCCCGACGGCGACGCCCGCTCCCAGCGCTGTAGCCGGACCGGTCCCCAAGGCCAGGTCCGCGACGGCGGTCGTCAGCGCCGCGACCCCCGCCACCAGCAGCGGAGTGCGCCCGCCGCCCTCACGCGCGTACCGCTGAGCGAAGCTGAGCCGCCCGGCCTCCGCCTCCGCGAGGGCCCGCGCGTACGCCTCGTACTCCTCGGCGGCGGTCCGCGCCATCGCGTCCAGCGCGCCGCGCGCCCGCGTCATCAGCGCCTGCCGGTCGGCACGGCCCCCCGAACGCCGCACCTCCTCCTCCACGGCCCGCGCCAACAGCCGCTCGGCGTCCCCCCGATGCCTCTCCCGCATCACCCGTCCCCCTCCACCGGTCACGACATCCCCGGCAAGTGTGAGCCGAGGCGCGCACAGACGCGAGACCACGAACACAGCGGACCACCGGAGCACGCCGGGGGCGCGGGTCGGGGCGGGGGTCGGTCAGGTGGGGCGCCGGCTCATCCTGCGAACGTCAAGGCGAGGCCGGCGAAGGCGAGGGGCAGGCTGACGGCCATGATGACGCCTGCTGTGATCCTGAAGAACCAGGGGCCGAACCGCGACGGTTCCGTGAGTGCCAGGTTCATGGTGCGGGCGGCGGTGACAGCCCGTACCTCGTTGCGGCGTGCCGCGATCCTGTCCGCCGCGCCTCGCACATTTCCGTGCCGCTGGGGAGCATCCCTACCGAGCCCCGCCCGGCGAGCCGCCTCACAGGTGCGCTCTGGCCGACCGCAGGGTGGGTGGGGATGCCTGATGCGTGGTGGGTGGGGTACTGCGGCAGGATGGAGTTCATGGCGAACCGACTGGCCCATGAGACCTCTCCCTATCTGCTCCAGCACGCCGACAACCCCGTCGACTGGTGGCCCTGGTCGGCGGAGGCGTTCGAGGAGGCGCGCAGGCGGGGGGTGCCGGTGCTGCTGAGTGTCGGGTACTCGAGTTGCCACTGGTGCCATGTCATGGCGCACGAGTCGTTCGAGGATCAGGAGACCGCCGACTATCTGAACGAGCACTTCGTCAGCGTCAAGGTCGACCGGGAGGAGCGGCCCGACGTCGACGCCGTCTACATGGAGGCCGTGCAGGCCGCCACCGGGCAGGGCGGGTGGCCGATGACCGTGTTTCTCACGCCGGACGCCGAGCCCTTCTACTTCGGGACGTACTTCCCGCCCGCGCCCCGGCACGGGATGCCGTCCTTCCGGCAGGTGCTGGAGGGCGTACGGCATGCCTGGACCGATCGGCGTGACGAGGTCGCCGAGGTCGCCGGGAAGATCGTGCGGGATCTGGCCGGGCGGGAGATCTCCTACGGCGAAGGCGTCGCCCCGGGGGAGCAGGAGACGGCGCAGGCGCTGCTCGGGCTGACCCGGGAGTACGACCAGCAGCGCGGCGGGTTCGGCGGGGCGCCCAAGTTCCCGCCGTCCATGGTGATCGAGTTCCTGCTGCGCCACCACGCCCGCACGGGCGCCGAGGGCGCGCTCCAGATGGCCCGGGACACCTGCGAACGCATGGCCCGGGGCGGGATCTACGACCAGCTCGGCGGCGGCTTCGCGCGCTACTCCGTGGACCGGGACTGGATCGTGCCGCACTTCGAGAAGATGCTGTACGACAACGCGCTCCTGTGCCGGGTGTACGCGCACCTGTGGCGGTCCACCGGATCCGAGCTCGCGCGCCGGGTCGCGCTGGAGACCGCCGACTTCATGGTGCGTGAACTGCGCACCGCCGAGGGCGGGTTCGCCTCCGCGCTGGACGCCGACAGCGACGACGGGACCGGCAGGCACGTCGAGGGCGCGTATTACGTCTGGACGCCCGAGCAGCTCAGGGAGGTCCTCGGCGCCGAGGACGCGGAGGCGGCCGCGCACTACTTCGGCGTCACCGACGAGGGCACCTTCGAGGAGGGTGCCTCCGTTCTCCAACTCCCCCAGCACGAGGGTGTGTTCGACGCGGAGAAGGTCGCTTCGATCAAGGAGCGGCTGTCGGCCGCACGGGCGGAGCGGCCCGCTCCCGGCCGGGACGACAAGGTCGTCGCCGCCTGGAACGGGCTCGCGATCGCCGCGCTCGCCGAGACCGGCGCCTACTTCGACCGGCCCGACCTGGTGGACGCGGCCCTCGCCGCCGCCGACCTCCTCGTCCGGCTGCACCTCGACGACCGGGCGCGGCTCGCCCGTACCAGCAAGGACGGGCACGTCGGCGCGAACGCGGGGGTGCTGGAGGACTACGCCGACGTCGCCGAGGGCTTCCTCGCGCTGGCCTCCGTGACCGGGGAGGGCGTGTGGCTGGAGTTCGCCGGCTTCCTGCTCGACCATGTGCTGGTCCGCTTCGCCGACCCGGAGTCGGGGGCGCTGTACGACACCGCCGCGGACGCCGAGCAGCTCATCCGGCGGCCTCAGGACCCGACCGACAACGCGGTGCCCTCCGGGTGGTCGGCGGCCGCGGGTGCGCTGCTGTCGTACGCGGCGCACACCGGTTCCGAGCCTCATCGCACCGCCGCCGAGCGGGCGTTGGGCGTGGTGAAGGCGCTCGGGCCGCGGGTGCCGCGGTTCATCGGGTGGGGGCTGGCGGCGGCGGAGGCGCTGCTCGACGGGCCGCGGGAGGTGGCGGTGGTCGGCCGGGACGGCGACGATCCTGTCGCCGCGGAACTCCATCGGACGGCGCTGCTGGGGACCGCGCCGGGTGCGGTGGTCGCCCGGGGGGCGCTCGGGAGTGGGGAGTTTCCGCTGCTTGTGGATCGTGTGCTGGTGGGGGGTGCGGCTACGGCGTATGTCTGCCGGGGGTTCGTGTGCGAGTTGCCGGTGACGGGGGTGGAGGCTTTGCGCGAGCGGGTCACTCCGTGAGGGGTGCGCCGTGAGGTGAGTGGGGGTGCTGGTCGTTTTCGGGTGCGGCGGGGTTGTGGCTGGTCGCGCAGTTCCCCGCGCCCCCAAACACTGCGGCCTCCGCCCGCCGAAGCGGTGTCGCCCGCCGGCCCCGGAAACGCTGCGGCCTGCGCCCGCCGAAGCGGTGTCGCCCGCCTGCCCGGAAACGCTGCGGCCTGCGCCCGCCGAAGCGGTGTCGCCCGCCTGCCCGGAAACGCTGCGGCCTGCGCCCGCCGAAGCGGTGTCGCCCGCCTGC
>NZ_JBIARQ010000002.1:0-124818 GCF_042890065.1 Streptomyces sp. NPDC002328 | reverse complement strand
GCCCGGAAACGGTGCCGCCTGCGCCCGCCGAAACGGTGCCGCCCGCCTGCCCGGAAACGGTGCCGCCTGCGCCAGTTGAAACGGCACCGTCCGCCGGCCGGGAACGGCGCCGTCCGCCCGCCTGAAGATGACTGTCGTCTGCGCACCTGAAGGCGTCTGCCGCCCGCGGCCCTGGGGACGGCTGCTTGCCGAGGCGCTGAGGACGGCTGCTCCCCGGCCGTTGGCGGCGGCTGCCGCCCGCGCCGCTGGCAGCGGCTGCCGTTCGGGGCGCTGGGGAGGGCTGGCACCGGTGCCGGAGCACCCCCGTTTCATGGGCCGGAGGTGATCTCCGCTGCCCTCTAGCCTCTGCCCGCGGAGTCCGCCAGAGCGCGTTCCACGATGGCTTCCAGCTGTTCGTGGTGGGCGCCCTTCCAGTACGCGCGGCCGCAGGCCTGGCACTGGGCGAAGACGTCGTAGGAGCGTTGGGTGCCGTGTTCCAGTTGGTCGGCGACCTCGTCCTTCGTGGCCTTTCGCAGCAGGCCGTTGCACGCCGTGCAGCGTGTCCAGGGGTGCAGTTCGGGGGCGAAACGGTCCAGGACGTCGCGGAGTTGATCCTCGGGGCGGGTGCTGTAGATGTACGCCCCGGCCCACAGTTCGCGGCGGCGCAGCAGACCGCGGTCGCGGCTGAGCATCACCCGCTGCTCGGCGGCCGAGCGGGCGGCCAGCGCCGGGTCGCCGATGTCCGTCGACTCGTACGCCGTGTCCACGCCGAGCAGGCGCAGCCGGCGGGCCAGGGTGCCGAGGTGGACGTCGAGCAGGAAGCGCAGCGGCGCGCCCGGGACCCGCTGGGGGCGGGCGACCGGGCGGACGCTCACGGACTCCCCGTCCGCCGGGATGTGCGAGAACGGCGCCTCACGGCCGTCGACGACCAGGGCCCCGACCTCGGTCAGCGGGACGCCGAGGGACTCCACGACATGGCCGAGCGTGGAGACGCCGTCGACAGCGAGGGGGTGGGCGCCGGACCGCCGGGCGTGCGGGACGAACAGGGCCAGCTCAGGGGCCACTTCGACGTGGATCTCGGGTGTGCTCACCCGGCCAGGATGGCACGGGGGAGGGGTGGGGTCTGCGGGATTTTCCCCGGGGTCTGAGGGTCTTCCGCGGGTTCCGAGGGGTTGTCCCCGGGCCCTGAGGGGTCCCCCCCCGGGGTCCGAGGGTCTTCCCCGGGCTCCGAGGGATCCCCCCGGGCTCCGAGGATTCTCCCGCCTCATCCCGCCTCATCCCGCCTCATCCCGCCAGGGTCGTCCCCGAGGCCACTCAGGGGTTCTCCCGGGGAAGACCCTGCTGAAGCACCCCCAGGGTGCGGTCGACCAGTGAGGTCAGGTCGTCCCTGTGGTCGTGTTCCGCCCAGTACAGGGAGGTTTCCATCAGGCCGCCTATCAGGGACATCGCGTACACCCGGACCTCCAGGCTGTCGGGGTCGCGGCCGGTGCGTTCGGCGATGGCGGTGCAGAGCATGCGGCCGGTGACCGACATGCTCTCCATCATCCGGGACCGCACCGCCGGCACCTCGACCATCAGCCGCGTCCGCAGCCGCGCCACGTCCCGGTCCTCCTCGATGCCGGTGCGGACGGCCTCCCGCATCACATGCCGGATGCTGTCCGTCCACGGCTCGTCCGCGGGCCGGGCCCGCAGTTCCTCCAGCAGGATCGGGTCGTACTCGTCGGTGAGGACGATGTCCTCCTTGGTCGGGAAGTAGCGGAAGACGGTCGACGGCGACACTTCCGCCCGCTCGGCGATCTGCTCGATCGTGGTGGCCTCGTACCCGTGCTCCTCGACGAGGGCGTAGGTCGCGGCGCGGATCGCCTCGCGCGTCTTGATCTTCTTGCGCTCACGGAGTCCCGGCCGAGGGCGGTCGGCGGGGGCGGAGGTACGTGCGGCCGTCATGCTGGTCATTGTCGGGCATCGGCCTGCGGAACAGCCATGTCCGGGGGCTCCGGGGGCTCCGGGGGCTCGGGGGACGCAGGGGACTCCGGGGACTCGGGGGACCCAGAGGGCTCACCGGCCTCCGTCGCACCAGCAGCCCCAGCCCCCGCCGTGCCCGGCAGCAGTGCCGCCGCGAGCAGCGCCGCGACGACCGCCGCGATCCCGCACACGGCCAGCGCCACGCCCATGCCGTGGACGTACGCGGCGTTCGCCGAGGCGGTCAGGTCGGGGAGACCCGTCCGGTCGGCGAGCAGGTGGGCCGCGACCACGGAGTCCCCGGCGGTGCCGGCGGCGTCCGGGGGCAGCCCGGTGACGTCGAGGCGGTCGCGGTAGGCGCTCGCGAGGAGGCTGCCGAGCAGGGCGATGCCGATCGCGCCGCCGACTTGGCGCAACGTCATCAGCAGCCCCGAGCCGCTTCCGGCGCGGTCGGCGGGCAGGGTGCCCAGCGCGCCGGTCATCGCGGGGACGAGCGAGAAGCCGAAGCCGAACCCGGCGACGGACAGCCACAGCGCGGTGAAGCCATAGCCGGAGTCCACCGTCGTACGGCTGCCCAGGAGCGCGGCGAAGGCCAGCACCACCAGGCCGGCGCTCACCACGGCCCGTGCGCCGACGCGGGCGACGACCGGTTGCGCGGCCCGCGCGGCCACGATCAGCCCGCCCATCATCGGCAGCAGCCGCACCCCGGTGCCGAGGGCGTCATGGCCGAGGACGGCCTGGAAGTACTGCGGGAGGACGAACAGCAGGCCGGACAGGACGAACATGACCAGGGTCGCCGCGAGCGTGTTGAACAGGAACCCGCGGCGGGCGAGCAGCGTCAGGTCGAGCAGCGGCCGGGTCATCCGGCGTTCGCGCAGCACCAGCGCGGCGATCAGGGCGACGGCCGCGCCCAGCATGCCCAGGACCAGCGGGTCGCCCCAGCCGCGGACCGGTGCCTCGATGATCGCGTAGACGAGCGCGCCGAGCCCGGCCGCGGTGAGCGCGGTGGAGACGGCGTCCACCTTCGGCGAGGACGGGTCGCGGGTCTCGGGCAGCAGCAGGAGGCAGGAGGCGATGCCGAGCGCGGCCATCGGGACGTTGACGAGGAAGACCGAGCCCCACCAGAAGTGGTCGAGCAGCCAGCCGCCGATGATCGGGCCGAGCGGCAGGCCGAGCGTCGAGCCTGCGGAGACGATGCCGACGGCCTTGGCGCGCTCCCCGGGCTCGAACAGCGAGGGCAGGACCGACAGGGCGAGCGGGGTGACCAGCGCGGCCCCGACGCCCATCACGGCGCGGGCGGCGATGACGGCGTTCACGTCCTCGGTCAGCGCGCCCGCCAGCGAGCCGGCCAGGAAGACGCCGAGCCCGGCGATCAGCATCCGCCGCCGCCCGAACCGGTCGCCGAGGAGCCCGGCGGGGAGCATCAGCGCCGCGAAGACGACGACGTACGCGTCCGCCATCCACTGTTGCTCCCCAGTGTTGGCACCCAGGTCGGCGGCCATGGTCGGCAGCGCCACGTTGAGGATCGTGATGTCGAAGCCGAGCGTCAGCATGCTCGCGACCAGGGCCCCGAGGGCCCACCAGCGGCGGGGGTCGGGTCGGGACGCCCCGGCCGGTGAAGTGACAGTAGCCATGAAATGAAAGTAACTCTCAAAAAAATGTGACTGTCAACAGAAAGGGCCACGGCTCGCAAGCCGTGGCCCTTTCCGGGTGCGCCCGCACGGGCGCGCGAAGTGCTCTACGCGTGCTGGTACGCCACCAGCGAGATGCCCACGTAGTGGACGACGAACGCGGCCAGCGTGAGGGAGTGGAAGACCTCGTGGAAGCCGAACCAGCGCGGTGACGGGTTCGGCCGCTTGATGCCGTAGATCACGCCGCCCGCGCTGTAGAGGAGGCCGCCGACGACCACCAGGACCAGCACGGCGATGCCGCCGGTGCGCATGAAGTCCGGCAGGAAGAAGACGGCCGCCCAGCCCATCGCGATGTAGCAGGGGGTGTAGAGCCAGCGCGGGGCGCCCACCCAGAACACCCGGAAGATGATGCCCGCGGCGGCGGCGGCCCAGATGCCCCACAGCAGCCACTGCCCCTTCGCGCCGGGCAGGAGCAGCATCGTCAGCGGGGTGTAGGTGCCCGCGATGATCAGGAAGATGTTCGCGTGGTCGAGACGGCGCAGGATGCCGTCCATGCGGGGGGTCCAGTCGCCGCGGTGGTACAGCGCGCTCACGCCGAACAGCAGGCAGGCGGTCAGCGCGTAGATCCCGCAGGCGATGCGGCCTCTGGTGGAGTCGGCCAGCGCGGTCAGCACCAGGCCCGCGATGAGCGCGGCCGGGAACATGCCGAGATGCAGCCAGCCGCGGAGCTTCGGTTTGACCGGGTGCGGCAGGGAGAGCGCGACGGGACCGCGGCCGGCGTGCGGCTCGTCCGGGGGTGCGTCAGGGGCGGGCGCAGTCATGCGCCGGATTTTACCTACGGAACCGTAAGTTACGGGTCAGTGAGGCGAGATGAGAGGCGAAGAGTGGCCATCATCTCATGCCGACGGCGGGTGGTGAAGGCCGCCCGAAACGCGCACGTGGCGAGCCTCACGCCGCTCATCTGTGACCTCCTCTAGACAGATGCGCCGATGCGGCGGATGATCAAATGAGTGCGGTCGGCACCGGATGAGCGCTCAGCAGGCAGCTGCGAAGCATCCGGGCCGCGGCCCCCACGGGGCAGACAAGGACAAAATCCCTCACCTAGGAGCGATCGTGGCGCGCGACATCGCGGCTCCCCCCGTCATCCCGACCCAGCACCAGGAACTGATCTCGTGGGTCAACGAGATCGCCGAACTGACGCAGCCGGACAACGTGGTCTGGTGTGACGGATCCGAGGCCGAGTACGAGCGGCTCTGCGAGGAGCTGGTCGCGAAGGGCACCTTCAAGAAGCTCGACCCGATCAAGCGCCCGCATTCCTACTACGCGGCCTCCGACCCGAGCGACGTCGCGCGCGTGGAGGACCGCACCTACATCTGCTCCGAGAAGGAGGAGGACGCGGGCCCGACCAACCACTGGAAGGCCCCCGCGGAGATGCGGGAGATCTTCAGCGGCGAGAAGGGCATATTCCGCGGCTCGATGCGCGGCCGGACGATGTACGTCGTCCCGTTCTGCATGGGCCCGCTCGGCTCGGACCTCTCCGCGATCGGCGTCGAGATCACCGACTCCGCCTACGTCGCCGTCTCCATGCGCACCATGACCCGCATGGGACAGCCCGTCCTCGACGAGCTCGGCTCCGACGGCTTCTTCGTGCGTGCCGTGCACACGCTCGGAGCGCCGCTGGCCGAGGGCGAGGCGGACGTCCCCTGGCCGTGCAACAGCACGAAGTACATCTCGCACTTCCCGGAGACCCGCGAGATCTGGTCCTTCGGCTCCGGCTACGGCGGCAACGCCCTGCTCGGCAAGAAGTGCTACGCCCTGCGCATCGCCTCCGTCATGGCGCGCGACGAGGGCTGGCTCGCCGAGCACATGCTGGTGCTCAAGCTGACCCCGCCGCAGGGCGAGGCCAAGTACGTCGCCGCGGCCTTCCCGAGCGCCTGCGGAAAGACGAACCTCGCCATGCTGGAGCCCACCATCTCGGGCTGGACGGTGGAGACCATCGGCGACGACATCGCCTGGATGCGCTTCGGTGAGGACGGCCGCCTGTACGCCATCAACCCCGAGGCCGGCTTCTTCGGCGTCGCGCCCGGCACCGGTGAGCACACCAACGCCAACGCGATGAAGACGCTGTGGGGCAACTCGGTTTTCACCAACGTGGCGTTGACGGACGACGACGACATCTGGTGGGAGGGCATGACGGAGGAGACCCCGGCCCACCTCACCGACTGGAAGGGCAACGACTGGACGCCGCAGTCCGGGACGCCGGCCGCCCACCCCAACGCCCGCTTCACCGTGCCCGCGGCCCAGTGCCCGATCATCGCGCCCGAGTGGGAGGACCCCAAGGGCGTGCCGATCTCCGCGATCCTCTTCGGCGGCCGGCGCGCCACCGCCGTCCCGCTGGTGACGGAGTCCTTCGACTGGAACCACGGCGTCTTCCTCGGCGCCAACGTGGCCTCCGAGAAGACCGCGGCGGCCGAGGGCAAGGTCGGCGAGCTGCGCCGCGACCCGTTCGCGATGCTGCCGTTCTGCGGCTACAACATGGGCGACTACATGGGCCACTGGGTCGACGTCGCCAAGGACAAGGACCAGTCCAAGCTGCCGAAGATCTACTACGTCAACTGGTTCCGCAAGAACGACGAGGGCAAGTTCGTCTGGCCCGGCTTCGGTGAGAACAGCCGCGTCCTGAAGTGGATCGTGGAGCGCCTCGACGGCAAGGCCGAGGGCGTCGAGACCCCGATCGGCATCCTGCCGGCCAAGGGCGCCCTCGACACCGACGGCCTCGAACTGGCCGACGCCGACCTGGACTTCCTGCTCACCGTCGACAAGGAGGTCTGGCGCGAGGAGGCCGCCCTGGTCCCCGAGCACCTCAACACCTTCGGCGACCACACGCCCAAGGAGCTGTGGGACGAGTACCGCGCACTGGTGCAGCGCCTGGGCTGAACAAGCCCTCCGAAAACGCCGCGGCCGGCTCCGATCGTGCCCTGACCAGCTGTATCGTCACGGCCGGCCGCGGTGACAGCACCACGCAACGAAGAGCACCACGGAACGGCGAGGCCCCGCACAACGGCGTGCGGGGCTCTTCGTCGTTCGGGCCAGGTGTGCCCGCTCGCCCGGTGCGTGGCGCCCGGTCCGCGCGTCTCTGCGGGTGCGCGCGGACCGGGGCCGATCAGGGGGACCCTGGTGGGGTCAGCCGGTGGTGGCCAGGCGCTTGTTCGTCAGGGCGGCGGTGTGGGCGTCCATGCGTTCCGCCGTGAGGATCGCGACCGCCGTGTCGGCGCGGGAGGCCGCGACGACGAGGGCGCGGCCGGCGAGTGTGTGCGCCCGGCGGTGCAGCGCCGCCGCGCGGGGAGTGCCGGTGCCGGAGGCGACGGCGCGGACCGGAGCCCGCCCGCCCCGCAGCCGGGTCACCTGCTGCGCGAGCCGTTCGGCCGCGGTGTCCAGATCGGTGGACGGCGTCAGCGCGCGCAGCTCGTCGGTGACGGCGAGCAGGGCCGAGAGATGGCCGGCGAGCTGGATGTCCAGCTCCTCCTCGCGGGAACGGTGGGGAAAGTCGGGGTTGGGCCCGTCCACCGTGCTGTGGACCGACTTGGTACGGATCGGTTCGTACATGGGAGGGCCTCCTGAGTCTTTACAGGAAGCCATCCTAGCTTGGATTTCGTCTAAAGTTGAGTCGTTCACAAAATCGGACTGCCCGCACGCACAGCGTGAGCGCGCGGGCGGGGTCCGTCAGGGCTGGCTGTAACCGTCCAGGAAGCGCCCGATCCGGCCGACCGCGTCCCGCAGATCCGTCACCGTCGGCAGCGTCACCACCCGGAAGTGGTCCGGCTCGGGCCAGTTGAAGCCGGTGCCCTGCACGACCATGATCTTCTCGCGGCGCAGCAGGTCCAGGACCATCCGCCGGTCGTCCTTGATCTTGAACACCGTCGGATCGAGGCGCGGGAAGAGATACAGCGCCCCCTTCGGCCGTACGCACGTCACGCCCGGGATCTGCGTCAGCAGCTCGTACGCGGTGTCCATCTGCTCCCGGAGCCGCCCGCCCGGCAGTACCAAATCGTCGATGGTCTGGCGGCCGCTGAGCGCGGCCACCACGCCGTGCTGACCCGGCATGTTCGCGCACAGGCGCATGTTCGCCAGGATCGTCAGACCCTCGATGTAGGAGTCGGCGTGGGCGCGCGGGCCGGAGATCGCCATCCAGCCCACCCGGTAGCCGGCCACCCGGTACGCCTTCGACATGCCGTTGAAGGTGAGGGTGAGCAGATCCGGGGCGACCGAGGCGGTCGGGGTGTGCGTGGCCCCGTCGTACAGGATCTTGTCGTAGATCTCGTCCGAGCAGACGAGCAGGTTGTGGCGGCGGGCGATGTCGGTCAGCCCGCGGATCATCGCCTCGTCGTACACCGCGCCCGTCGGGTTGTTCGGGTTGATGATGACGATCGCCTTGGTGCGGTCGGTGACCTTGCGCTCGACGTCGGCGAGGTCCGGCATCCAGTCGGACTGCTCGTCGCAGCGGTAGTGCACGGCCGTGCCGCCGGACAGCGACACCGCGGCCGTCCACAGCGGGTAGTCCGGGGCCGGGACGAGCACCTCGTCGCCGTCGTCCAGCAGGCCCTGCATCGCCATCACGATCAGCTCGGAGACGCCGTTGCCGATGAAGACGTGCTCGACGTCCGTCTCTATGCCCAGGGTCTGGTTGTGCATCACGACCGCGCGGCGGGCGGCCAGCAGGCCCTTCGCGTCGCCGTAGCCGTGCGCCGAGGAGACGTTGCGGAGGATGTCCTCCAGGATCTCCGGCGGGCAGTCGAAGCCGAAGGCGGCCGGGTTGCCGGTGTTCAGCTTCAGGATGCGGTGCCCCGCCGCTTCCAGGCGCATCGCCTCCTCGAGGACCGGCCCCCGGATCTCGTAACAGACGTTGGCGAGCTTGGTCGACTGGATCACCTGCATGTCTGGGAGCTTACGGCCGCGTCATGAGTGCCGGGGCGTGTTTTCCGCCACGTGAGACGCCGTGTCCGCGAACCTTCCACCCCACCCGCACCAGGTCGCCCCAGACGCCCCGGCGGTTCTCGGTACCGTGCCCGGGCGCGGACCGCACCGCGGCGCGGCGGCCCCGCGTTCGCCCGAACGGGTGGCCGCGGCGGGGGGCGGCCGAAAACCGACCCTTGTTCTCTCACCCCTCGGCGCTAACAATGCGCATGACAAGTCAGTGAGCGGCCGGAAGTTCTCCGGTCGCTCTGTCATGCAGAGGGGACCCCCCACATGAAGAAGCCTCTCGTCGCCGCGTTCTTCGCCCTGGCGATCGCCGGGGCGGGCGCGGCGCCCGCGGTCGCCGCGCCCGTGGAAGCGAAGCCCGCCGCCTCGACGTCCGGGATAGGCACCTCGCCGACCGCCCAGCCGGCCGGTGCGGTGAAGGCCGGTGCGGCGCAGGCGGAGTCGCCGACGCTCAAGGCCGTCACCCTCGCCGGGACCGTCGCGCTCAGCAACTGTTCCGGTTCCGTCGTGCGCTTCCCCAACTCCCTGGACACCGCCCCCGCGCTGGTCCTCACCAACGGGCACTGCCTGGAGGCCGGCTTCCCGGAGCCCGGCGAGGTGGTCGTCAACCAGGCGTCCTCCCGCACCTTCGGTCTGCTGAACTCCGCCGGCACCCGGGTCGCGACCCTGCGCGCCAGCAAGATCGCCTACGGCACGATGACCGACACGGACGCCGCGATCTACCAGCTCACCAGCAGCTACGCGACGATCCGGAACTCGTACGGCATCAGCGCGCTCACCGTCCAGGACACCCACCCCACGGCCGGCACCGCCATCACCGTCGCCTCCGGCTACTGGAAGCGGCTCTACAACTGCAACATCGACGGCTTCGTGTACCGGATCAAGGAGGGCGACTGGACCTGGAAGGACTCGGTCCGTTACACCTCCGCCTGCCAGACCATCGGCGGCACCTCCGGCTCCCCGGTCGTCGACCAGGCCACCGGCAAGGTCGTCGCGGTGAACAACACCGGCAACGAGTCCGGCCAGAGCTGCACCGTCAACAACCCCTGCGAGGTCGACGCGAACGGCGCCGTCACCGTCCGCAGGGGCATCAACTACGCCCAGCAGACCTACCAGTTCGCCGCCTGCTTCACCACCGGCAACCAGCTGAACCTGAACGCGAGCGGCTGCGTCGTGCCCAAGCCGTAGGGCCCGGCCAGTAGGGCCGGCTCAAGAAGGACAGGGGCGTTCCGTCACACGGGACTGCGACGGACCGCCCGACCCGCCAGGACGTCCGTCCTGCGGCCGTCCTCGATGACGAAACGGCCGTCGATCAGGACGTGCGGGATCCCGGTAGGCAGGGCGCGCGGGGCGGCGTACGTGGAGCCCGCCGCGACCGTGCGCGGGTCGAAGAGGACCAGGTCGGCGCGGTACCCCTCGCGGACCAGGCCGCGGTCCGGCAGTCGCAGCCGGGCCGCCGGGCGCGAGGTGAGGTGGGCGACGCACTCCTCCAGCGACAGCACGCCCGACTCCCTCGCGTAGTGGCCGAGATAGTGCGGGAACGTGCCGTACGCGCGCGGGTGCGGCTTGGCGCCCTGGAGGATGCCGTCCGAGCCGCCGGTGTGGACGCGGTGCCGCATGATCGCGCGGACGTTCTCCTCGTGGCCCACGTGCTGGAGGATCGCCGGCGCGAGCCGGTCCTCCAGCAGAAGACGGCGTGCGGTCGTCCAAGGGGCCTCGCCGCGCAGGTCCGCCGACTCCTGGACCGTCCGGCCGACGTACCCGCCGAGACCGGGGTCGCCGACGCCGGAGATCTCGATCGTGCCCCAGTCGACGGGCACGCCGTGGCAGCCGTCCGCGCCCACGACCTCCAGATCGTGGCGGATCCGGGCGGCGGTCCCCTCGTCCGCCAGCCGGGCGAGGACCGCCTCGGGGCCGCCCTCGCCCGCCCAGCTCGGCAGCAGGGCGGCCAGCGTCGTGCAGCCGGACGTGTAGGGGTAGGTGTCCAGGGTGATGTCGGCGCCGGCCGCCAGCGCCTCGTCCAGCAGGGACAGCAGTTGCGGGGCCCGGCCCTCGTTCACGCCGAAGTTCAGGGTGGCGTGGGCGAGATGGAGCGGACAGCCTGCTCGCCGCGCCAGCTCCACCGTCTCCCCGTACGCCCGCAGCGCGCCCGCGCCGTAGGAGCGGTGGTGCGGGCAGTAGAAGCCGCCGTACGACGCCACCACCCGGCACAGCTCGGTCAGTTCGGCGTCCCCGGCGTACATGCCGGGCGTGTAGGTCAGCCCGGACGACATCCCGACCGCGCCCTGCTCCAGGCCCTCCGCGACCAGTCGCCGCATCCGCTCCAGCTCCCGGGGCGTCGCCGCCCGGTCCTCCCAGCCGACGGCGAGCGCGCGCACGGTCCCCTGGGGGATCAGATAGGCCGCGTTGACCGCGATGCCCCGGCCGTCGAAACCGTGGTCCAGCCGGTCCAGGTACTCGCCCACCGAACGCCAGTCGAAGTCGACGTCGTCGCCGTGGCCGTTCCAGCCGCTGATCGCCCGGCGCACCCCGGCGAGCGTCCGGTCGTCGACCGGGGCGTACGACAGGCCGTCCTGGCCCAGGACTTCGAGGGTCACGCCCTGCGCGGCCTTGGCGCTGTGGTCGGGATCGCGCAGCAGCGCCAGATCGCTGTGGGCGTGCATGTCGACGAAGCCGGGGGAGAGCACGAGGCCCTCCGCATCCAACTCGCGCGTCGCCCGCGGCCGTTGGCAGCCGGCCGCCGCGGCCTCCTGGACGATCGCGACGATCCTGCCGTCGTCGACCACCACGTCGGCGCGGTACGAGGGACCGCCCGAGCCGTCGACGACGTCCGCGTCCCGGATGACGAGGTCCTCCACCCCGGCCCCCTCAGAAGAACGTGCGGATGTAGTCGACGACCGTGCCGTCCGCCTCGGCCAGCGGGATCAGCGGCCACTTGTCGAAGGACGTGCACGGATGGGACAGGCCGAGGCCCACCCAGTCGCCGACCTCCAGATCCGCCTCCGGCAGGGTGCGCAGCCAGGCGTGCTGGTCGGACAGGGCGGTGACGGAGACGCCCGTGGCGGGCCGCTCCACGCCGTCCCGGCGGATCACCTGGGCGAAGGGGAGGTCCAGGTCGTGGGCGGCGTCCCGCTTGCCCGCGTTCACGAACGCCTGCTCGGGGGAGGGGCGGGAGACCACCTGGGTCCACAGCCGGAACGCCGGCTCCAACGCGCCTTCCCCCGGGACCCGGTTGAACGGGGTGAGCTTGCGGTAGTGGCCGTCGTCGTGCGAGACGTACGCGCCCGAACGCAGCAACTTCAGCACGGGGAGCGAGAGTTCGGGGATCGTCGCGAAGACGTCGGCGACCGCGTCGAACCAGGCGCTGCCGCCCGCGCTGACCACGATCTCCTCCGCGCCCGCGCCCGCGAACCGGCCCGCCTCGTCGAAGCCGACGGCCAGGTCGACCAGACGCCGCAGCCAGGCGTGCACCCGCTCCGGGTCGGCCCGCGGCACCTCGCCCTCGTAGCCGGCCACGCCGACCAGCCGCAGGGTCGCCGTGGCGGCCACCGCGTCCGCCACCGCCGCGCACTCCGCCTCCGTCCGCACCCCGGTGCGGGCGCCCTCCCCGGCGGCCAGTTCGACGACGACGTCCAGGGGCCGGCGCGCCCCGCGCAGGGCCGCGTCCATCAGCTCCACCCCGCGCACCGAGTCGACGTAGCAGACGAGGCGGAAGGCGTCGTCGGCGTCGAGCTCGGCCGACAGCCAGCGCAGGGCGGCGGGGTCCACCACCTCGTTGGCGAGGAAGACCCGCTGGACTCCGAACTCCCTTGCCACGCGCACCTGGTGGGGGACGGCGAGGGTGATGCCCCAGGCGCCGTGGTCGATCTGGCGGCGGAAGAGCCGCGGGGCCATGGAAGTCTTGCCGTGCGGGGCGAAGGCGAGGCCGTGACGGGCCGCGTACGTCTCCATGAGGCGGAGGTTGTGCTCCAGACGCTCGGCGGACAGGGTCAGGACCGGGGTCGCGAAGCCGCCGGTGAAGAGGTTGCGGCGCTGGGCGGCCAGCTCGCCGACGGTCAGCCCGTCGGCGTCCGGAGGGAGGCCCTTGAAGCGGTGGTCGACACGTTCCTCGGCCAGACGGGCGAGGGCTTCGCTGCTCATGCGGAGCCTCCAGATCCGGAGCGTTGCACTCTCTGTAACGTTCATTGCGTATGTCGCTGACTGCTGTCTAACATCCCGCCCGACGCGGGGTCCACGAACACGGGGTCGTCTACCGCCAGTCCGACCAGCGCTACCGCATCGGCGTGCGCCTCTTCGCCCTCGCCCAGGAGGCGATGGAAAACCTTGACCTCCGCGAGATCGCCCACCCCATCTGGTGCGGCTAACGAGCGGTGCGGGCACACCGTGCAGGACCCTGAGTGAAACCCGTGCAGGACCCCGAGTGAAGCCCGATCAGGACCCCGAGTGAAAGGCGCGACCATGACCGAGAAGACCGCTCTCACCCCCGCGACCCACACCGCCCCGCCCGCGAAGTTCTCGCACGGGGTCAGGAAGGGCAACGTCCTCCAGGTCGCCGGCCAGGTCGGCTTCCTCCCCGCGGTCGAGGGGCAGCCCCCCACGCCCGCCGGCCCCACCCTGCGCGAGCAGACCCTCCAGACGCTGGCCAACGTCAAGGCCATCCTCGAAGAGGGCGGGGCGAGTTGGGACGACGCGATGATGATCCGCGTCTACCTCACCGACGTGGACCACTTCGCCGAGATGAACGAGATCTACAACGCCTACTTCGAGGCGCAGGGCCTCACCCGGCCCCCGGCCGCCCGCACGACGGTCTACGTCGGCCTTCCCGCCGGGCTTCTCATCGAGATCGACGCGCTCGCCGTGCTCGGCTGAGCGCCTGAAGTAGGCGTCTCATAACGAAGTTCGGGGCTGACTGTGTCCGGCACAGGATCGTCGACCATACTGCCCGGTGTGGAGCAGCGCATAGGTTCGAGCAGCCAGCCCCTGGAGGGCGCCGGATTCGACCCGGCATTCATCCCCGGGCTCACGTCGCCCGTGACCGCGGAGCCGGAGGACGGGAAGCCGGCGGAAGAGGAGCCGGAGGACGAGACGCCGGAAGGCACGAAGGCGAAGAAGGCCGACGGCGGGACGGACGGGGCCGACGAGTCCGACACGCCCGCGAAGGCCGGGAAGGCCGCGAAGGCCGGGTCGGCGGCGGACCGGGCCGATGAGGCCGATGAGAGCGCCGAAGCCGACGACGAGGCCGACGACGAGGAGGCGACGCCCGACGGGCCCGTCTTCGAGGCCTCCGACCGTCGGGCGCGGATCGTCGCCGACGCCAGGGGCGTCCGGCTCCGCCTCGACGAGGAGCAGTGCGAGTTCCGCTGGGACGAGATCGGCGCCGTCGAGACGGAGACGCCGCGCTTCGGCAAGCGGTACACCGTCACGGTGCACACCCCCGACCGCCGCTGGTACCCGATCGAGATCGAGGCGACGGCCAGGGGCCGCTTCACGGAGTGGGACGAACAGCTGGACGCGGTGCTGGACGCCTACTTCGACGACGACGCCGAAGAAGAAGAGCGCGAGGCCGACGCCCAGTAGCCCCGCCTAGGCGCAGTACTGGGCCTGCTTGCCGATGGACCGGTACATGCAGTCCGCGTTCTCCAGCAACTGCAGCACCGCGTCCTTGTTCCGCGCGGTCTCCCGCTCGATGACCTCGTCGGGCGGGTAGAACCCGCCGCCGCTCGCCGAACCCGGGTACATCTCGAAGGTGTACCCGAAGATCTTGTGCGTGCCCCAGAGGTAGTCGTCGATCGACCCGTCCGTGATGTACAGGTCGCTCGACTGCTCGGGCGTGTAGCCGTTGCTCGCGGCCATCGAACGGCCCACCGTGGCGAAGGCGTTGCGGTCGTCCGCCGTCATCCCGGTGGTGGTGTCCGAGTAGGTGTAGCCGAACGGCCACAGCACCAGCTCGCTGTACGTGTGGAAGTCGATGCCGGCCTTGATCTGCTGCACGCCGCCGACGACCCGGCCGCGCACGAAGTCGGAGACGACCTTCACCTCGGGCGCCGACTCGGCCGCCGTGCCCCGGTAGGTCTCGGAGGACGTCGACGTCGACGATCCGCCGCAGCAGCCCCACCGGTAGGCCCAGTTGCGGTTGAGGTCCGTACCGACGTACGAGGAACCGGAGTTGGGCTGGCGGTTCTTGCGCCACGAGCGGTAGGAGCCGGTGGCGACGTCGTACTCGCCGCCGTCCGGGTTGATGTCCGGGATGATCCAGATCTCGCGGTTGTTCACCATGTTGGTGACACGGGAGTCGGTGCCGTAGCCGGCGCCCAGCTCGCGGATCAGGTAGAGCGCCATCTCGACGGTGAGGTGCTCACGGGCGTGCTGGTGGTGGGTGAACAGCACCTCGGGCTCGGCCTCGTCGGCGGCGACGTTGTCGCTGATCTTGACGGCGACGATGTCCCGGCCCTGGTACGACTTCCCGATCACCCGCTTGCTGATGATGTTCGGGTAGGCCGCGATGCGCTGGTCGATCTCCGCGGTCATCTCGGCGTAGTTGTGGTAGCGGGAGTCGGCGGACGGGAAGTCGTACAGCCGCACCTCGCCCTCGGCGGTGCGGTCCGGGGCGGCCCCCACCGGCGCGACCTCGTAGCCCTGCGCGCGCAGCTTCTTGATCTGGTCGGCGCGGCCGGAGACGACGACGGTCTCTTCGTCGGCCTCGTCGACGCTCACCCCGGAGGCGGCGATCGCGGTGCGCGTCTGCGGGGTGCTGTGGTGGACGTGGATCTCGTACTGGCGGATGTCGTCGGCGGACGGGACCGCCTTCGGCGCGCTGCGGGCGGAGGCGTCGGTGGCGTTCGCCGAGAGGGGTGCGGCGAGCGCGAGGGCCATCAGGACGGCGAGAGCGGCGGACCGTCTGCCGCTGCGGGCGGGGCGGGGAGCGCCGGTTCCGGGGTCGGCGCCGGTGCCGGGGTCGGCGCCGTGCGCGCCTGAGCCGCGAATGCGGAGTCGCATGAGTTCTCCTCGGTTCTCCAGAAGTCCGGGGTCGCCGGACGCGTGGGGGAGTGGAGCGGGTGGTACCGCGTGCGACGTGCGTTCGTGCATGCACGCGTGTGTGTCTGCGTGCGTGCTGCCGTTGTGCGTTCGCTGTGTACGGCGTGCGGGGTGCCGCTCATGGTCGGGGTGTGACATGGTCAGGTCAAGAGTGGACGATGCGCCGACGGGGCCGCCGTGGCCGGAAACATGTGGCGTACAGCCCGCCGAACAGCCGCGCAGTGTACGGGGGAAGGGGCCGCTCGGCGGGTTCCTGGCCGAAGGTCACCCATGGGTGTGAAGCCCGCGTGCATATATGTACGGCCCGGGGAAGGCTGGGGATCCGCGCAAGGACAGGCCCCGGGGGAGTCGCACCCTCTGGCTCCTCGCACCACACCCCAAGGACAGGCTGATCATGGGCGGATCAGCGCCACGGCGGGACTGCCACCTGCCGGTGGAGACGACCAGCTTCGTCGACCGGCGCCGCGAACTGGTCGAAGGGCGCGAGCTGTTGGCCAGGGCCCGGCTGGTGACCCTGACCGGGCCCGGCGGCGTCGGCAAGACCCGCCTCGCCGGGCGGATCGCGGCCCGGGTGGCCCGCGCCTTCCCCGACGGTGTGCGCTTCGTGCAGCTCTCCGGGCTGTACGACCCGGCGCTCGTGCCGCTCGCCGTCGCGGACGCGCTCGGCCTGCGCGACCACTCCGACCGGCCGGCGCTGGATGCCCTGGTGGAGCGGGTGCGGGAGCGGAGGCTGCTGCTGGTCGTGGACAACTGCGAGCACCTGCGGTCGGCGTGCGCCGAGCTGGCGGCGGCGCTGCTGCACGGCGCCGCCGGGGTCCGGATCCTCGCCACGAGCCGTCATCGGCTGGGGCTCACCGAGGAACACCTCATGGACGTACGGCCGTTGCCCGTGCCCGATCCGGACGGGGACCTCTCAGCGGCCGACGGCTACCCGGCGCTGGCCCTGTTCGCCGACCGCGCCGCGGCCGTCGTCCCCGGCTTCCGGCTCACCGCCGCGAACCGGGCGTCCGTCGCCCGCCTGTGCCGCCGGCTGGACGGGCTGCCGCTCGCGATCGAACTGGCGGCGGTACGGATGCGGGTCCTGGACGTCGACCAGCTGCTGGCCCGCCTCGACGACCGCTATCGCCTGCTGACGGCCGGCGGCCCGACGGTCCCCGCCCGGCACCGGACGCTGCGGGCGGCGGTGGACTGGAGCCACGAACTCTGCGACGAGCGGGAGCAGTCGGCGTGGGCCCGGTTGTCCGTGCTGCGGGGAAGCTTCGACCTGGAGACGGCGGAGGCGGTGTGCGGGGCGGGCACGGAGGCCGGTGAAGGGGCCGGAAGAGCGGGAGGTGCCGGGAGAGGGGGAGGGGCCGGGGGAAGGGCCGGGCGAGGGGGAGGGGGAGCGCGGGCGGGACCCCTCAAGTCCTGTGCGGATCAGTCGTGTTCACCCCTGGACGAAGGCGGCTGCGGGGTTCTCGAAGCTGTCGCCGGGCTCGTCGACCAGTCCGTGCTGGCCCGCGAGGCCACCGGCGCCGGCGTCCGCTACCGCCTCCTCGACACCCTGCGCGAATACGGCCTGGAACGCCTCCGCGCGCACCCCGGCGAGGAGCGGGCCGCCCGTATCCGGCTCCGCGACCACATGCAGCGCCGCGCCGCCGCCTGCGAACGCGACTGGTTCGGCCCCGACCAGCCCGCCATCGCCGCCCGCCTCCACGCCGACCAGGACAACCTCCGCGCCGCCCTCGACTTCAGCCTCACCGCCCCCGGCGAGGCCCTCGCCGGGCTGCGGCTCGCCGGCACCCTGTGGTTCCACTGGCACGCCTGCGGCGCGCCCCGCGAGGGCCGCTACTGGCTCGACCGCGCCCTGGAGGCCCACCCCGAGGACGCTCCCGAGCGCGCCCGCGCCCTCTGGGTGGCCGGCCTCCTCGCCGGCTGCCCCGAGGACCTCACCCGCGGCCGCCGCCGCGCCGAACAGGCCCGCGCCCTCGCCCACCGCCTCGACGACGCCGCCGAAGCCGCCCACGCCGACTACGTCGTCGGCGTCATCCGCCTCTTCAGCGACGACCTCGACGGCGCCCTCGACCACTTCCGGACCGGCGTCGCCCGCGGCCCGGTCCCCGGCCAGCACTTCAGCCTCGTCGGCCTCGACCGCGTGGAACTCGCCTGCGCCCTCAACTTCCTGGGCCGCGCCGACGAGGCCATCGCCGTCTGCGAGGACACCCGCCGGCTGTGCGCCGAGCACGGCGAACGGTGGGTCCTGTCCTACGTGGAGCGCATGCTCGCCCTCGCCCACACCGTGAAGGGCGACTGGCGGCAGGCCGAACGGCACGGCCAGGAGGCGCTGCGGCTCAAGCTCGCCGTGCACGACGTCATCGGCATGGCCCTCACCCTCGACCTGCTGGCCCGCGTCGCGGCCGAACGCGGCGCCCACGAACGCGCCGCCCTCCTGCTCGGCGGCGCCGACAGCGCCTGGGCCGACGTCGACCGCAGCCGCTTCGGCTCCGCCGCCCTCAACTCCACCCGCCGCAGCAGCGAGGAACGCGCCAGCCAGGCACTGGGCGCGACCGCCTTCCGACGGGCCTACGACCGCGGCGCGGCCCTCCCCCTCGCGGACGTCGTCACCCACGCCCTGACCACGAGCCCGCCGACGCCCCCGACCTCGCCGTCGCCCCCGACCTCGCCGTCGCCCACGGCCCCGCCGTCACCCCACACCCCGCCGCCACCCCCGCGCCGCACCCCCTTCCCCGGCCACCCCCGCCCCCCGCACGGACGGCTCCCCATCGCCTCCCTCATGAGCCCCCCGGCCCCGTCCCTGCCCCCGTCCCCGCCCCCGCCCCTCACACCGGTCGTACGAGCCGCCCCCGACGGCGTCCGGCTCACCCGCCGCGAGGCCCAGGTCGCCGAACTCGTCGCCGAGGGGCTCGCCAACCAGCAGATCGCCGATCGGCTGGTCATCGCCCGCCGCACCGCCGAGGGCCATGTCGAACGCATCCTCAGCAAGCTCGGCTTCAGCAACCGCAGCCAGATCGCCGCCTGGGTGACGGCCCAACGCTGACCCCGGCCGCCGAGACTTCCCGTCCGCCCCCACCCACCTCAACCAACGCCAGATCGGGACCAGATGACCGCTCACCCCGCCGACCTCTCCCCACCCTCCCCGCCCCACGGCGAGTTCGACCACCGCATCGCCGCCCCCGCCACCGACGACGCCTTCCTGGCCGTCGCCCTGCCCTTCCTCGCCGAAGGCCTCGCCGCCCCGCAGGAACCCCCGCCCGTCGCCATCGCCGCCCCCGCCAAACTGGACCTCCTGCGCGACGCCCTCGGCGCCGACGCCAAGGACGTCGGCCTCGTCCCCCACACCGACTGGTACACCGGTTCCGCCGCCAACGCCGTGGCGCGCGCGGCAGGCCACCTCGCCGCGCACGCCGGCCCCGGCGGCCGCATCCACCTCCTCATGGAGCCGGTGTGGAACGGCCGCGCCGGACGCTCGCCGCGCGAGAGCGCCGAGTGGATCCGCTACGAGGCCCTCGCCAACCTCCTCTTCGCCCCGACCGCCACCACCGCCCTGTGCGTCTACGACACCCGCACCGCCGGCTCCGCCCTCCTCGCCGCCGCCCGCCGCGCCCACCCCGACACCGAGGTGTACGAGGACCCGCTGCGGCTCGCCGCCGAGCTGGACGCCGTACCGCTGCCCCCGCCGCCGCCCGACGCGCTCCGGCTGCCGGCCGAGCCCGCGCCGGACGCCGTACGGGCCTGGGCGGCCGGGCGCGGACTGGGAGACGCCGACGCCGGCCTGTTCGCGACGGCCGTCACCGAGGCGGCCTCGCTCGGCCCGGTCGCCGGCGCCCTGCTGTGGGGCGAGGCCCCCGGCTGCGTCTGCGAACTGGACCTGGCCCACCGCGTGGACGACCCGCTCGCCGGCTTCGTCCCGCCGCCCGCCGCCGCCCTGGAGGCGGGCCAGGGGCTGTGGTTCGCCCGCCAGGTGTGCGCCTACGTCGACCTCCGCGAGATCCCGGGAGGGGGGACGTCCGTACGCCTCCAGTACGGGCTCTCGAACGGGCCCCAGCACGGGCACCAGCACGGCCTCCGGTACGGGTGAGGAGCAGGTACGGAATCGGGTAGTCCTCCCCGTGTGCGGGCCGTCCGGGGCGGTCATCCTGTCCCCATGCTGGAACTCTCCGGGGGGCGCCTCCCGGATCCCGGTGCCGGGCCCGGTTCCGTACCCGGTTCCGAACCCGGTCCTCCGTACGGCGCCTGTCTGCAACCACCCCTGGGCGCGGGGGACATGAGCGTCGAGTACGACCCCCGGCCCTCCGCCGTCGGCGAGGCGCGCGCGGAAGTGCGCCGCCGGCTGGAGGGGTGGGGGCTGGGCGATCGCGACGAGCTGGTGGACACCGCCGTCCTTCTCGTCAGCGAACTCGCCACCAACGCCCTGCTGCACTCGGCGAGTCACTTCCGGCTCGCGCTGTCCGCCGCGCACGGCGTCCTGCGCTGCGAGGTGACCGACACCGGCCGCCGCACCCCGCAGGTGCTGGACGCGGGCTGCGCGGAGAGCGGCCGGGGGATGTTCCTGGTGGAGGCGTTCGCGCGGCGCTGGGGCTGCCACCAGGACGGGCCGGGCAAGACCGTCTGGTTCGAGCTCGGCACCTGCGGGTGCGGCGGCTGCGGCCGGCTCCAGCCGTAGGCCGACGCCGGCCGCAGCCGCCGGCCCCGACCCCCGTCCCGGCCGTCCGTGAGGGTTGCGTTCGCGCACGTCCTCTTGTGGCCGTGTCGCCTTTGAGGTTTCTTGACCTTCATGGCGGACACCACGGACACCAAGGAAATCACCCCTCCCCGCAAGTCCAGTTGGCGCTACATCGGGCCCGGCATCGTCGTCGCCGCGACCGGCGTCGGCGCCGGCGACCTCGTCGCCACCCTCATCGCCGGCAGCAACTTCGGCTACACCCTGCTGTGGGCGGCCGTCGCCGGCTGTCTGGTGAAGATCTCCCTCGCGGAGGCGGCCGGCCGCTGGCACCTGTCCACCGGGCGCACCCTCTTCGACGGCTGGGCCAGCCTCGGCCGCTGGACGACGTGGTTCTTCGTCGTCTACGTCGTCGTGTGGGGCTTCGTCTACGGGGCGGCGGCGATGTCGTCGAGCGCGCTGCCGCTCCAGGCGCTGTTCCCCGGCGTGATGGACCTGGAATGGTGGGCCATCGCCTGCGGGCTGGTCGGGCTGGTCTTCGTCTGGTTCAACAAGTACGCGGTCTTCGAGAAGGTCATGACGCTCCTGGTGGGCGTCATGTTCGCGGTGACGGTCTATCTGGCGATCCGCGTCACGCCCAACCTGCCCGAGGCCTTCGCCGGGTTGCTGCCGGTCCTGCCCGACGAGAAGGACTCCGTCCTCAACACCCTCGGCCTGATCGGCGGCGTAGGCGGCACCATCACGCTCGCCGCCTACGGCTACTGGGTCAACGCCAAGGGCTGGACCGACACCGGCTGGATGAAGGTGATGCGTCTGGACAACCGGGTCGCCTACGCCACCACCGGGATCTTCGTCATCGCCATGCTCTTCGTCGGGGCGGAGCTGCTGCACTCGGCGAACGTGGCGATCGCAAGCGGGGACAAGGGGCTGATCCAGCTCGGGGACATCCTGGCGGAGGAGTACGGTCCGGCCACCGCCAAGTTCTTCCTCGTCGGCTTCTTCGCCACCTCCTTCACCTCCCTGATCGGCGTCTGGCACGGCGTGAGCCTGATGTTCGCGGACTTCGTCGCCCGCTACCGCAAGCACGGCGGGACGACGGGCACGGCGGGGGCCACGGGCACGACCGGCGCGGAGGTGGCCTCCGGCGAACGGGAGCGCTCATGGCCGTTCCGCCTGTACCTGCTGTGGCTGACCTTCCCGCCGATCGTGCTCCTCTTCCAGGGCCAGCCCTTCCGGCTGATCATCCTGTACGGGGTGCTGGGCGCGGCGTTCCTGCCGTTCCTCGCGGCGACCCTGATCTGGCTGCTCAACTCCACGCGCACGCCCCGCGAATGGCGCAACGGGCCGCTGAGCAACGCGATGCTCGCGGCGGCCGGGCTGCTGTTCCTGGTGCTGTGCGTGAAGCAGGTCTGGGACCAGCCGTGGGCGGACTTCTTCTAGCGACCCGAGGGGACCGGTCCGCGGACCGGTCCCCTGACCGTGGCAGATCGTTCCCCGCGGTGCGGGTCAGCCCCTGACGATGTCCCACCTCTGGTCGAGCGCGATCTCCCGCAACTGCTCCATGCTCAGCGCGGGTTGCTTCCGGCTCGCGCCCGACCTCAGGTCGGCCGCGTTGTAGGCGCTGATCACCACGCGCCTGCCGTCCTTGCGCATGGTGTCGACGGTCCACGTGACGACACCCTCGCGGCCCTTCTCGTCCGGCTTCTGACGGATCGTCACAAGCGTGCCGTCGGGAAGTGTCTCCGCGCCGCCGTAGAGCTCGTCGGCGACGTCCTGCATGTTCAGCTGCACGTTGATCTCGACATAGCTCCTGCCCTTGCCGTCGTCGACGACGACGTACGCGTACTCCGGGGCCTGTCCGCCGCGCGCGACGACCTTCGAGCCGTCGGGCATCGAGGAGGTGAGGACGCCGATGAGCCGCTTGACCACCACGTCCGAATCCGCGCCCGGCGACGACGGCGGCGCGGACGGCGGCACGGGCATCGCGTCGATGATCCGCCGCCACTCCGTCGCCGAGGCGAGCTTCTTCAACGCCACCACGTCCAGCGGGGGTTCGGGACGGCTGACCGGCTTGTCCTTCTGCGCGGGGGCGTTCCACTCGGACACGCTCACCCGCTGCCCGGCCGGCGTGACCAGCTCCGCGCCCCACGACTTGGTGTCCACACGCCGGTCGGGATACTCGTACCCCTTGTAGACGGTGATCGCGGACCCGTCCGGCAGCTTGGCGGTCTCGCAGCTCTCGTCCGCGGACGGCGGCCCGGCCACGGTGTCCTGGCACGGCATCACCTCCTTCGCCGGGTCGAAGCCACCGGTCACCGGGAGCCGGTCCAGCCCCACGGAGACGGCCGCGGCGCCCTTGCCGTCGTCGTACACGACAGCGGCGTACGGTCCCGGCTGGTCGTGGGTGCCGCGGCCCTCCTGGCCGCTGAACGTGCCGTTCGGGAGCAGCTCCTCCAGGGTCCTGACCACCTCGCCGGCGGGGATCCCGCCCGCGCCGGGCGTGGCCGTGGCGCTCGCCGCGACGGAGGCGGTGTCGGACTCCGCGCCGGACGGTACGAGCAGGGCCCCGCCCACCCCCACGAGGGCGAGGCCTGCCGCACCTCCCGCGACGGCGGCCTGTCGCCGCAGCCGCAGCCGGCGGCCGTGCGCCCGGCCCGCGGCGGCGAGCGCCGCCCGGTCGGTGTCGAAGGTGCCGCCCGCCTGGCGCAGGGCGGCGGAGAGCTGGTCCTCGAAGGGGTCGTGGGAGTCGTCAACGGGCATGGCACACCACCGTTTTCCGTGGTTCGAAGTGATGAGGGAAGGTGTGGGGGTCGTGTGCGGGCGCGACACGGCTACGGTCGCGCGTACTCGCCGATGTCCTCGCCCAGCAGCTCGCGCAGCCGGCCGAGGGCCCGCACGCACCGCGTCCGTACGGCGGCGGAACTGGCGTTCATGGCGCCGGCCGTCTCCTCGACGGACCGGTCCTCCCAGTACCGCAGGACGAGCACGGCCCGGTCCTTGGCGGGCAGCCGGCCGAGGGCCTGCATCAGCGTCAGCCGCAGCGTGACGTCGGCGCCCGCGCAGGCGGCGCGTTCGGGGACGACGTCCACGGCGCGCTCACCGCTGCTGCGCCGGCGCTGATGGGCGAGGAAGGTGCGAGTGAGGACCGTCTGGGCGTACGCGGCGGGGTTGTCGGCGCGGGAGACGCGCCCCCAGCGGACGTACAGCCTGCCGAGGGTCTCCTGAACCAGATCCTCGGCGAGGTGCGTGTCCCCCGCGGCGAGCAGACAGGCGGACCGGTACAACTGCCCCGCCCGCGCCGCAGCGAACTCCGCGTACTCGTCCGCGCGGGCCTGTCTCATGTGCTCCCCCAGCTCCGTGGTCCGTCCGTGCCGTCCTCACCCTCATCGATGCGACGGGCCCCGGAAATGTTTCAGAGGGAACGCCGGTTTTCCGTGCGCCCGTGCCGCGGGCCGCAGTTGCCGCGCTCCAAGGGTGAGGGGAGACTGAGGAGAGAGGGGGATTTCCTCAGGCTGCGGGCCGCGGGCGGCGGCACCGGAGGACGCCGCCAGGCCGTGTCGTCACCGGCCAGGGCGCTCGCGCCGTACGAGAAGGGGCGAGTGCCATGTCACGTCGGTACTACATGCGTGGCAATCTGGTCGAGGTCGAGCAGCTCGACGACGTCGTGGCGGTGAGGATGGGCGCGGACGCCCGGCGCGGAACCGGCGCCGAGGCGGAGGAATCCCTCGGGACCAGCGCGCGAGGGGCCATGCGCGCGGCCGGGATCGACGAGGAGACCGCCGACGCCTTCAACCGCGCGGACTGGGTGTTCGTCCGGCCCAACCGGGAGACCAGGGAAGCCTTCACGGCGCACGAGGCCCTCCCCGAGGCGGACGCCGCCGGCACGGTCGTTGTGCGGCCCGGCGGCAGGATCGGCATCGCGACCGACGTGCTGAACGTCCAGCTGTCGCCGACGCTTTCGCGGGAGGAGGCCGAGCGCGAGCTCGAGGCGGCCGGCCTGAGCGTGATCCAGCGGCTCGGTTTCGCGAAGAACCTGTACGAGGTGCGCGCCACGGCGGCCGAGGACTCCCTCGCGGCCTCCGTCGACCTGCACGACAACGACCTCTTCGTCTTCGCCGAGCCGTCGTTCGTCGAGCACGTCCCGGGGCGGTTCCACCCCAACGCGCCCCGCTACGCCGAGCAGTGGCAGTGGAACAACGCCGGCGCCGACGGCGGGACGCCGGGAGCCGACGTCCACGTCGAAGCGGCGTGGGACCGCACCTTCGGGACCGGGATCCGCGTCGCCGTGATCGACAACGGCTTCGACGCGGGGCACGAGGACCTCGCCGACGGCGTGGGCGCGATGTCCGGCTTCTACGACGACGGCGTGCCGAAGGCGACGTTCGTCCAGGGCGCCTCGGGCATGCCCGACAGCGGCCACGGCACGTTCTGCGCCGGCATGGCCGGAGCCCGGATCGGCAACGGGGTGGGCGGTGTCGGCGCGGCCCCCGAGTGCGAGCTGATGCTGGTGGCCTGTCTGAACGACCAGGTCGGCCCGCAGACGACGCTGGCGCGCGCCGTCGCCTACGCGGCCGACCCGTCCCTGGAGGTCCCGGGCGCCGACCCGCAGGACGGGGCGGACATCCTGGTGTGCAGCCTGGGGCCGAACGGCGCGGAGTGGGAGCTGAGCAGCACGCTGGACCTCGCCCTGGAGGCCGCCGCCGCGAACGGCCGGGCGGGCAAGGGGCTGCCGATCTTCTGGGCGGCGAGCAACGGCACGGACGTCGACGTCTCCAAGGACGAGGTCGTCTCCCACCCCGATGTGATCGCGGTGGTGCGGTCCACCAACCGGGACCTGGAGGACCACGCGGCCCGCGGCCCCGAGGTGGAGCTGATCGCCCCCGGCGTCGACGTCCTGAGCACCAGGTCCGGCGGCGGCTACGGCACCAGCACCGGCACCAGCTTCGCCGCCCCCTGCGCGGCGGGCTGCGCCGCCCTGGCGATCGCCGTCAATCCCGAGCTGACGCGCGACCAGCTGCGGGCCGTCATGCACGAGTCGGCCGACAAGATCGGCGGCAGCGGAGTGCTCTACGACGCGGACGGCCACAACGACGACTACGGCTTCGGCCGGGTCAACGCCGCCCAGGCCGTGGACCTCGCCAGGGAGTTGGCGTGATGGGCACGGAACCGGCGGTCGTCCGCTGTCACGTGGTCGCGGAGAACACCGAGGCGCTCCGGGAGTTCCTCCGGGAGACCGGGGCCGACGTGGGGTGCCACGCCGTCGCGCGCGGCACCCGGGGCGGCGTCGGGCTGGACGTCTACTTCCGGGAGGACCGGCTCGACCGGGCGCGGGCGGCCAGGTCGGCCCCGCTGGTGGACATCACGCCGGTCGAGAACGTCACGGAGAACTGGCTCGCCCGCAGGGAAGAGGTCGGCGGCGGCGACCGCTTCGCCGCCCGGGACGCCCGCCCGCACGGCCTCGGCCGCAAGGAGTGACCATGTACCTCAACGTGACCGAGATCGAATCGGCGATCACCGCCCTGCACGCCGCCCACCCCGGCGCGACGGAGGTCCTCGTCCCGCCCCACACCACCCATGAGGGCCGTACGACACGGCTGCTGCGGATCGGGACCCGCGAGGCGGGGGAGGCGGACGGGATCCTGGTGCTGGGCGGGATGCACGCCCGGGAATGGGTGCCGCCCGACGCGCTGATCTCGCTGGCGGCCGACCTGCTGGAGGCGCACAGCCTGGGCACCGGGCTCGGCTACGGCGCCACGTCGTTCACGGCGGCGCAGGTCGCGCGGGTCGTGGAGCACACCGGGCTGTTCCTCTTCCCCTGTGTGAACCCCGACGGCCGGGCGTTCAGCCAGACCGTGTCGCCGATGTGGCGCAAGAACCGCCGGCCGGCCCCTCCCGGGCACGCGGGCGCCTCGTGCACCGGGGTGGATCTCAACCGCAACTTCGACTTCCTCTGGGACCACACGGCGAAGTTCGCGCCGGACGCGGAGGTCCGCACCTCGGACGACCCGTGCGATCCGCAGGTCTACCGAGGGCCCGCGCCCGCCTCCGAGCCCGAGACGCGGAACGTGGTGTGGGCGCTCGACACCTTCCCCCGGATCCGCTGGATGGTCGACGTGCACAGCGCGGTGCCGGTGTTCCTGCACAACTGGGGCTCGGACCGCAACCAGTCGCTCACCCCGTCCGACAACTTCCGCAACCCCGCGCTCGACGGGGTGCGGGGGCGGCCGGACGACGGCATCGGCGAGTTCATCCCCGAGCAGGACCTGAAGACCGCGGTCGAGCTCGGGGAGCACATGAACGGCGCGGCGCGCGGGGTGCGCGGAGCCGACTACGGGGTCGAGGCGGCGTACGGGCTGTACGCCACCTCGGGGACGAGCGACGACTACGCCTACAGCCGGCACTTCACCACGCCGGGCGCCACGAAGGTGATCGGCTGGACGATCGAGTGCGGCACCTCCTTCCAGCCGGCGTTCAGCGAGGCCGAGCAGGTCATCCGGGAGGTGTCGGCGGCGCTGCTGGCGCTCGCCGCCGACGCCCCCTCGGTGACGGACGACCTCATGGGCTGAGCCCCGCGGCCCCGCCGCGCCGGGTCACGGCAGCGCGTGTGTCACGGCAGCGCGTGCACGTGCGGTCCCACCGCGCCGGACCACGCGTTGCCCGCCGTCGCGTCCCAGTTCGTCGACCAGGTCATCGCGCCGCGCAGGTCGGGATAGGTCCGCGGCGGCTTGAAGGAGCCGCAGTCGGTGCCCCTCGTCAGACAGTCCAGCGCGCTGTTGACGACGCTCGGCGGGACGTAGCCGCTGCCCGCGCCCCGGGTCGAGGCCGGCACGCCCAGGCCGACCTGGGAGGGGGCGAGGCCGTTCTCCAACTGGATGCAGGCGAGCGCGGTGAGGAAGTCCACGGAGCCCTGGCTGTAGACCTTGCCGTCGCAGCCGAGCATCGAACCGCTGTTGTAGTACTGCATGTTGACGACCGTGAGGATGTCCTTCACGTTCAGCGCGGTCTGGAAGTAGGAGTTCGACGGCGACTGCATGTCGATGGTCTGCGGTGCCATGGTGAGGACGAGCGAGGGGCCCGCCTTCGCCGACAGCGCGCGCAACGCCTGGGTCATATAAGTGGCGTTGAGGCCGTTCTCCAGGTCGATGTCGACACCGTCGAAGCCGTACGTGCGCATCAGCGCGTACACCGAGTTCGCGAACTCGGCGGCGGACGCCGCGTCGTCGACCCTCACCCTGCCGGTCTCGCCGCCGACCGACACGACGACCTTCTTGCCGGCGGCCTGCTTGGCCCGGACGTCGGCCTTGAACTGGTCGACGGTGTAGCCCTTCAGGCCGGCGGAGTCCAGGGTGAAGTCCACCGCGCCCGGGGTGGCCGTGGCGTCCGCGAAGGCCACGGCGATGATGTCGTACTGGGCGGAGACGTCGGAGATCCGCTGGACCGTCGCGCCGTTGTCGAAGTTCTGCCAGTAGCCGGTCACGGCGTGCCGGGGCACCGAGCCGCCGCCTTGGCCGGGCGGGGCCGTCCGGCCCGTCACCGCCGCCGACCTCACCGACTCGCCGGCCGCGTTCGTCGCCGTGACCTGGAAGGCGTAGGAGGTGGCGGCGGCGAGGCCGGTCACGGTCGCCGAGGTCCCGGTCACCGCCGTGACCTTGGTGCCGTCGCGGTAGACGGAGTAGCCGGTCGCGCCGGACACCGCGGCCCAGGACAGGGACACGGACGACGACGTCGTGCCGGAGACCGCGAGGCCGGTCGGCGCGGCCGGGACCGCCGGGCCGGGGTCGCCGCCCCCGCCGCCGTCGGGGCCGTACACCGAGACGTCGTCGGCGAGGTAGGCGGCCTGGCCGTACCAGCCGTGCAGGTACACGGTGACGGACGTGGTCGAGGGCCCGGTCGTGAACCTCGTCGTCAGCTGCTTCCAGACGGCGGAGTCCGGGGTCCAGGCGGACACGTCCGTCGTGCCGGTGCCGGTGGCGCCCAGGTAGGCGTAACCGCCGCGGACCCAGGCGCTCAGGGTGTAGGCGGAGCCGGGCCTGACCGCGACCGTCTGTGCGCAACGGGCGTTGTCCTGGCCGGCCGGGGTCGCCTTCAGGGCGGCGGCGCCGCCGTGGACGGGGGCGGATACGGTCGTTCCGCTTCCCGCGGAACAGTTCCAGTGGGTGAGGCCGGACTCGAAGCCGGCGTTCCTCGCGTTGTCGACGTCCGCGGCGGACGCCTGAGCCGCGCCCGCCAGGGTCAGGGCGAGAGCGGCGGTCACCGCTGCCGACCAGAACCGCGTCGATGTTTTATGTGGGGACATGACAACAAGTTGGTCCAGACCAATTCTGTTGTCAAGGGGTCCGGTCGTGGAGAGCCGGTGTGCGCAACCTGCCCCGATTTGCCGCCACTTGCGCCGAAGACAGTTCTCGAGCAGCCGCTGAAAGCTGTTCACCCGCCACAAGTGCGTGGTTACAGTGCTGAGGTAGTCACGCAATGAAGTCACCCCGGTGCACCGGAGTAACGCCCGGTGGACCGGAGAGCGGGAACTCGGGGAGCTGCGCGTGCCAACTGCCATTGCCGTGACCGGCGCCGATCTGGCGCTGCCGCCACAGGACGAACGGACCCTGCCCGCCGCCGTCCTCGACGGGCTCGACCGCCGCCCCCTCGACGAGGCCGTGGCCGCCGTGCAGAGCCTGATCGACCAGCACGGCCATGTGGTCGTCCTGTACTCGCGGGCCACGCCCCCGGCCGTCGAACAGCGGCTGCACACCGTCCGCTCCCTGCTGGAGAGCGACCGCGTCGCCCTGTTCCGCCCCGAACTGCCCCCGCTCGCGGTCGCCGTCCTCGCCCGCCAGCTGCGCCAGCTCGCCTCCTGCGACCTCGGCCCCGGCGTCCTCGCCTCGGCGGGCCGGCTGCTCACCCACTACCTCCACGCCGGCGCGCTCCTCGCCTCCGTCGCCCGCCTCGACCGCGTCCCCGTCGGCCTGAAGTCGCACGCCAGGTCCTGGATGCCGGGCAGCCAGTTCGGCGTCCTCGCCCACCCCCAGCCGCAGTTGGTCAAGGCCGGTCCCGAAACCGTCCTGCCCGGACCGGAGTTCGGCACCTGGATGCTGGTCGGCCGCGGACAGCTCCAGTCCGACTGGGTCAGCGGCGTCCTCGCCCCCGCCTGGCACGCCCAGGGGCTGCGCGAGACGGAACTGCCCGCCGAGTCCGCGCGCTGGTGGGGCACCGGCCGGCTGATCGAGTTCTGCGCCTACCTGCCCGACCTGTCGGTCCTCTACCAACTGGTCGCCTCCGTACGGCAGACCGTCTGCCACTGGTGCGGCATCGACGTCATCGGCGACCGCTGCGTCTTCTGCTCCGCCACCCCGCCGCCCGCCTCCGAGATCACCGCCCGCCCCGTCCGAGCGCTCACCGCGGGCGGCTGAACCAGCCCCACCGCCCCGACCGTGTGTCCGTCCCGCTCGACCCGACCCCCAACGAGGTTGCACGGCTCATGAACTCCCGTCAGCGCCGCGGCGTGATCCTCCTGCTCCTGTCGGTGTTGTGCGCCCTCGGCGCCTTCGCCGGCGTCCTCTCCGTCATCGACGACGTGCAGTCCAAGGTCGGCCCGGAGGTCGCGGCGTACCGGCTCCGGACGAACATCGCGCCCTACACCCCGCTCACCGCGTCCCAGTTCGAGAAGATCGAGATGCCCGAGCGCTGGCTCTCCGAGAACGCCGTCACCGATCTCGCCGCCATCCGCGGCAAGATCGCCGTGACGACCCTGAAGAAGGGCTCCCTGCTCCAGAGCGACATGGTCGTCGACCAGCCCGCCCTCCAGGCCGGCCAGCAGGAGGTCGCCATCATGATCGACGCGGCCACCGGCGTCGCCGGCAAGATCACCCCGGGCTCCTCGGTCAACGTCTACGCCACCTTCGAGGGCGCCAAGGAGAGCGACCCCGACCAGTCGAAGATCATCGTCACCAACGCCCGCGTCCTCGACGTCGGCGAGCTCACCGCGCTCCGGCCCGACGCCGACGACCGCGGGCGGCAGCCCACCGACGCCGTCCCCATCACCTTCGCGCTGTCCACCCTCGACGCCCAGCGCATCACGTACGCCGAGTCGTTCGCCAAGCGCGTCCGGCTCGCCCTGGTGGCGCCCGGCACCCCCGCCACGGTCCCCGAACAGGACCGGACGTACGAACTCGCCACGGACAAGTGAGAGGCCGCCGCCATGCCCACGAGGATCCTCCCGGCCGTCGGCGACGCGGACGCGGTCCGCTCCCTCACCACCCTGCTCAGCCAGCTCCCGGACGCCGAACCCGTCACCCCGGTCGCCGACTCCACCCAGCTCGTCGACACCCTCGCCCGCCTGGCCGCCGAGTCCGTCGACGAACTCCCCGAGGTCGTCGTCGTCCACGAGCGCATCGGCCCGGTCCCGGCACTGGAACTCGTCCGCGAGGTCGCCCTGCGCTTCCCCGCCGTCGGCGTCATCCTCGTCACCACCGACGCGAGCCCCGGCCTCTTCCAGGCCGCCATGGACGCCGGCGCGCGCGGCCTGGTCACCCTCCCGCTGAGCTACGAGGAACTCGCCAGCCGCGTCCAGGCCGTCGCCCAGTGGTCGGTCGGCGTACGGCGCCATCTCGGCCACGGCGGCGACGTGTTCACCGGCGTCGGCGGCACCGTCGTCACCGTCGGCGGGGCCAAGGGCGGGGTCGGCGCGACCCTGACCGCCGTCCAGATCGCCCTGGCGGCCCAGGCCTCCGGCCGGTCCACGGCCCTCGTCGACATGGACCTCCAGACCGGCGACGTCGCCTCCTACCTGGACGTGCAGTTCCGCCGCTCGGTCGTCGACCTCGCCGCCATCGCCGACATCTCGCCCCGCATCCTCGCCGAGGCCGTCTTCCGCCACGACAGCGGCGTCGCCCTGCTGCTCGCCCCCGGCGAGGGCGAACGCGGCGAGGAGGTCACCGACCGCGCCGCCCGCCAGATCGTCAGCGCCCTGCGCTCCCGCTACGAGGTCGTCGTCGTCGACTGCGGCGCGCAGCTCGGCGGGGCCGGGGCCGCGGTCGTCGAGATGGCCGACCTGGCCCTGCTCGTCACCACCCCCGACGTGGTGGCGGTCCGCGGCGCCAAACGCGCCGTCCGCATGTGGGACCGGCTCCAGATCCGCAAGGCGGAGGAGACCACCGTCGTCGTCAACCGCCTCAGCCGCGGTACGGAGATCCAGCCCGCGCTGATCCAGCGGATCACCGGCACGCCCGTCGCCGCGACCGCGATCCCGGCGAACTTCAAGGAACTCCAGGCGGCGGTGGACGCCGGCCGCGTCGACGCCCTCGACGCCAAGGGCGCCGTACGCCAGGCGATGTGGGCGCTCGCGGGCGAACTGGGCCTGGTCAAGGCACCGGAGGCCACGCTCGCGCGCCGGGGCGACGGCCGGACGCGCGGCACGGACAAGGCGCGCGGCGGGGACAAGGCGCGCGGCGGCGACCGGGGGGCGGCGGGCTTTCGGCGGCGGAGGGGGTGAGGGCGATGGCGGCGGGGGCGGCGATGGCGGCGGAGTCGGCGGAGGTGGCGACGGCGGCGGGGTCGGCGGAGGTGGCGATGAGGGCGGCGGCGCGGCCGAGGGCGACGGCGCGAGCGCGAGCGATGGTGCGGGCTCGGGCGGCGGCGCGGGCGCGTTTCGCGCGCGACCGGGGTCAGGTCACGATCGAGTTCCTCGGCATGGCCCCGCTGATCATCGTGACCTTGGTGGTGGTGTGGCAGTTCGTGCTGGTGGGGTACACCTACACGCTCGCTGGGCATGCTGCCGACGAGGGAGTGCGGGCGGCGACGGCGGCGGCTCCGGGGGAGCGGTCGGCGGTGTGCGAACAGGCGGCACTGAAGAACCTGCCGCAGGCGTGGAAGGGGAGCGCCGTGGTGAGCTGTGGCGGCAGCGGCTTCGTGACGGCCGACGTCACCCTGCGCGTCCCCGTCCTCTTCCCCGGCGCGATCGACTTCCCGTTCGAGGTGCGCGGCCACGCGGGCGCCGTCGAGGAGGACGACGGTGACTGACACGCCGAACGCACGCCGCGCGCACCGAGTCCGCGACCGAGGCCAAGTCGCCCTGGAGTACCTCGGGTTCCTCCCGATCCTGCTGCTGATCGCCCTGGCCGCCGTGCAACTCGGCCTGATCGCCTACGCCGCCCAGCAGGCCGGCACCGCGGCCCGCGCGGGCGCCCGCAGCGCCTCCCTCGACAACGACGCACAGGGCGACTGCGCGCGGGCGGTGAGCAGTTGGCTGAACCCCCGCTGCGCGCCCTCCTACTCCGGCGACGAGGTCAAGGTCACCGCCGAGGTCACCATCCCGTCCGTCATCCCCGGCATCGGGGACTTCGGCACCGCAAGCAAGTCGGCCACCATGCCGGTCGACCACTGAAGCAAGGCAGGAGGACCGACAGATGAGCCTTCGGGCCCGCATCACCTCCCCCGAGGAGAGCGGCGGCCGGGGCGAGGACGGCCACCTGGTCTCCTCGTACCGGGCGAAGCTGCTGGAGGAGATCGACCTCGCCGAGATGAGCTCGCTGGCGGCGGCCGAGCGCCGGGCGCGCCTGGAGCGGGTCCTCGGGCACATCATCAGCCGTGAGGGCCCGGTGCTGTCCACGGTCGAACGCTCGCAGCTGATCCGCCGGGTGGTCGACGAGGCGCTGGGCCTCGGCATCCTGGAGCCCCTCCTCGAGGACGCGTCGATCACCGAGATCATGGTCAACGGACCGGACGCGATCTTCGTGGAGCGGGCCGGCCGGGTCGAGCAGCTCCCGATCCGCTTCGCCTCCGACGATCAGCTGATGCAGACGATCGAACGGATCGTCTCGACCGTCAACCGCCGCGTGGACGAGACGAATCCGATGGTCGACGCCCGTCTGCCGTCCGGTGAACGCGTCAACGTCATCATCCCGCCGCTGTCGCTCACCGGCCCCACCCTCACCATCCGCCGCTTCCCGCGCTCCTTCACCCTCCACGAGCTGATCGGCTTCGGTTCGCTGGACGAGCCCATGCTGTACCTGCTGGCGGGCCTGGTGCAGGCGAAGTTCAACGTGATCGTGTCCGGTGCCACCGGCACCGGCAAGACCACCCTGCTCAACGCCCTGTCCGGGCTGATCCCGGACGGCGAACGCATCATCACCATCGAGGACTCGGCGGAGCTCCAGCTCCAGCAGTCGCACGTGATCCGTCTGGAGTCACGGCCCCCCAATGTCGAGGGCAAGGGCCGTATCACCATCCGCGACCTGGTCCGCAACTCGCTGCGGATGCGCCCCGACCGGATCGTGGTCGGCGAGGTCCGCGGCGGCGAATCGCTCGACATGCTCCAGGCCATGTCCACGGGCCACGACGGCTCCCTGGCCACCGTCCACGCCAACAGCGCCGAGGACGCGCTGATGCGGCTCCAGACCCTGGCGTCCATGTCCGACGTCGAGATCCCCTTCGTCGCGCTGCACGACCAGATCAACAGCGCCGTCGACGTCGTCATCCAGCTCACCCGCTTCGCCGACGGCGCGCGCCGCATCACCGAGATCGCCCTGCTGGAGAGCCACGGGGGAGAGCCGTACCGGCTGGCGACCATCGCCCGCTTCGACGCCCGGCCGATGTCGGCGGACGGCCGCGTCCACGGCGTCTTCCAGTACTTCCCGCTGCCGCGCCGCACCGCCGACCGCCTCTACATGGCGAGCCAGCCCATCCCGCAGGCCTTCGGAGTGGCCCGCACCCTCGACGAACTGACGACCAGGGAAGCCCGGTAGCCGCCATGGACCTCGACACCCTCATCTCCCTCACCACCGGCGCCGCCCTGCTGACCTGCGCCCTGGCCGTCGCGGGCGTGCACGTCTACGCCCGGGGCCGCGCCCAGCGCGCCGAACTCGTGGAACGGCTCTCCTACACCGGGCAGATCGCCACGACGGGACGGCGACGCCGCTTCCGCGACCTGGACCGGCGGCTGCGCCGGACGAAGGCGGGCCGCAGGCTGGAACTGAAGCTGGCGGCGACCGGGCTGGACGTGACGCCCGCGGAGTTCTTCGTCTGCATGCTGGCGGCGGTGGCCGGGCTGTGGCTGATCGGCCAGGCCACCCTGGCTCCCTTCTTCGGGCCGCTGGCGGGACTGCTCGGCGTCTGGGCGGCGTGGCAGTTCCTCAACTGGCAGCGTCAGAAACGCATCGAGCGCTTCATCAACCAACTCCCCGAACTGGCCCGCATCCTGGCCAACGCGACCAACGCGGGCCTCGCCCTGCGCACCGCGATCGGCATGGCGGCGGAGGAGCTGGAGGCCCCGGCCGGCGAGGAACTCGCCAAGGTCGCCAACCAGTTGGCGGTCGGCCACTCCCTGGACGACGCCCTCGGTGAACTGGCCGACCGCCTGCCCTCCCGCGAACTCGTCGTCCTCGTCACCACGTTGGTCCTCTCCAACCGAGCCGGCGGCCAGGTCGTCGGAGCCCTCCGCAACCTGACGGAGACCCTGGAGGAACGCAAGGAGACCCGACGCGAGGTGCGGACACAGCTGTCACAGGTGAGCATGACGTCATATGCGGTGCCGGCGTTGGGGGTCGGGGCGCTGTTCCTCATGAACAGTGTCGAGGACGGCACGCTGGACCGCATGACGGGCTCGGCCGTCGGCCAGGCCTGCGTGATCATCGCCTTCGCCCTTTACGCCGTCGGCTTCGTCCTCATCCGCCGTATGTCCCGCATCGACGTCTGAGGGGGCCCACGGTATGGAACTCCTGCTCGCACTCCTCATGGGCATCGCCGTCTGGGGCGTCTTCGCCGGGATCCGCATGTACCGGGCCGAGGCGAAACTCCCCAGCGACCTGGCGCTGGCCCTGGAGGTCGGCTCGACCCGCACCGGCGCGGTGGGCTCGCTCGTCGACCGCCTCGGCATCCGGTACGCGCCCGCGGTGCTCCGGCTCATGGGCCCCCGGCAGGTCGCCCGCTACCGGCGGCGCATCGACCTCGCCGGCAACCCCGGCGGTCTGACCATCGACCGCTACGCGGCCCGCCGCGCGGTCTACGGCGCGATCGGCGGCCTCGGCGCGCTCGCCGCCCTCCTCCAGGGCAGCTTCTTCGTCGCCCTCGTCATGCTCGCCTTCGCGGCCTTCTGGTCCGAGGTCGGCATCTGGTCCGCGATCCGGGTCCGCAAGGACGCCATCGAACGGACCCTGCCGGACTTCCTCGACGTGCTCGCCGTCGTGGTGAGCGCGGGCCTCGGCTTCCGCCAGGCCCTGGACCGGGTGGCGTCCCGCTACGAGGGCCCCTGGGCGGACGAGATCCGCATCACCCTGCGCCAGATGGACCTCGGCGTGAGCCGCCGCGAGGCCTTCGCCGAACTGCGCCGCCGCAACGACTCCGAGCAGGTCGCCATGTTCGTCACCGCGCTCCAGCAGGGCGAGGAACTGGGTGCCCCGATCGTCGAAACGCTCGTCTCCATCGCCAAGGACATGCGCCGCACGGACGCGCAGAACGCCCGCCGCAAGGCGGCCCGCGCCGTCCCCAAGGCCACCCTGATGATCACGACGTTCATGGTCCCGGCCACGATGCTCCTCCTCGGCGCGGGCATGCTGCTCGGCTCCGGCACCGACTTCAGCTCGATCACGGGCGAGTAGGGGGACCGGGCGATGGCCGTGACGGCGACGACGAGGGGGCGCGGAGGGCTGTTGCGGGCGCGGCTGAAGCCGGGGCCGGGGCTGGGGCTGGGGCTGCGATGGCGGCCGGGTCAGCGGTCGTGGCCGGGGCGATCCGGCGACGACGTGCGCGAGCAGACCCCGAAGACCGCGTTCGGAGAGGCTGAGGGAGCCGGGCAGACCGCTCCACCCCTCCCCCTCCAGATCAACGCCCTCCAGGCGATGTGCCGGCAGGTCGCCGGCTTCCGTCTCGCCATGATCGCGCTGGCCGCCCCCGCGGCCCTCCTCAACGCCTCCCCGGGCCTGGGCGCCCGCCTGGTGGGCGCGGCCGTCGTCGTCACCTTCATGGGCTCCTACGTCCTCTTCCGCGACTGGGAACGCTTCGGCCCCCTCCTCCTGCGCCACCCCACCCTCCTGGCCGTGGACACCCTCTTCGGCACCCTGCTGCTGATCTCCGCCGGCCCCGACACCACCCTCGCTTACGTCAGCGTCTGCACCCCGCTGCTCGCCGGCATCCTTTACGGCTGGCGCGGCGCGGCCTGCTTCGCCTCCCTCCAGTCGCTGATCCTGCTGCTCGTCCACGCGACGCTGGAGCGGGAATCGGGCGCCGGCCTCGCCGAGAGACTGGTGCTGCCCGGCTTCTGCCTCATCACCGGCGCGGTGGGCTCCAGCCTGCGCGGCCTGATGTTCCGCTTCGGCACGGCGACCCAGGCGCTGACCGCCGTCAAGGCCCGTCTGGCCGTCACCGAGGCGGTCGCCGCCGAACGGGCCCGGCTCGCCCGCGAGCTGCACGACTCCGTCGCCAAGACCCTGCACGGCGTGGCCCTCGCGGCGGACGGCCTGGCCCGCTCGGCGGGGTCGGCGCACCTGGACCCGGACCGGGTACGGCAGCAGGCCGAACTCGTCGCCCGCGCCGCCCGCCGGGCCGCCGCCGAGTCCCGTGAACTCCTCACCGACCTGCGCCGGGAGTCCGATCCGGACCACGGCATCGACGTCCTGCCCGAACTCGCCGCGTGGACCCGTGATTTCGCCGAACGCACCGACCTGCCGGCCACGTACCACTCCACGGGCGAGCGCGCGTCGCAGCCCGTCCCGCCCGCCGTCGCCCGCCACCTCCTCACGATCGCCTCGGAAGCCATGGAGAACGCCCACCGCCACGCCCACCCGACCCGCGTCCAGGTACGCGCGGGCGTGCACGGCGATCTGCTCCGCGTGAGCGTCCTCGACGACGGCTGCGGCCTGCCGGCCGGCACCACCCTCGAACAGTTGCGCCGCACCGGTCACTTCGGCTTGGTCGGCATGGCCGAGCGGGCCGCCTCCGTCGGCGCCCGCCTCACCGTCGGCCGCGGTCCGGACGCCCGCGGCACCGAAGTCCTCCTGGAACTCCCGCTCGACGCCCTGACATCGTCACCGCCCTGACCGATGTCACCCACCCCTGACCCGCCCCTGCGCACGCCCACTTCACGAGAGGAGGCCACCCCGATGCCGGACCAGCCGCCGCCTTCCGCGCCGCTCGCGCCCGAGGCCTTCCCGACGCCGCCCCGGCCCGCGCCCGTACGGGTGATCGTGGCCGACGACAACCCGGTGGTCCGCGCGGGCCTGACCGCGCTGCTCTCCGACCGCGAGGACATACACGTCGTCGCGGAGGCCGCCGACGGCCGCCAGGCCTACGAGGCGGCCCTGCACCACCGGCCCGACGTCGTCCTCCTCGACGTCCGCATGCCCGGCGTGGACGGCCTCTCCGCCCTTCCCCACCTGGTGCCGATCGCCCCAGTGGTGATGCTCACCTACAGCGACGAGTCGGAGATCGTCCAGGAGGCCCTGCGCCGAGGGGCGGGCGGCTACCTGGTCCACGGGGAGTTCACCGTGGAGGAACTGCTCTCCGCCGTGCGGGACGTCCGACGGGGCCGGGCCCACTTCACGCCGACGGCGGCCACGGCCGTCCTCGCCCAACTCCGCGCCGGTGCGACTGCACATGCTGACGTAACCTCAGCAGCCCCATTTATGGGAACTTCTACGGAACCGCTTTCGCAACTGCAATCGCCTGTGGGACAGTCACGCAGAGGGTTCCGACTCAGCGCGAGGGAGGCGGAGATCATGGACCTGATCGCATCGGGCGTGAACAACCAGCAGATCGCCGCCATCTGCTTCATCAGTGAGAAAACGGTCAAGAACCACATCAACCGCATCTTCGCCAAGCTGCACAGCAGCAGTCGCGCCGAGGCGGCCGCCAAATGGCTGGGGACGGCGGTGACGAGGTGAAGGCACGCCGTGAATCATCGACTTGGGCCCGACCTTGGGCCCTGGGACCCTCCCCGCTCTCCCTCCTCACGTCCTACGTTCCTTGTGCCGGCAACGCCGCAAACGGAGAGGAACGCCATGAGCGACCTGATGCTGAAGACCGCCGTCGTGGCCAGGGCCCGGGTGAGCGGCTGGGCCGACACGACGGCACAGGCGCTGCGCCGACGCGGCGACCGGGGGCAGACGGCGGTCGAGTACCTGGGCATCATCGCAGTGGTGGTGGCGATCGTGGTGCTGATCGCGAACACGAACCTGGGCCAGACGATCGTGGACAAGCTCAGGACACAGATCTCCAAGGTGGCCCCCTGATCCCACCGCGCGGGCACGGCGATTCAGGGCAGGTCTTCCCCATCTACATCACGGTGGTGGCGGGCCTGCTCTTTCTCGCGTTCGCCTTCTTCGCGGTCGGCCAGGCGGCGGTGAACCGCAACAGCGCGCAGACCGCCGCCGACGCGGCTGCGCTGGCGGCCGCTCAGGAGACCAGGGACGAGCTTGCCGATCTGTGGGTGCTGGCCGTTCTCGATCCGACGAAGTGGCAGAGCATCTTCGACGGCTACGGTGGAAGCAACGCGTGTGACCGAGCGATGCAGTTGGCCGCGATGAACGATGCGACGGCCCAGTGTTCCCCTGACGGCCGTCTGGGATACCGGGTCAGGGCTGAGGCGAACAAGCCCATCGGGGAGTCGGTCGTGCCGGGAACCGCGGGCAGGCACGCGCACGCCGACGCGGTCGCCGTGATCGAGCCGCTGTGCCAGCCGACCGACGACGTACTGCCGACGCTCACCTGCGACGACGGCGACGACTGGGTGCTGGACCCGGACGACCTGACCGAACTGCCCGGACCCGAGGACCTGTTCCACGTCCACTTGGTCAGCGGCTGACGAAGGAAGCAGATGATGAACATGCGATGCACGGCGAAGGCCCGCAGGGGGTTGGTCGCGCTGGCGGCGGTGGCCGGGCTTGCCCTCGGCTCGGTCGCGTGCGGGAGCGGAGGCGACGGCGACGACAAGGAGCCCCGGAGCTCGTCGTCCGCCTCCAAGCCCGGAGGATCGCAGCCCGGCCCGCAGGAAGGACAGTCCGATGCGCCCCTCGCCGAGTTGAAGGGCCCCAGCGGGCTCCTTCTCCGGGTCACGTCCGTGGTGCGTGACTCCGGTGGCTTCGTCACGGTGAACGGCGCCCTGAAGAACGACAGCGGTACCGAGGCCGTCATCCCGTCCGCGCTGAGCGGCAATGAGACCGAGATCATCAACAACGGACTGTCCCTCGGCGGAGCCACCCTCGTCGACTCCAAGAGCAAGAAGCGCTACTACGTCCTCCGCGACACCGAAGGCCGCCCCCTCACCACCACCGGCTTCTCGACGCTCAAGGCCGGTGAATCCATCGACGTCTTCCTCCAGTTCCCGGCCCCGCCCGCCGACACCACCGACGTCTCCTTCCAGCTCCCGCTGTTCCCCAGCGCGGTCGTCAAGATCTCCGGGTGAGGCCGCCATGTCCCCACGTCTCACCCTCGCGGCGGTCACGGCCACCCTCGTGATCGTCGGCACGGTCCCCGCCGCGCACGCCGACACCGCTCCCAGCGTCCCCCCGGGCACCGAACCGACCGCCTCCGCCCCCGTGCAGGTCGACCCCAACGACCCGGACCTCAAGCTTCCCGAGGGCGGCACTCTCGCCGAGCCCAAGGTGCTGGACATCAAGCAGGTCGTCGAGGACGAGTCCGGCGACGAGCGCCGCGAGGACACCAACGCGGACGTGACGTTCGCCCTCCAGGCCGAAGTCCTCTTCGGCAAGGACAGCGCGAAGCTCGGCCCCGAGGCCAAGGCCCGCGTCGCCGCGATCGCGGCGGAGATCAAGAAGCAGAACACCGCCCTGGTCCGCGTCTTCGGCTTCACCGACAACCTCGGATCCTCCGCCCACGGCGACGTCCTCTCGAAGCACCGCGCCGACGCCGTCCAGGCGGCGCTCGCCGGTGATCTCAACAACCCCGGCATCACCTTCGAGGTCCGCGGCTACGGCGAGCAGTACCCCATCGCGGACAACTCCACCGAAGAGGGCCGCAAGAAGAACCGCCGAGTAGAGGTCACTTTCCCGCGCACCGCGAGCTGACGACGGCCCACTGCCCGACGAGCCGAACGAGGCTGTCCCATGCCGCCGAAGCTCCTGAAGAATCGTCAAGCTACTGTGCCCCGATGCGCTACTTGGCGGAGCCTTTCATCATCGGGACCTTGAGGCGGGGCCGTTCGGTCGAGCAGTTCCTCGGGCCGGTCGGCTCGTCCGATCGCCCCGGTGTGAGGTATGCCGAGGTCCGGGCGGCGAGGACGTCGTACGAGGTCTGGGTCCATGCCGTCGAAGATGCCGGGCACGAGGGCTTCCTCGACCTGGACGCCTTCCCGCCGTTCGATCAGGACGCCGAGGAAGAGGACTTCGGTCAACTCCTGGGCAGGGCTGAGGACCCGCAGGTCGCGCTGGTTCTTGCTGAGGAGCGCACGGGGGCTGTTCGCGGGCGATGGGTCAGCCCGGGTGTCGTGCAGGACGAGTACCGCGACTTCGTCCGGGCCGGTCGTCCGTCCGGTACGTCGCCGGACGGGCATCCCTGGGCCTGACCTGCGGTCGAGGCGGAACGGCAGTGGGAGTACGACTACTCCGACCACGACCAGCACTCGACTCCGGTGCAAGCGCGCTGTCAGGCACCAGGTTCGTCCCCGTCGGCGGAGATCGCTTGCCGGTGTGAGAGCGTGATGCGGCGCTGAACCAGGTCGATGTCCAGAATCTTGACGGGTAGTGCGTCACCGACGTTGACGACCGGCTGCGGATGGTCCGGATGCCCCTCGCCCAGTTCGGAGTTGTGCACCAGCCCCTCGAAACCGTTCTCCGCCTCTTCGATGCGAACGAACGCACCGAACGGTACGAGCTTGGTGACGCGGCCGACGACGGTCTGGCCGATCTGTCCGGTCAGCAGGGGCATCGGATCTTCGTGCAGGGCCTTGAGCGACAGTGACACGCGTTCGCGGACCGGGTCGACGTCGAGGATTGTGGCGCGGATCTCCTGACCGACGGCAACGACGTCGGAGGGGTGCTTGACGGGACGCCATGACAACTCAGGGATATTGATCATCGCCTCGAAGCCGCCGATGTCCACGAAAGTGACGCCGAAGGCAGCGATCTGGGTCACGGTGCCGGTGACGATCTCACCTTGGTGGAGGGTCTTGAGGAGGGCCCAGTTCCGGTCGCTCGGCGTCGGCTCGGTCCGCCAGCGAGCCCGTACCACTCCGTCGCTGTCGGGCATGACGGCGGTGAACAGAGGCACACGCTCATCGGCGTACATGGGGAGAAGCGCTGCGGCGCCGGCACCGGACATCCGGGCGGTCAGCTCCGGGAACCCGTCCTCGTCGACTATGGCACTCTGCAACCGCCCGTCCTCGTTCTGCCAGACGCATTCCACCAGGCCCTCGGCGGGGAGGGCGCCGAGGACCGCGTCGATGTCGGAAGACAGGTCCGGCCAGACGGCCAGCCGAGCGCGCGGAGCGAGGCCGGCACGCACCGTGTCGACGGTGTCACGGGTGAGGCGGTGCCACCGCGAGGCGCCTTCGACGGGTGTCTCCTCCAGGATTCCGGCCCGGCGCACGGCGACGGCCCAACGCAGACCGGCCCAGAATTCGTCGTCGCCGGGCCGCTGGACGTCTTCGCCATCGGTTTCCATGGTGTAGGGAGACGCATCCACGCGTTCCGGGAACAGCCCGAGCGCGCGAGTCCGGGACAGTGCCTCCTCGCAGGGCCGGCTGCTGCCGATGTAGAGGTACTGGTCCCAACCCACGTGCACCGCGAAGGCATCCTCCGCCTCCAGCCGACACCAGGCTCCGCTGTCGCGCAGCATGCCCCTCACCAGTGCCAGCCCGATGTCGAGCGGTACCTCCGCCCCGTCGTGGAAGCCGGACAGGCCTGTCGGGAAGAGTCCGTCCAGCCCGAATCCCTCCAGTGGCGGCTCGACACCGAAGTGCACGAGGGACGAGACGTACGGCTCGCGAACGGCCAAGTGATCGATTCCGGTGCTCACCGCGAAGGCCTCGACCGCTTGAAGGTAGGCCGCTTCGACCTGGCCGTGATCGCTGATCGTGTCCTCGGCGCCGACGTAGTGGCCGTGTTCGTCGCGGTCGGCGGGGTCGTACTTGGTGACGCGATAGACGTAGGGCAGCACATCCTCATCTTCCTGCATGGGTCGGATGCGGAGTGCGCCATGCCGCGAGCCGCGAGATTCCACGTCACAGCTCCCCCTCGATCACCTCCACCCGCACCCCCGCCCGCACCCCCCACCCCGCCATGACCCCCGCCTCCGCCTCCAGCACGTGTCGTGAGCGCAGGCGGGGCAGGCCCAGGCGGTTCGGGTGCATGGTGCGGACGGCGATGACGGTGAAGCGGCGGTTCAGGTAGGCGACGTCGATGGGGATGCGCATGCCGAAGGTGTGCACGCCGCCGGCGGGGGAGAGCAGCAGCGCCCCCTCGACCCTGTTTCGCCCCAGCAGTCCCTTCGTCCGGGCCCGGTAGGACGCGGCGATCTCCAGCGGGATCGTCCTCGCGTCCCCGTTCACGTCGGTCCCGTCGTTCACGTCGTTCGCGTCCTTCACGACGAGCGTGCCCCGTCCGTCCCGCAACCGCCGTCCCGGTCCCAGTCCCCGTCCCAGCCCTGGTCCCTGGCCGAACCTCTTCGCCGGTTCCGATCCCATCCCCGCCCCCTCCCTGCGCCGCCCAGCCCGACCGCGGCGCGGCTCCGCGGCACGAACCGACCGTATCCCCGCCGCCTCCCCGTCACGGCGTGTTCCCGTGGGACGGTGGTTCTCAGACGCCACGGACATCGCGAGGAGCACCTCCCATGCGCAACGTCGTCCTGACCACATCCGTCTCCCTCGACGGCTTCATCGAGGCCCCCGGCCGCGACATCTCCTGGCACCGTGTCGACGAGGAACTGCACCAGCACTTCAACGACTTCCTCCGCGATACGGGCGCCTTCCTGAGCGGCCGGGTGACGCACCAACTGATGGTCGACTACTGGCCGACGGCCGACCAGGGCCCCGATGTCTCCGCCGTCGAGGCCGACTTCGCCGCAATCTGGCGCGAGAAGCGGAAGCTGGTCTACTCCCGGACCCTGGAACGGGCCGACTGGAACACCACGATCGTGCGGGACGTCGTCCCCGAGGAGGTCAGAGCGCTCAAGGAGGAGCCCGGCGGCGACCTGATCCTCGGCGGCGCGCACCTCGCCGCGGCCTTCCTGCGGCAGGGGCTCGTCGACGCGTTCCGGATCTACGTCCACCCTGTTCTCGTCGGCGCCGGCACCCCCCTCTTCACCGAGGCCGCCCCCGCCGATCTCCGGCTCGTCGAGACCCGGACCTTCGGCAACGGCGTCGTCCTCCTCCACCACGAGCGCACCACGAGCGGGCCGCCGGCGGAAGCAACACCTCCGGCTGAGACGGAAGTTGCCGGGCGTTAAAGGAGTTGTCGTGGGGGCGGACGCCGGATAGGAAGAAGTCATGACCGCACTCGGAGCCGTGTTCCGCCCCCAGTTGCCCCCCGAGCGCCTGCGCGCGATCGCCCGGCTCGCCGACGGCACCGGACTGGACGAACTCTGGCTCTGGGAGGACTGCTTCCGGGAGGCCGGGATCTCCTCGGCGGCGGCCGCGCTCGCCTGGACCGAGCGGATCCGGATCGGCGTCGGTCTGATGCCCGTCCCGCTGCGCAACGTCGCGCTCACCGCGATGGAGGCGGCCACCCTGCACCGGATGTTCCCCGGCCGTGTCGTCCTCGGCGTCGGCCACGGCGTCCAGGACTGGATGGGCCAGGTCGGCGCCCGCGCCGCCTCCCCGCTGACCCTGCTGCGCGAGTACACCGGCGCCCTGCGCGGCCTGCTGAACGGCGAGCGGCTCACCACCGAGGGCCGGTACGTGACGCTGCACGACGTCGCCCTGGACTGGCCGCCGGAGGGCGGCGCCGAAGTGCTCGTGGGCGGTATCGGCCCCCGCACCCTGCGGCTGTCCGGCGAGGTCGCGGACGGCACCGTCCTCAACGAGTCCTTCTCGCCCGACGGCGTGCGCGAGGCCCGCCGGATCGTCGAGGAGGGCCGGGCGGCGGCCGGCCGCGACCCCGGGCCCCACCGGATCGTCGTCTACCTCTTCGCCGCGACCGGCCCCGACGCCTCCGCCCGCCTCGACCGCGAACTGGCCGCGAGCGGCCTCACCGGGGTCGCCGGACTCGGCGTCGCCGGCGACGCCGCCCGGGTCGCCGAGACCGTCCAGCGGTTCGCCGACGCCGGCGCCGACACCGTCGTCCTCCTCCCGACGGCCGACGAACCCGATCCCGAGGGCTTCGTGCGGTTCGCCGGGGACGCCGTGCGACCGCTGGTCAAGTGAGACGACGAATCCCAGGTGAAGACGGACACCGCTGGTGAGTGAGATGACAGACGCAGACGACCGCGACAACAAGCGCACCTTCGAGGACCTCGTCGCCGAAGGCGCCGCCGTGCCCACCGAAGGATGGGACTTCTCCTGGTTCGAGGGGCGGGCCACCGAGGCGCGGCCCTCCTGGGGGTACGCCGTCTCGCTGGCCGGGCGGCTGGCCGTCGCGAGCGCCGCGCTCGACGTGCAGACCGGGGGCGGGGAGGTCCTGGACTTCGCCCTCGGCCGCGCCGCCCCGCGCGCCCCGGTCCTCACCGTGGCCACCGAGGGTTGGCCGGCGAACGTGGCCAAGGCCACCGCCCTGCTCCGGCCGCGCGGCATCGCGGTCGTCGCCGCCGCCGAGGACGCGCCCCTGCCCTTCGCCGACGACACCTTCGACCTCGTCTCCAGCCGGCACCCGGTCCGGCCGCCGTGGGCGGAGATCACCCGGGTCCTGCGGCCGGGCGGCACGTACTTCGCCCAGCACGTGGGCCCGCGCAGCGTCTTCGAGCTCGTCGAGTACTTCCTCGGCCCCCTGCCGGACGAGATCAGCGCCGCCCGCCGTCCCGAGCGCGAGCGCGCCGACGCCGAGGCCGCCGGCCTGGAGATCGTCGACGTGCGGGCGGAACGGCTCCGCGTCGAGTTCCACGACATCGCCGCCGTCGTCCACTTCCTGCGCAAGGTGGTGTGGATGGTGCCGGGCTTCACCGTGACCGGCTACGAGTCCCGGCTGCGCGCCCTGCACGAGCGGATCCAGGCCGAGGGCCCGTTCGTCGCCCACAGCACCCGCCATCTCGTCGAGGCCCGCAAAACGTCCCACTGACCGGGCGGACGGCGGCCGCGCCTCAACACCCTTTTGCCCGCAGGGGAGTTGGCCGCAAGGGAGTTCACGAACGGGAAGCGGGCGCACGATCGCGCACCCGCGGGGCGCGCACGCCGCCTTCCGCCCCTCCCGGACGCCCCCGCAGACGCCCCCGCCGACGCTCCTGGACGGCCCGCCCACCGCGCTCCTCGCCGTCCCGCGCCGCCCGCGCCGAATTGGCCGGGAACCGCCGCACGCGCCCCCGCCCCTTCGCTGCACCCCGGATGATCGGCAAGGTCACACCACTCGCGTTCCGACAGCGAAGGGAGTGACCCCGGCACCCCGGAACCGGCCGCGGAATCGGACATTCACGGTCACTTCACAGCAGAGCGACCCTTCATCTCCACGCGGTTTCCACATCGTTATCGCGAACGGCTCGCATCAGCCTCCGGCCTCACGTAAGTTCAAGGTCAGGCAATTCGCGTGAGCAAAGCTGCGCGGGCGTCACCGCGCAGAGGAGGGGGCTGCGCGGTGCCGTCCGCGTCAAGGGGACGCATGCGCCCGGGTAGCCCGTCGGGGGGACCCGGGCGCGGCGACCCGCCCGGAGGTGAAGTGGCCCTGAAGCCTCCACTTCCACCGCCTACGGCCTGATTCGCCTGTGAATCCGCTGTATTCCGGCCATGAATCACCCGAAAACCTGCCTGCGACGACCACCGCGCCGTCGCCGCGCGACTTCGGAGAGTAATTGTGGCGCGCTGATGCACGCACCATCCCTCACGAAGGGTTATGGTGGAACCCCCCCCTCGGGCCGGTCCGTCTCCCCCCCACGGACCGGCCCGTTTTTCTGCCCGTCTCCGGGTGACTCGTCAAGCGGCGCCAACCGCTTACACCGATCCCACCCCCACCCGCGGCGCCACCCCCGGAGGGGTAGGCTTCCGCCTCGCGGGGACCGCCACCGCACAGAGGGGCTGACAATCACGTGAACCTGCGCGACAAGCTGCGCGGCCTGTTGGTGAGGCTGTACGCACGCCGGGTGGAAGGTCACCTGGACCACGCTCAGGTGCCCAAGCACATCGGCGTCATCATGGACGGCAACCGCCGCTGGGCGAAGGCCGCCGGCTCCACGACCGTGCACGGCCACCGGGCCGGGGCCGAGAAGATCGAGGAGTTCCTCGGCTGGTGCTCCGAGACGGACGTCGAGGTGGTCACCCTCTGGCTGCTGTCGACGGACAACTTCGACCGGGCCAAGGAAGAACTCGTCCCGCTCCTCGGCATCATCGAGGACGTGGTCCGCACCCTCGCCGCCGACGGCCGCTGGCGCGTGCACCACGTCGGCACCCTGGACCTCCTCCCGGCCGGCATGCAGCGCACGCTGAAGGAGGCCGAGGAGACCACCGCCGACATCGACGGGATAACGGTCAACGTCGCCATCGGCTACGGCGGACGCCAGGAGATCGCCGACGCCGTGCGCTCCATGATCGTCGACGCCAAGGACAAGGGCGTCCCCATGGAGGAGCTCGCCGACTCCGTCACCGTGGACATGATCGGCCGCCACCTCTACACCAAGGCCCAGCCCGACCCCGATCTGGTGATCCGCACCAGCGGTGAGCAGCGGCTCTCCGGATTCATGCTGTGGCAGACGGCCCACTCGGAGTACTACTTCTGCGAGGTCTTCTGGCCGGCCTTCCGCAAGGTCGACTTCCTGCGCGCCCTACGCGACTACGCGGCCCGAGGCCGCCGCTACGGCGGCTGACGACCACCCGACGGCCGACGACGCCCGGGACGGCATCGGGACGGCCGGAACGACGGCGGTCGCCAAGGCCGGCACGACGGTCGCCACGGCGGCTGACGACCACTCGCGCCGACCGGGACGGCGTCGCGCCGGCGGGGACGACGGTTGCCTCGGTCGGAACGACGCTAGCCGCAGGCGGAACGCTGGTCGCCACGGTGGCTGACGACTGCCCGCGATGGCCGGGACGGCGTCGGCTAGGCCGGGACGACGGCCGCGACGGCGGCTGACGACTGCCCGCGCCGGCCGGGACGGCGTCGCGCCGCCCGGAACGACGTTCGCCGCGGCTGGGGCGGCGGTCACGAGCTGGGACGACGTTCGCCGCGGCTGGGGCGGCGGTCACGAGCTGGGACGACGTTCGCCGCGGCTGGGATGACGGTCGCGGCGGCCGGAACGACGGCTGACGACTGCCCGCGCCGGCCGGGACGGCGTCGCGCCGGGATGACGGTCGCTGCGGCGGGGACGACGGTCGCCGCCGGCCAAAGAGACGGTCGCGTCGGCGGGACGACGGTAGACACGGCCGGGATGACGGTAGCCGCGGCCCGAGGGGCGGTCGTCTCGGTCGGGAAGAACGGGTGCCGCGGCAGGCCCGGGGTTCCGGTGTCGGGGGCGACTATCGGCCGGGGTGGTCGGCAATGGGGCGTTCGAATACCCCGCCCGGGGGCGGAAGTAACACGGAGTTCACCGGCGCGCCGTCATATGCCGTGGCATGGCGGCGCGTGTTCGAGGGCATAAGGCAAGCAGGTCGACGCCCGAACCACGGGTGTCGGATCTCAGCGGACGGCACGGGGCCGTCCGCCCGGGAGGCCCTTTGCACCAGCCGATCGTGCGGTCAGCACGGACGCAGCGGAGGGCCGGTTTTCGGCCCGCGCAGGGGCGCCGAACTCCGGTCCAGCTCCACTCCGTCGCTCCCCGACCTCATCCGAGGGGGTACGTCCTTCCGTGGTGACCAGCACAAAGCGCCACAAGCCCGACCGGCGCACCTATGTTCTCGACACCAGCGTCCTGCTGGCCGACCCGAACGCCCTGACCCGCTTCGACGAGCACGAGGTCGTGCTCCCCATCGTCGTGGTCACGGAGCTGGAGGCCAAGCGGCATCATCCCGAACTCGGGTACTTCGCCCGGCAGGCCCTGCGTCTGCTCGACGACTACCGGGTGAAGCACGGACGCCTAGACGCGCCCATCCCGATCGGGGAACTGGGCGGTACCGTCCGTGTCGAGCTCAACCACTCGGACCCCAGCGTGCTGCCCACCGGCTACCGCCTGGGGGACAACGACTCACGCATCCTCGCGGTGGCCCGCAATCTCCAGGCCGAGGGGTTCGACGTCACCGTCGTGTCGAAGGACCTCCCGCTCAGGATCAAGGCGTCGTCGGTCGGCCTCCTGGCGGAGGAGTACCGCGCCGAGCTCGCCATCACGGATTCCTCCGGCTGGACCGGAATGTCCGAACTGAGCCTGTCCGGCGAGCAGGTGGACATCCTCTTCGAGGAAGGGCACGTGTACGTCCCGGAGGCCGCGGACCTCCCCGTGCACACCGGGCTGACCATCCAGTCCGAGCGCGGCAAGGCGCTCGGCCGGGTGTCGCCCGAGGGCAACATCCGTCTGGTGCGCGGCGACCGGGAGGTCTTCGGCATCAAGGGCCGTAGCGCCGAGCAGCGGATCGCGCTGGACCTGCTGCTCGACCCGGACGTCGGGATCGTGTCGATGGGCGGCCGGGCCGGCACCGGCAAGTCGGCGCTGGCGCTGTGCGCGGGCCTGGAAGCGGTCCTGGAGCGCCGTCAGCACCAGAAGGTGATGGTCTTCCGCCCGCTGTACGCGGTGGGCGGGCAGGAGCTGGGCTATCTGCCGGGCTCCGAGGCCGAGAAGATGAGCCCCTGGGCGCAGGCGGTGTTCGACACGCTGTCGGCGGTCACGTCCCGCGAGGTCATCGAGGAGATCACCGCCCGCGGCATGCTGGAGGTCCTCCCGCTGACCCACATCCGCGGCCGCTCGCTCCACGACGCGTTCGTCATCGTGGACGAGGCGCAGTCGCTGGAACGGAATGTACTGCTGACCGTTCTGTCCCGGATCGGCGCGAATTCACGGGTCGTTCTGACCCACGATGTGGCGCAAAGGGACAATCTGCGGGTCGGACGCTACGACGGTGTCGTCGCCGTCGTGGAGAAACTGAAGGGGCATCCGCTTTTCGCGCACGTCACCCTGAACCGGTCCGAGAGGTCCCAGATCGCCGCCCTTGTGACCGAATTGCTGGAGGACGTTCAGATCTGACCGGGACACCCCGGTTCGCGGAGGCCATACGGTAGTTGGCGCCGTCCGGCAAAGGCTGTGAGCCTAGCCGGGCGGCGCCTTCGTGTGGGGGCGAACCACGAAATCACCAGGGCCAAACGGGATGTGAGCTTTCACACGCAACTCGGAATTGCCTAGCGGCGTCCGGTTACGGCAAAGTCTCATTCCTGTCAGGCCCCGCATACGACACACGTGTACCCCCAGCGGTACGCAGCACAGCAGCACCGTCAACTCCATACCTACGTCGTATGCCGCCCGAGCATCACACGGCTCTCCCTTGCCGGGAGTTGCCCACCGGGCCCGCGCCTCCGTGACCCCGCAGTTGGAGGCCAGCGCCAAGGGGCACGATCGCGTCCGCCAGGGTCACCGAGGCGGGCGATGCTGGAAGGAAAACCGTGTGAGCCGGATCTCGGTCCGGGGATTCGCAGTGGCCTCGGCCACGGCGGTCACCGCTGTCGGAAGCGTCGTCGGCGTTGCCTCGGGCAGCACCGCGCAGCCCAACGACGCAGAAACGACGGCCGGCGACTCGACTCTCCTCGCGGACATACCGGTCGGCCAGCAGGCGCAGGTCCAGACCGCGTCCCTGACGCAGCAGGCCAGCGTCCAGGCGATCGCCGCCGACGAGAGCGCCAAGAAGGGCGCCGAGGAAGCCGCTCGCAAGGCCGCGGCCAAGACCGCCGTCGCCAAGAAGGAGGCCGCCGAGAAGGCGGCCAAGGAGGCGAAGGAGCGCGCCGAGGCCAAGTCCGCGGCGAGCCGCAGCTCGGCCGACTTCCCGATCCAGGACTCCTACACCGTCGCGCAGATCCAGGCGATGGCACGGCAGATGGTCCCCAGCGGGCAGTTCCAGTGCTTCAGCAACATCGTGGACCACGAGTCCGACTGGCGGATCGACGCGGTCAACCCCTCCTCGGGCGCCTACGGCCTCTTCCAGGCCCTGCCGGCCGGCAAGTACTCCTCCGCGGGCGCCGACTGGCGGACCAACCCGGCCACGCAGATCAAGTGGGGCCTGAACTACATGAACGACCGCTACGGCAGCCCCTGTGACGCCTGGTCGTTCTGGCAGGCCAACAACTGGTACTGAGCTCTCGCGGCTCCGGCCGCGCGCACCCTTCCATCTGACGACGCAGCAGTAAGGAAACCGTGTGAGCCGGATACCGGCCAGAGGATTCGCCGTGGTGTCGGCCACCGCGGTCACCACTGTCGGCGCGGTCATGGGCGTGGCCCAGGCCGGCACCGGACAGCCCGGCAACGAGGCCGAGACGAAGGCGAGCGACTCCACCCTCCTCGCCGACTTACCGGTAGGACAGCAGGCCCAGGTGCAGACGGCCTCGCTGACCCAGCAGGCCGACGCCCAGGCCATCGCCGCGGACTTCACCGCCCGCAAGTCGGCGGAGGAGTCGGCCCGCAAGCAGGCCGCCAAGGACGCGGTGGCCAAGCAGAAGGCCGCCGTGGCCAAGGAGAAGGCGGCCCAGGACGCCAAGGACCTCGCCGAGGCGCAGGCCAAGTCCGCCAAGGCCGCGGCCGACGACTCCGCCTCCTCGGGGACCTCGGGGAGCACCGGCAGCTTCCCGCAGCAGGCGTCGTACACCGTCTCCGAGGTCAAGGCCATCGCCCGGCAGATCGTGCCGAGCGGGCAGTTCCAGTGCTTCAGCAACATCGTGGACCACGAGTCCACTTGGAACTACCGGGCCGTCAACCCCTCCTCGGGCGCCTACGGTCTCGTCCAGGCCTACCCCGGGTCGAAGATGTCGTCCGTCGGCGCGGACTGGCGGACCAACCCGGCCACGCAGATCAAGTGGGGCCTGAACTACATGAACGACCGCTACGGCAGTCCCTGCGAGGCCTGGGACTTCTGGCTGGCCAACGGCTCCTACTGAGCCCCGCCCCGCCCTGGCGCTCCATCGGCGAAGAGCCCCTCCCCGTCCCCGGGTGAGGGGCTTTCGCACTGTACGGTCGGAGCCGAGGACTCCAGGGCGACTGGAGGGGGGGACCGGTGGGGAGAGACGGGGGAAGAGGACGGACATGTCGAGACTGCCAGGGTGGCTCGGTCGGCTGGGCGCCGGTCTGAGCGAGATGGGTGAGCGGCTCGACAAGCGCCGCGCCGAGGCCGAGCGGGAGGTCGAGGAGGCGGGACCGCCGCCGGAGCGCGGCGCCGAGACCTACGCCGAGGTCCTCCCCGAGGAACTGCCGCCGCGCGTCCCGCGCCCCGACCCCGCGCAGGTCGTGCCGTGGGGGGTGCGGGTCGCCGCCGAGGCGGGCTGGCGGCTGCTGGTGCTGGCGGGGACCGTCTGGGTCCTGATGAAGATCATCAGCGCGGTCCAACTCGTCGTGCTGGCCTTCGTGGTGTCGCTGCTGCTGACGGCGCTCCTGGAGCCCACCGTCGCCCGGCTCCGCCGGCGCGGGGTGCCCCAGGGGCTCGCGACCGCGCTGACGGGCATCCTCGGGTTCGTCGTCATCGGCCTGATGGGCTGGTTCGTGACCTGGCAGGTCATGGAGAACATCGACAACCTCTCCGACCAGGTCCAGGACGGCATCGAGGATCTGCGCCGCTGGCTGCTCAACAGCCCCTTCCACGTCACCGACAAGCAGATCAACGGCATCGCCCAGAACCTGCGCGAAGCGGTCGGAGCCAACACCGAGCAGATCACCTCGGCGGGCCTGGAGGGCGTCACCGTCGTCGTCGAGGCGCTCACCGGCATCCTGCTGGCGTTCTTCTCGACGCTGTTCCTGCTCTACGACGGCAAGCGGATCTGGGAGTGGACGCTGAAGCTGGTGCCCGCAGCGGCGCGGCCGGGCGTCGCCGGCGCGGGCCCGCGCGCGTGGGCGACGCTGACGGCGTACGTCCGCGGCACGGTGGTGGTCGCGCTCATCGACGCCATCTTCATCGGCCTCGGCATCTACTTCCTCGACGTGCCCATGGCGGTGCCGCTCGCCGTCTTCATCTTCCTGTTCTCCTTCATCCCGCTGGTCGGCGCGGTCGCCTCCGGCGCGCTCGCGGTGGTGGTGGCGCTGGTGACGCAGGGCGTGTTCACCGCGGTGATGACGCTGGCGGTGGTGCTGGCGGTGCAGCAGATCGAGGGGCACATCCTCCAGCCGTTCATCCTGGGGCGGGCGGTGCGGGTGCATCCGCTGGCCGTGGTGCTGGCGGTGGCCTGTGGTGGGTTGGTGGCGGGGATCGGGGGAGCGGTGGTGGCCGTGCCGCTGGTGGCCGTCACGAACACGGTGGTGGGGTATTTGCACGCGTATTCGCGGGAGGCGGCGGTGCGGCAGGCGCCGCGGCCTCGGGGGGCCACGGCTACGTCGGTGGCCCCGGTGAGCGCGCCGCCGGCGGAGGACCTACCTCCGGCTGCCCCGCCTTCGTGATACCGAGGTGTTCCCGTCCCTGGGGGCTCCGCCCCCAGACCCCCGGCCTATGCCCACCCACCGCCCGACTCGGTTGGGAAAAGGGTGAGGACATCCAGCCCGTCCGGCGTCTGAGGACGAGGCCCGTTCAGGGCCGAAGCGGGGGGTCTGGGGGGCGGCAGCCCCCCAGGCACGGGACGGGTAGGGGCGGCGGGGGCGACAAACGGGCGGGCCCCGCTCACCATCAAGTGAACGGGGCCCGCGGCACGTCGCACGGTTACTCGGAGAGGATCGACTCCGCGTCCAGCGTGACGCCGACCGCCTGGATCACCGAGGCGATCTTGAACGCCTCCTGGATCACCTCACGCTCGACGCCCGCCTTGCGCAGCACCTGCTCGTGCGAGTCGAGGCACATCCCGCAGCCGTTGATCGCGGAGACGGCGAACGACCACAGCTCGAAGTCGACCTTGTCGACCCCGGGGTTGCCGATGACGTTCATCCGCAGACCGGCCCGCAGATTGCCGTACTCGTGGTCGGACAGCAGATGCCGCGTCCGGTAGAACACGTTGTTCATCGCCATCACCGCGGCGGCGGACTTCGCGGCCGTGTACGCCTCCGGCGACAGGTTCGCCTTCGCCTCCGGCTCCAGCTCCCGCAGGACGATGGGGGAGCGCGAGGCGATCGCGGTCGCCAGCACCGTGCCCCACAGCTGCTGCGCGGGAAGGTCGGAGTTGCCGATGACCGAGCCCAGGTTGAGCTTCAGGTCCTTGGCGTAGTCAGGTATCCGCGCCTTCAGGGTGTCGAGGGCCATCTCAGATCACTCCCCGGCCAGCAGCGCGACCGCGTCGAGGGTGTCCTCGCCCTTGGTCCAGTTGCAGGGGCACAGCTCGTCGGTCTGGAGGGCGTCCAGGACCCGCAGGACCTCCTTGGGGTTCCGGCCGACGGAGCCCGCGGTGACCATCGTGAACTGGATCTCGCGGTTCGGGTCCACGACGAACACGGCGCGCTGCGCGAAGCCGTCCTCGCCCTCGATGCCGAGGTCGCGCATCAGCTCGTGCCGGGAGTCGGCGAGCATCGGGAACGGCAGGTCGGTCAGGTCCGGGTGGTCCTTGCGCCAGGCGTGGTGGACGAACTCGGAGTCACCGGAGAAGCCGAGGATCTGGGCGTCGCGGTCGGCGAACTCGTCGTTCAGCTTGCCGAACGCGGCGATCTCGGTCGGGCAGACGAAGGTGAAGTCCTTGGGCCATGCGAAGACCACCAGCCACTTGCCCTCGTAGGACTTGTGGTGGATCTGCTCGAACTCCTTGCCCTTCTCCAGCGAGACACAGGCCGTCAGCTCGAACTCGGGGAACTTGTCACCAACAGTGAGCACACGCTCTCCTTGCAGCGAAGAAGCGTCCGGATTGCGGACGCTTCCCATGGGTCGGACGAGTGCGACTCTGGCACAGGGTGCATTGATTAGAGAAATCGCTACACTCAGTCGGGTTGATCGGAGGTGGCTATCAGTGACCGTAGGTGAAGTGAGCCCCAACAGCCCCAGCAGCCCGAACGGACCGAACGGCCCGAAGGGGGTCGGCGTGGGCGCGGGCGCCAAGCGTCGCCTCCCCAGTCTCGCCCAGCTGCGCGCCTTCGCCGCCGTCGCCGAGCATCTGCACTTCCGGGACGCCGCCGCCGCCATCGGCGTGAGCCAGCCCGCCCTGTCCGGCGCCGTCTCCGCGCTGGAGGAGGCGCTCGGCGTGACCCTCCTCGAGCGTACGACCCGCAAGGTGCTGCTCTCACCGGCCGGCGAGCGGCTCGCCGTACGGGCCAAGGCGGTGCTGGAGGAGGTCGGCGCGCTGCTGGAGGAGGCCGAGGCGGTACGGGCGCCCTTCACCGGGGCCCTGCGCCTCGGGGTCATCCCCACCGTCGCGCCGTACCTGCTGCCCACCGTCCTGCGCCTGGTCCACGACCGCTATCCGCACCTCGACCTCCAGGTCCACGAGGAGCAGACCGCCAGCCTCGTCGACGGTCTGCACACCGGTCGGCTCGACCTGCTGCTCCTCGCCGTGCCCCTCGGCGTCCCCGGCACCGTCGAACTCCCCCTCTTCGACGAGGACTTCGTGCTCGTCACGCCCCTCGGCCACCCGCTCGGCGACCGTGACGGCATCCCGCGCGAGGCGCTCAGGGAGCTCAACCTGCTCCTCCTGGACGAGGGCCACTGCCTGCGCGACCAGGCGCTCGACATCTGCCGCGAGGCCGGGCGGGAGGACGCGCCGGTCACCACGACCGCCGCCGGGCTCTCCACGCTCGTCCAGCTCGTCGCCGGCGGCCTGGGCTGCACCCTGCTCCCGCGCACCGCCGTCACGGTCGAGACCAGCCGCAGCACCCAGCTCCTCACCGGCCGTTTCGCCGCGCCCGCGCCCACCCGGCGCATCGCCCTCGCCATGCGCGCGGGCTCCGCGCGCCGGGCGGAGTACACCGAGCTGGCCGACGCCCTGCGCGAGGCGCTGCGGCCACTGCCCGTGCGCGTTCTCGGGGCGACGCCCGGCCCATCACACTCGGTCAAATGAGCGCCGTACGAGGCGAATTGGAATTCCCCGGGAGAACCTGAAAGGGCAACTTCCGTCAGCTGAGGGCAGGTCGGAAATCCCTCGCTGGAATATGCGCCCCGGCTGATACACCTTCCCTCCTCAGTGCTACGCGTCAGGCGTATGTGCGACATGCCAAGGGGAGTGATGTCGGGCTACGAGCTGCTGGCACGCGAACTGGCCGCGTGCGGGCGTGACGGCTTCACCGGTGAGGTGCGGGTGTCCGGCTCGCCCGGCGGCGCGGTCCATCTGCGCGGCGGACTGGTCGTCGCCTTCGAGTCGCCGGGCGCGCCCGGAGCGGAGGCCCTGCTGCTGCGCTCCGGGCGGATCGGCGGCGAGGAGTGGGCCGGCCTGGTGCGCGAGTCCGGCGGATCGCGCTGGCCGGCCGCCGGGCTCGTCGCCAACGGCTACACGGGGGCCGCCCAGCTCCGGGTCGTCTGTGCGATGGCCCTCCAGGACGCCGCGTTCGCGGTCGTCGCGGGCAGCGTCGACGGCTGCGAACGCGGTCCGGGCGACGGCAGCCCGCCGGCCGCCGCCGTGGTGGGCGAACCGCCCACCCGGCTGCTCCAGGACGCGGCCCGCAAGGTCAACGCGCTGCTGGCACTGCCGTGCCCGGTCCGCCCGGAGCGCGAACGCCCGGTCCCCGCCTCGCTGTCCCGCGTCGCCGCCGGGCTGGGCGACCTCCGGCGGGAGCTGCTCCTGCACGCCGACGGTCGGCGCACCGCCCGTGACCTGGCCTTCCTCACCGGGCGCGGGGTCTACACGGTCACGGTGGAGGTGGCCCGGATGCTCGGGGAGGGGCTGCTGGAGTGCCCGGAGTCGCCCGCGCCGATCCCGGTCCGGCTCCCGCCCGACGGACAGCCGGTCCGCCCTCGCGAACCCGCGCCGCCCCCGCCCCTGCCCCCGCCTCCGCCCGCCCATGTCCCTTCCCCCGAACCGGCCGCGCTGCCCCGCCGCAGCCCCGGCGCCAGCGGCATCACCGAGGCGATCGACGGCGAACGGAACGGGACCGGCTGGAAGGAGTTCTTCCGACTGCGCAATCCGACGACGAGATAGCCCCGCCCACCAGCAAGCACCAGAACAGCCAACAGACAGACCAAGACAGAAAAAAGACAAAAAAAGACAGACAGTAGACGGTCATATGCGAAAAGAAATAAGGGAGTTCCATTCATGGACCACAAAGCCCTCACGCGGGAGATGCGCGGCCTGCGTGAGCAGGTGAGCGGCATCACCGACACCGCGGTCGCGGCGGCCGACGGCCTGCTCATCGCCGCCGACACCGCCGACTCCATCGACCCGGAGGGCCTCGCCGCCCTCGCCGCGGCCGGACTCGGCCTCGCCCGCCGCACCGCCGAGGCCACCTCCCGCGGCGCCCTGCACCGCACGGTCGCGTACGGCAGCCACGGCTGCGCAGCCTTCTACGCGGTCGGCGACACCGCGCTCATGGTCGTGCTCGGCGACGAGGGCATGGACGTGGAACGCCTGCACCGGGCGACCCAGCCGACCCTGCGCCGCATCGACCTGATCCTCACCGACCGGGCCGAGTGGCCCGTACACGCCGAGCAGTCCGTACACGCCGAGCAGTCCGTACACGCCGCGCGGCCCGAGAGGGCCGCCGAAGGAGTCTGAAAGGATGGCGACGAAGCGTATGACCCCCGGTTTTTCCGACCAGGTGATGGGCCTGGTCAAGTCGTTGCGCACGGATGCCCCCGACTGCGTCGCCTCCGGCGTCGTCGACATGTCGACCGGCATGCTCCTGTCCTACGAGACCGTCGACAACCACCCGCCCGAGGTCCTCGACCTGCTCGCGGGCGCGACCCTCGACCTGTTCCAGGGACGGACGGTCGTGATGATCGAGGACGTCTTCAAGGAGCGCCGCGGGATCGCCAGCGACAACCACTTCTTCCAGGAGATCCTCGTCAACAGCGAGAACCTCACCCACCTGTTCGTGAGGATGACCGAGCAGCAGGACGTCGTCGCGGTGGTCGTCTGCCGCAAGTCGGTCAATGTGGGCATGCTGTTCGCCCAGGTCCGCAGGGTGGTGAAGGAGTACCGGCTCTGAGCGGCCGGTCCGGACCGGCCGAAGGCCCCTCCCCGGACAGGGAGGGGCCTTCGGCCGGTGCGGGCCCGCACCGGTGCGGGCTACTCCGTGCGCAGCCCGTCCGGCCGCATCAGCCGCAGCAGCGGCGGCAGGCTCAGCAGCGTCACCACCAGGACGACCGCGGCGCCGGCGCCGGTCATCGCCGCCACGCTCGCCCAGTCCACGCTGACCGGTGTCTCGGTCATCTTCAGCAGCACCGTGCCCAGCGTGATCCCCACCAGCGCGGCCAGCAGCAGGCCCAGCCCGATCGGGATCGCCGTCTGCCACAGCACCGACAGGCTCAGCGTGCGGCGCCGGGTGCCGAAGGCGACCAGCGAGGACAGCAGCTTGCGGCGCTCGCGCAACTGCTCCAGCTGCGACACCAGCAGGCTCGCGCCGATCAGCGCCAGGACGCAGATCGCGCCGACGAACAGGCCGGAGCGGATCGAGGTGAACGTCTCGTCCTGCCGGGTGGCGTACCAGTTCAGCGGGTCGGACAGCGGATCCACCCGGAACGCCGTGTTGCGGGCGTACTCGAACGCGTCGGGCACGGACTCGTCGATCGAGAGGTAGATCTCCCCGTGGACCAGCTTCTCGGCCGCCTTGGGCAGCGCGCTCGGCGTCATCAGGAAGCCGCCGCGCTCCCAGCCGGTCAGGCCCTTCATCGACTGGGCCGGTACGACGCCCTGGGGGACGGTCCAGACGACCTCCGTACCGTTCTCGGGATCGGAGTCGTCGAGATACAGCTTCTTGCCGGGCCGGTTCAGCTTCACCCCGTCGCTGCCGTCTTCGGTGCCGTCGAGAACGAACAGGTCGCCGTCCTTGCACGAGGGCAGCTTCGCCAGCTCGCGCAGGGCCGGGCAGTCGCCCACGGTCAGCTGGGCGACCGACTCCGGGCCGTTCCCGCCCTTCCAGGAGGCGTCGCCCAGATATCCCTCCCACAGGGCCGTGACCTTGCGGACGGCCTTGGTGTCGGCGAAGCTCTGGGCGGTCGCGGCGACCGGGGCGCCGTCCGGCACGCTGACCTGCATCTGCGCCTGGCTGACGTCCTTGCCGGTGTCCTCGGTGTAGTCGCTCTCCACACCCGCGAACAGCATCTGGAGCGCGATCGCCCCGGCCACCGCCACCGCGATGCCGTTGACCGTACGAGCCGCCGTGCCACTGCTCAACTGGAGCCTTCGCACGGCGAGTTGCCAGGCGACACCGCCCGATCCGAGCCGGGCGACGACCGTCTCCACCAGCCAGGGCAGCAGTGCGGTGATCCCGACGAGGAGCAGCAGGACGCCGCCCATCACCAGGTACTCGTTGAAGGTGCCGTTGCCGCGCCCCTGTCCGATCATCGGGTAGAGCATCGCGAGACCGGCCAGCGGCAGCAGCAGCCGCCACCACAGCCGACGCCGCGTGGGCTTCGCCGTACGCACCACGCCGAGCGGTTCGATCACCACACCGCGCAGCGCGAAGAGCGTCACCAGGACAGCGGCCCCCGGCACCGCCAGCGCGACCAGCGCGGCCAGCGTGGGGGAGGGGTCGAGGTAGCTGGGCCACACGCTCACGCCCATCACCTCGACGGAGCCCGCCACCTGACGGCCGATCAGGAAGAAGACCGTGCCGAAGACCAGGCCGAGCAGCGCGCCCGCCATCGCCTCGCCCGCCGCTGTGCGCCGGGTCATCCAGCCGTCCGAACCGATCAGCCTCAGGGCCGCGAGCCTGCGGTCCCGCCGCTCGCCGCCGAACCGCACGGCCGCCGCGATGAACACGGCCACCGGCATCAGCAGCACGATGATCATGACGAGGACCAGCAGGACCAGCACCGGGTCGGTTTCCTCGGTCGTCGGGTTCGGGTTTCCGAACTCCTTCAGCCGGGTCGCCCCCGCGCCGTCGACGCGCGCGGCGAGCCCGGAACCGCCCGTGTAGTAGGCGAGTTCCTGGGAGCCCACCAGCCCGCTCTCCCCGATGGTCCCGACGACGCGGTACGGCACCCGCTTCCGCAGCAGCGCCCCACCGTCGGAGTCGAGCAGCTCCTTCAACGCGGGCGAGACCACCATGTCGCCCTTCGCCGGGAACCGGCTCAGGCCGGGCGGCAGCGGGGCGCGCGGCCCTTCCGGCTCCACCAGCCGGCCGCGTACCTGCTTCTCGCGGAACGTCGTGTCGGCCTCCGCGACCAGCAGGGTGTCGTCGGCCTTGGGCAGCGACTCATCGGTGAACTGCCAGTCCAGCCGGGACTGTTCACGGTCGTCTCGTACCGACAGCGCGTTCGGTACCGCCGTCGTCAGCAGCAGGACCGCCACGCCCAGCCCGACCCCGACCGCGGTCAGCAGGGCCCGTATCCATCCCTCCCGCCCTCCGCCGAAGGCGAACCGGACCCCCTGGCCCAGGTCTCTGCCCCACTGGCGTGGGTTCATACGACCCGCTCCATGTCCCGCGACTTGCCGTCCCGTACGACGATCTCGCGGTCGGAGTAGGCGGCCACCCGCGCCTCGTGCGTCACCAGCACCACGGCCGCGTTGGTCGAGCGGGCCGCCTCGGTGAGCAGTTCCATCACGCGTTCGCCGTTGAGCGAGTCCAGCGCGCCGGTCGGCTCGTCGGCGAACACCACCCGCGGGCTGGTCACCAGCGAGCGCGCCACCGCCACCCGCTGCCCCTGTCCGCCGGATACCTCTCCGGGCCGCTTCTTGGCGAGGCCGTCGACCTCCAGCCGCTCCATCCAGGCCAGCGCGGTCCGTTCGGCCTGCTTGCGCGCGGTGCCGTTCAGCCGCAGCGGCAGCGCCACGTTCTCCACACAGGTCAGCTCCGGCACCAACTGGCCGAACTGGAACACGAACCCGAACTCGGTCCGGCGCAACGCACTGCGCCGGGCGTCGTTCATCGTGGCCAGATCCTGCCCGTCGTAGAGGATCGACCCGGAGTCGGGCGGGACGATCCCGGCGAGGCAGTGCAGCAGTGTGGACTTGCCGGACCCGGAGGGGCCCATCACGGCGACGACCTCGCCGGGGTGGATGGAGAACTCGGCGCCGTCCAGCGCCATCGTCGGCCCGTACGCCTTGCGCAGGTCGTGTGCGGCCAACAGGGATCCCGCGGGAGCCTTCACGCGGTCACCGCCTCTCGGAGCTTGTCGAGGCGCGCGGCGGTCAGTTCCAGCCAGCGCAGATCGGCCTCCAGGTGGAACAGGGCGTGGTCGCAGATCAGCTGGTCGGCGAGGTCGCCCCGGCGTTTGCGGTCGGTCAGGATGCGCATGCTGCGCAGATGCTCGGAACGCTGGGTGTCCAGGATGTCGGCCGCGTCGCGGTGGGTGAGCAGCGCCAGGACGACCTTGGTGTAGAGCGTCGACTGGAGGTACAGCTCGGGCTTCTCCGGCGTCGCGAGCCAGCGGGCGACGTCGGTGACCCCGGCGTCGGTGATCGCGTACCGCTTGCGCTCGGGACCGCCGCCCGCCTCGACGGCGTCGACTTCGACGAGTCCGTTCTTCAGCAGCCGGGACATCGTCGAGTAGACCTGGCCGTAGTGCAGCGGCCGGTCGTGACCGAACTTCTCGTCGAAGGCCCGCTTCAGGTCGTAACCGTGGCGGGGCCCGGACTCCAGGAGGCCGAGCAGAGTGTGACCGATGGACATGCCAAGGACTGTACATGCGGTGTATACCCGGGGTGTATACGACGCGTGCGTAGACGGTGGCGAAGAGTGCGAGAGCGCAGGTCGGCTGTGATTGTCACCGTTTCGCTACAGCGCCGGCGGGGGTCCCGACGGAGGCTTGGGGGGCGTCTCCCCGGACGGCCGTCCGCGCCGGGGGATCGGCCCGGTGTCGCGGGGCAGTCTCCCGGCTTCCGCGAGAGCGCGCCGCAGCAGGAACTCGATCTGCGCGTTGGCGGACCGCAGCTCTTCCCCGGCCCACCGGGCGAGCGCCTCGTACACCAGCGGGTCGAGCCGCAGCAGCACCTGCTTGCGCTGCTGCGGCCGACGCCGAGGGGCAGACCCCTCCTCGGGCGGGGTCACTGGTAGAGCGTCCCGGTGTTGAGCACCGGCTGGGGCGCCCGGTCCCCGCAGAGCACCACCATCAGGTTGGACACCATCGCCGCCTTCCGCTCCTCGTCCAGTTCCACGATGTCCTGCTCGGCGATCCGCTGGAGCGCCGCCTCCACCATGCCGACCGCGCCGTCCACGATCTCGCGCCGGGCCGCGACCACCGCGCCCGCCTGCTGCCGCTGGAGCATCGCGGAGGCGATCTCCGGGGCGTAGGCGAGGTGGGTGAAGCGGGACTCGATGATCTGCACCCCGGCCGCCTCCACGCGCGCGTGGAGCTCGACGGCGAGCTTCTCGGTGATCTCCTCGGCGTTGCCGCGCAGTGAGAGCTCGCCCTCGTCATGGGCGTCGTAGGGGTACTCGATGGCGATGTGCCGGACCGCGGCCTCGGTCTGGGTGGCGACGAACTCCAGGAAGTCGTCCACCTCGAAGCTGGCCTGGGCGGTGTCCTGCACCTTCCACACCACGACCGCGGCGAGCTCGATCGGGTTGCCGTAGGCGTCGTTGACCTTCAGCACCGAGGTCTCGTGGTTGCGCACACGCGTGGAGATCTTCTCGCGGGACGTCAGCGGGTTCACCCAGCGCAGCCCGTCCTCGCGGATGGTCCCCCGGTAGCGGCCGAAGAGCTGCACCACGCGGGCCTCGCCCGGCGCGACCATGTTCAGCCCGCACATCGCGAGGAAGGCGGCCACGGCCACCACGATGCCGCCGACGATCAGCGAGGCCTTGACGGCGTCCGCGGTCGCCGCCGCGCCGGCCAGGATCAGCCCGGTGCCGGCCAGCAGCCCCGTGAGGCCGCTCAGCAGGGCGAGTCCGCCGCCCACGCTGCGCGCCGGGAACTCGTGCACGTGCGGGGTGGGCATCTCGGGTGTGTCGACGGTGGCCGACGGGTCGTGCGCGGACATGGGGGTCCCCCGTTTCTCGAACTCAGCTTCGTTCTAGCTAAGTGATATCACTTTACCTCCCGGCAGCAACCCTGAACCCCTCTCGCACGTCGAATTCCTATGAACGGTGGGCCGGTTCCACCGAGCGGGGTGCTGATTCTCACCCCCGCCCCGGGCCGGATCGAGAGCCCTTTGTCATAGAGAGCGGTGTTAGCTTTCTGAGCTGACCAGTCTCCGGGCACTGGTGTGACAGCCGAGTAGGAAGCGGAGCGAGCGGACTCATGGGACGAGCGGACGACAGACGAGCGCGCCAGCGCGGTGGCCGCCGCGCGGCGCCCAAGAACCGTTCGTCACGGACGGACGCCCCGCCGACGCGCAGCGAGACCGTGTCGCCGGCCGAGAGCGCGCCGGCCGCCGCCGGCGCCGCCACGGGTGCCGCCGCGGGCGCCGCCGCGACCGGCGGACGCGCGGCCGCCCGCCGGGGCGCCAAGAAGGGCGCGAAGGCCGGCCAGGCGGGCGAGGCGGGCAAGGCCGACCGCAGCCTCATACGCCGCATGTTCACCTGGAAGAAGGTGCTCGGCACGTTCCTCGCCGTGTGTGTGCTCACCATCGGCGCCTTCATCCTGCTGTACATGACGACGCCGATCCCCGACACGGCGAACGCGGACGCCCAACTGCAGAGCAACGTCTACAAGTACAGCGACGGCACGCTCCTCACCCGCGAGGGCAAGCTCAACCGCGAGAACGTCGACCTCGCCGACGTCCCCAAGGCCGTCCAGCGCACGTTCGTCGCCGCCGAGAACAAGTCCTTCTACGACGACGCCGGCGTCGACCTGCGCGGCACCGCGCGCGGTGTGCTCAACACGGTCATGGGCAAGGGCGCGCAGGGCGGTTCGACGATCACCCAGCAGTACGTCAAGAACTACTACCTGACCCAGGAACAGACCGTCACGCGCAAGCTGAAGGAACTGGTCATCTCCCTGAAGCTGGACCGGGAGGAGTCCAAGGAGTACATCCTGGCGGGCTACATCAACACCAGCTACTACGGCCGCGGCGCCTACGGCATCCAGGCCGCCGCCCAGGCGTACTACCGCGTCGACGCCGACAAGCTCACCGTTCCGCAGGGCGCCTACCTCGCCGCGCTGCTCCAGGCCCCCAGCCAGTACGACTGGCACGCCGCCTCCGACACCGGCAAGAGGCTGGTCCAGCAGCGCTGGAACTACGTCCTGAACAACATGGTCGAGCAGAAGTGGCTCGACAAGACCGAGCGCGCCGGCATGACGTTCCCGGTGCCGAAGGAGCCCAAGGCCGCCCCCGGCATGCAGGGCCAGGTCGGCTACCTGGTGGACGCGGCCAACGGCGAGCTGGAGAAGCAGCTCGTCTCCCAGGGCGTCGCGTCGAACGCCAAGGAGGCCGAGGCGATGGTCAACGCCGGCGGCTGGAACATCACGCTCAACATCGACAAGAAGAAGCAGCAGGCGCTGGAGGCCTCCGTCAAGGACCAGCTCACCAGCAAGCTGGACCCGAAGGAGCGCTCGGTCGATGCCGACGTCCAGGCCGGCGCCGCGTCGGTGGACCCGAAGACGGGCGCGGTCGTGGCGATGTACGGCGGCGTGGACTACATCAAGCACTACGTCAACAACGCCACCCGCACCGACTACCAGCCCGCCTCCACCTTCAAGCCGGTGATCCTGGCCGCGGCCCTGGACAAGGCCGCCAAGACCCAGGACGGCGACGAGATCACCGCGAACTCCGTCTACGACGGCACCAGCAAGCGCCCGGTCGAGGGCAGCGACATCGGCTTCGCCCCGGAGAACGAGGACGACGTCGACTACGGCGACGTCACCGTCCAGACCGCGATGAACAAGTCCATCAACTCCGTCTTCGCGCAGATGGGCGTCGACGTCGGCATGGACGAGGTGCTGAAGACCGCGAGCGACCTCGGCATGGACACCGAGGACCTGAAGGCGGTGCCCGCCCAGACCCTCGGCACCATGGGCGCGAGCCCCCTCCAGATGGCCGGCGTCTACGCCACCCTCGACAACCACGGCAAGAAGGTCACCCCGACCCTCATCAAGTCGGCCGAGAACAGCGCCCATTCGGTGAAGGCGGCCGACGCGATCGGCGAGTCGGTCATCAGCCGCGAGGCCGCCGACTCGGTCACCTCGGTCCTCACGGGCGTGGTCGACGACGGCACGGCCAAGAAGTCGGTGCGGGACAACGCCCTGCGCAAGGGACAGAAGGTCGCGGGCAAGACGGGCACCTCCGACAACAACAAGTCGGCCTGGTTCACCGGCTACACCCCCGACCTGGTCACCTCGGTCGGCCTGTTCGGCGAGTCCGCCAAGCCCCCGCACCCCCAGGTCCCGCTGACCGGCGCGACGAACGGCCTGAAGTCCGACGAGGGCCGCGTCAACGGCGGCGGCTTCCCGGCGCAGATCTGGGCGGCGTACACCTTCGGCGTCTCCACCAAGGTCAGCAAGTTCGACCTGGAGACCGACCAGGGCGCGGCGGTCCAGACCTCGTCGCCGTCCCCGAGCGCGTCCTCGTCGCCGTCGGAGAAGCCCTCGCAGTCGCCGAGCAGCTCGCCGTCGCCGAGCAGCTCGCCGTCCCGGAGCCCCTCGCCGTCCCAGACGCCGACCACGCAGGAGCCGTCGGAGTCGCCCACGACGAGCGAGCCGTCCGAGTCGCCCACGACGGGCGGGCCGTCGACGGAGCCCCCGGAGAACCCGCTGGATCCCCAACTGGGGCAAGGGGAGCAGTAAGGCGGCAGCAGGCAGCAGGCAGCAGGCAGCAGGCACAGGAAAGGGCGCCCGGTGATCACCGGGCGCCCTTCGCCGTTCAGCGCGGTCGCGCGAAGCGTCCGCTCACTGCCCCTGGTTCAGCTCGAACCAGACGACCTTCCCGGTGCTCAGCCGGGTGGCTCCCCAGCGCCGGGCCAGCCGGTTCACCAGGTACAGCCCGCGCCCGCCCTCGTCCGTGGCCCGCGCCTGCCGCAGCCGCGGCAGCTGCGGCACGTCGTCGCCGACCTCGCAGCGCAGCACATCGGTCCGCAGCAGCCGCAGCGTCACCGGCCGCGAGGCGTAGCGCACCGCGTTGGTGACCACCTCGCTCACCAGCAGCTCGACCGAGTCGGTCAGCTCCTCCAGGCCCCAGCGGGACAGCGCCCGCCGGGCCAGCTTCCGCGCCTTCCCCGGCGCGGCGTCCTCCGGTTCCAGGAACCAGTACGCGACGTCGCTCGGCGCGATCCCGTCGAAGCGCGCCGCGAGCAGCGCGATGTCGTCGTCCCGGTCGCCCGGCCCGAGCATGTCGAGCACCTCGTCGCACAGCGCCTCCAGCGGCGGCGGGTGATCGGGCCCGGTGAGCTGCGCGGTCGCCGCGAGCTTCTCCCGCAGCTGCTCTATGCCGGTCGCCACGTCCCGCAGCCGGGACTCCACCAGGCCGTCCGTGTACAGCAGCAGCGTCGCCCCGGCGGGCGCGTCCAGCTCCACCGCCTCGAAGTCGACGCCGCCCACGCCGATCGGCGCGCCCGGCGGCACCCGCAGCACCTCGGCCCGGCCGCCCAGATGCAGCAGCACGGGCGGCGGGTGGCCGGCGTTGGCGATGGTGATGCGGTGCGAGACCGGGTCGTACACCGCGTAGAGGCAGGTCGCCATGCGGTCGGTGCCCAGCCGCTGGGCCTGCTCGTCGAGGTGGTGCAGCACCTCCTGCGGCGGCAGGTCGAGCCCGGCGAGGGTCTGCGCGGTCGTGCGGAGCTGGCCCATGATGGCCGCGCTGGTCATGGAGTGCCCCATGACGTCGCCCACCACCAGCGCCACCCGGCTGCCCGGCAGCGGGATCGCGTCGTACCAGTCGCCGCCGACCCGGGCGGTCTCGGCGGCCGGCAGATAGCGGGAGGCGAGCCGTACGCCCGTGGGGCGCGGCAGGGTCTCCGGGAGCATCGTGCGCTGGAGCTCGTCGGCGATGTACGCCTCACGGTCGTACAGCACGGCCTTGTCGATGCCGAGGGCGCTGTGCGTGGCGAGCTGGGCGGCGACCAACAGGTCGTCGTTCTCGAACGGGATGCGGTCCGGGCGGCGGATGAAGACCGCCGCGCCGATCACCCGGCGCCGGCCGCGCAGCGGGGCCAGAATCGCGCGCTGATGGCCAGGGACCTCCAACTGGCTGTCTTCGCCCAGGAGTTCGGGCAGCGCGGCGCGGGCGGCCGGGTTGTCCGCGAACACCGGACGCACCCCGCGCAGCACCTCCGCGAGCGCCCCGCCGGGCCGTACCTCGCACAGCTCGGCGATCGCCGCCGCCAGCCCCGACAGCTCGGCCAGCTCCGGCGCCTCCGGCGGCGCGGCCAGCGCCGCGAAGCCGCTCTCGGTGTCCCGTTCCTCCGGGATCCGGTCGGTGCGGCGCAGCCGCAGCACCACCCGGTCCGCGGCCGGCCGCTCGTCGCCCACCGGGAGCGGGTCGCGCAGATAGACGAGGATCGCGTCGGAGAAGGTCGGCACGGTCGCCCGGCACAACCCCATCACGATCTCGTCCAGGTCGAGGCCGCGGGCGATCCGCCGGGTCGCGGCGCCCACGAAGCGCAGCCGGTCCCCGTCCCGCCGCATCGGCGTCGGCCGGCCCGGCGGCGGGATCTGCCCGGTACGGCGCTCCTGGCCGTCGGGGGCCTCGTCCAGCACCCGGTCCAGACTCCGGTCAGCGCGGCGCTCGGGGACCCGCTCGGGCCGCGCCTCGGCGCCCGGCTGCACCGGGATGGACTCGGGCGCGGGGCGCGGCCGGTGGGTGTCCGTCTCGGCGGTCGCCGGCTGGGAGTGCTCAGGCTCGGAACCGGCCGGATCTTGCCCCATGATGCCCTTGTTCCCCCTGCTTCCCTTGCTCCCTTTGCCTCCCGGTCCTGCCGCCGCGCCCGGACCGCCCGGACCGTGCGGCGCGGTGCCGCCCGGCGTCGCGGTGCCCGGGGTCCCGTCGGTGCGGGCCTGGGCCGCGGCGGACGGTAAGCCGGTCGCGCCGCCCGGCGCGTGCCCCGGGGTAGGCAGGAGCGCCCCGCGGGGGTCCGTGGGGTCGACGCCCTGGGGGCGTTCGTAGGAGGTGGGCTGCTCCGTCACGCGTGTCGAATCCGTCCGTCCGGGGCTGCGCGCCGCGCGCGCAGTCGGTCCCGCAGGAGTCCCGATACCCGGAATACGTGTCCCCGGAACGGAATTCCCGCGTGGTCAGAGGCTGTTCCTGTGCCACCGGTGGACCGTGCGCGGCCCCCCGGTGCCTGTTCCGAGCCGGCCGCGGCCCCGCCGGTGTCGCCCTCGTACCCCTCGCTCACGTCCTGCCGCCCCTCGGTGACGTTCGGTCAGACCCGGCACGTGCTCCGGGAGTTGCTGTTGCGCATCCTTGCGGAGGACGATCCTACGTTTGCTGCCCGGGGGCGCATCAAGGGTCTCATGTGGACATGTGCGCGGGCGTACGGTCCCAGTCCTCCGGCAGCAACGGTACGGCCCAGGACGGGTCCGGGCGCCAGTGCTGCCAGCCGTCGCGGTACGGGGACGCCCAGGCGGAGATCGCCCCCACCGCCGAACGGCCCGCCTCCCGGACCCGCTCGGCGACCTGGGCGCTCATCAGCCCGTCCGCCTGGGCCTGCGCGAACTCGTCCTCGTCGCGCCAGCCCCAGCTGCGGTCCGGGAACACGCAGATGTCCAGGAAGTGGTCCTCGGAGTCCACCCCGCCGTCCCAACGGGCCAGCGGCTCCTCCAGGTTGACGTACCAGTTCTTGAACTGCCAGCCCGGCTCCCAGAACAGCCACACCGACCAGGGCTCGCCGGGCCGGGCCAGCTTCAGCACCCCGGTGCCGAACCATCGGTCGCGCACCACGTCGCGTGGCTTGGTGTAGCGGGTCCGCAGCGGCTCCTGGTGCAGCGGGGTGCCGTCCGCGAGCACCGGCTTGACGCACTGGGTGCCTGGCGCCATCCACACGGCGAGCAGCTCCTCGTCGTCGCGGACGACCGTGACGGGACGGGCGATGTGGAAGCGCGCGCCGCCGTTCTCCCGGTAGCGCCACAGGATCTGATCCCCGGCCTTCCAGAAGGCCGTCGCACCGCCCGTTCCCACGCGTCTCACCGCTTCACCGTCTGCCATGCACAGATATTAGGTGCCCCGGGCATACGACGCTGCGGCACGCGTCACGGTTCTCGCACCGGCCGCGAAAGGTTACGGCCGTGTCATCCGCAGGACATCCAGCGCCTCGTCGAGCTGCTGGAGCGTCAGGTCGCCGCGCTCCACGTAGCCGCCGTCGAGCACCGCCTCCCGGATGGTCTTCCGCTCCGCCAGCGCCCTCTTGGCGACCTTCGCGGCCTCCTCGTACCCGATGTACTTGTTGAGCGGGGTGACCACGGACGGCGAGGACTCGGCGTACTCCCGGGCGCGTTCGCGGTGCGCGACGATCCCGTCCACGGTCCGGTCGGCGAGCAGCCGGGAGGCGTTGGCGAGCAGCCGGATCGACTCCAGGACGTTCTTGGCGATCACCGGGAGCATCACGTTCAGCTCGAAGTTGCCGGCGGCCCCCGCGGTGGCGACGGTGGCGTCGTTGCCCACGACCTGCGCGGCGACCATCAGCACCGCCTCCGGGATCACCGGGTTGACCTTGCCCGGCATGATGGACGAGCCCGGCTGGAGGTCGGGGAGGCTGATCTCGGCCAGCCCGGTCATCGGCCCCGACGCCATCCAGCGCAGATCGTTGGCGATCTTCGTCATGCCCACCGCGACGGTCCGCAGCTGCCCGCTCGTCTCGACGATGCCGTCCCGCGCGCCCTGCGCCTCGAAGTGGTCGCGTGCCTCCGTCAGCGGCAGCCCGGTGACCCGGGCGACCTCCTCGATGACGGCCGCGGAGAACCCGGGCGGCGTGTTGATGCCGGTGCCGACGGCGGTGCCGCCCAACGGCAGCTCGGCGAGCCGGGGGAGGGAGGCCTCGAGCCGCTCGACGCCGTAGCGCACCTGTGCGGCGTACCCGCCGAACTCCTGGCCCAGCGTCACCGGCGTGGCGTCCATGAGGTGGGTCCGCCCCGACTTCACCACGTCGGCGAACTCCTCCGACTTGCGGGCGAGCGCGGCGGCGAGGTGCTCCAGGGCCGGGATCAGATCGCGGGTGACGGCGGCGGTGGCGGCGATGTGGATGGACGAGGGGAACACGTCGTTGGAGGACTGGGAGGCGTTGACGTGGTCGTTGGGGTGCACGTCCCGGCCCAGCCGCTCGCTCGCCAGGGTCGCGATGACCTCGTTGGCGTTCATGTTGGACGAGGTGCCGGAGCCGGTCTGGAACACGTCGACGGGGAAGTGCTCGTCCCAGGAGCCCTCGGCGACTTCCCCGGCGGCGTCCTGGATCGCCTGCGCGACGTCCTTGTCCAGGACGCCCAGTTCGGCGTTGACCTTGGCCGCGGCCTGCTTGATCCGTGCGAGCGCCTCGATGTGCGCGCGCTCGATGCGCTGGCCCGAGACGGGGAAGTTCTCCACGGCCCGCTGAGTCTGCGCCCGCCACTTCGCGTGCGCGGGGACGCGGACTTCGCCCATGGAGTCGTGTTCGATGCGGTAGTCGCTCATACGGGGTTCAGCGTGGGGGGAGGTGCGGTTGTTCCTGGGAGTCGAGCCGCACGGACGGGATTTCGCCCCCGCCGACGGGCTGGATGTGCTCACCTTTGTTCCCAACCGAGTCGGGTGGTGGGTGGGCACCGGCCGGGGGTCCGGGGGCGGAGCCCCCGGGGACGATGGGGGTCCCCCCGCTCGAGCGAAGCCGAGAGTGGGGGAGGGAAGGGGCGGCGGGGGCGAAGGAAACCGTCGGCCCCGCCGCACCACGACACCACGACCTATGCCAGTCCAGGCCCCCGTACCGGGATCGACGTGAACGTCGGCGCGGGCGCCGGGTCCTTGAAGAAGTCGTTGCCCTTGTCGTCCACGACGATGAACGCGGGGAAGTCCTCGACCTCGATCTTCCACACCGCCTCCATGCCGAGCTCCTCGTACTCGACGACCTCCACCTTCTTGATGCAGTCCTGCGCGAGCCGCGCCGCCGGCCCCCCGATGGACCCCAGGTAGAACCCGCCGTGCGCCCCGCACGCGTCCGTGACCTGCTGCGACCGGTTCCCCTTCGCCAGCATCACCTTGGACCCGCCCGCCGCCTGGAACTGCTCGACGTAGGAGTCCATGCGCCCGGCCGTCGTCGGGCCGAACGACCCGGAGGCGTACCCCTCGGGCGTCTTGGCCGGCCCGGCGTAGTACACCGGGTGGTCCTTCAGGTACTGCGGCATCTCCTCACCCGCGTCCAGCCGCTCCTTGATCTTGGCGTGCGCGATGTCGCGGGCCACCACCAGCGGACCGGAGAGCGAGAGCCGGGTCTTCACCGGGTACTTGGTCAGCTCGGCGAGGATCGCGTCCATCGGCTGGTTGAGGTCGATCTTGACCACGTCGCCGTCGGACTCCAGGTGCTCGTCCGTAGTCTCCGGCAGGAACCGTGCCGGGTCCGTCTCCAGTTGCTCCAGGAACACGCCCTCCGCGGTGATCTTCGCGACGGCCTGCCGGTCGGCGGAGCAGGACACCGCGATGGCGACCGGGCAGGACGCCCCGTGCCGCGGCAGCCGCACCACGCGCACGTCGTGGCAGAAGTACTTGCCGCCGAACTGCGCCCCGATCCCGATCTTCTGCGTGAGCTCGAAGACCTTCTCCTCCAGCTCCTTGTCCCGGAACCCGTGCCCGAGCGGCGAGCCCTCGGCCGGGATCTCGTCCAGGTAGTGCGCGGAGGCGTACTTCGCGGTCTTCAGCGCGTACTCGGCGCTCGTACCGCCCACCACGATCGCGAGGTGGTACGGCGGACAGGCGGCCGTGCCCAGCGAACGGATCTTCTGCTCCAGGAACTTCATCATGGAGGCCTCGCTCAGGACGGCCTTCGTCTCCTGGTACAGGAACGACTTGTTGGCCGAACCCCCGCCCTTGGCCATGAAGAGGAACTTGTACGCGCCGCCGTCGGCGGCGTACAGCTCGATCTGCGCCGGCAGGTTGGAGCCGGTGTTCTTCTCCTCCCACATGGTGAGCGGAGCCATCTGCGAGTAGCGGAGGTTCAGCTTCGTGTACGCGTCGTAGATGCCGCGGGACAGCGCCTCCTCGTCCCGCCCCGGCGTGAGCACGTTCTGCCCGCGCTTGCCCATCACGATCGCCGTACCGGTGTCCTGGCACATCGGCAGCACGCCGGCGGCCGCGATGTTCGCGTTCTTCAGCAGGTCCAGCGCGACGAACTTGTCGTTGCCGGACGCCTCGGGGTCGTCGATGATCCGGCGCAGCTGCGCGAGGTGGGCCGGGCGCAGATAGTGCTGGATGTCGTGGATCGCCTCCTCGGCGAGCTTGCGCAGCGCCTCCGGCTCCACCTTGAGGAACGTCCGCCCGTCGGCCTCGAAGGTGGAGACACCCTCGGAGGTCACCAGCCGGTAGGGGGTGGTGTCCTCTCCCATGGGGAGCAGATCGGTGTACTCGAACTCAGGCATGTCGCCCATTCCTCACTCGACAGACAGCGCGGCTGGCCTCCGTTGGCAGCGTCCACCAGCGTAGAACCTGCCCTTCGGCGCCGAGCTTGTGAGGTAAGGCTCAGTTCGTCGGCGGGGAGCCGCCGAGAGGGGCTATCGCGATCTATCGTGTATCGGTACGCTGCTGTCGTGGACCTTCAGAAGCGGGCTCAGCCCCATGACGCGGCGGACACGGCGTCGCGCGCCCCCGTCGCCGAACTGCGCGCCTCGGACGCCGACCGTGACCGCATCGCCGACATCCTGCGCGACGCCCTCGCCGAGGGCCGGCTCACCGCCGAGGAGCACGCCGAGCGCGTCGAGGGCGTCCTCGGCGCCAAGACGGTCGGCGAACTGGACGTGTTCATACGGGATCTGCCCGCCGCACACCAACGGCATGCACCGCCGCACGCGCCCGTCCCGCACCGCCCGCCGGCCGGCGCGATCCCCGCCGACCCGGACGACAACCTGGTCGCGGTCTTCAGCAACAGCGTCCGCAAGGGCCGTTGGCGCGCGGGCCGCCGCATCCACGCCTACGCGATCTTCGGCAGCGTCGAGATCGACCTCAGCGAGGCGCTGTTCGAGTACCGGCAGGTCGTGATCAAGGCCTTCTCGATCTTCGGCAACATCGAGATCTACGTCCCGGAGAACATCTCGCTGCGCGGCACCGGCGGCGGCGTCCTCGGCAACTTCGAGGTGGACACGCTCGACTCGACCGACCCGGACGCCCCGGTCGTCTACATCGAGGGCTGGGCCGTCCTCGGCAACATCGAGGGCCGTCCGAAGCGGGGGCGACTCATCGCGGACATCCTCGACCGCGTCCACCGCAAGGTCGACCGGAGTTTGCGCAAGCACCTCGACCGTTGACGGTTGTGAACCAGGCTCACTCGACCGGCGGTAGAGAACCCTGTGCATAGGCGCGCGCACAGCGGGTAGGGCTTGCTCCATCGTCTCTCGCTCGCGAAGCCGTCGTCAGGAGTAGACCGTGCTGCAACCGCCGCATTCGTCCCTGCAGGTCGCCGCCGTTCCGGCCCAGCGGGTGCCAGCGCGCGACAGGGACCAAGACGCTCCATGGCACACCGAGGCGGTGTGCCGGCGCGACGAGGCGGGCCTGTTCTTCGCCCCGTCGAAGGAGCCCACCGCCGCTCGGCTCTCGCGCGAGGAGGCGGCCAAGCGGGTCTGCGCCCGGTGTCCCGTGATGGTGGAGTGCCGCGAGCACGCCCTCCTGCAACCCGAGCCGTACGGCGTCTGGGGCGGCCTCACCGCCGCCGAACGCCGCGTGGTCCTGGCCCGGCGCCGCCGCCGCGACCTGGACCTGACCAAGACGACGAGGCCGACGGACCGCATAGCCGCAGCAGGCTGAGCAACGAAAAGGGCGCCCCCTCCGCACAGGGGACGCCCTTCTCCGTTGTCGCGGGCACGTGCGCTTCTAGGCGGGGGCGCAAGTCTCCAGGGGCGTGGGGCGGTATCGATCTGCGGCTCCGCCGCGTGGGCGCGACCAGCCACAGCGGGCCCGCACACAACCTCAACGCCCGCAGTCCCCCGCGTAAAGCCCGCGCAGCTACTTCGCGCGGTCGAAGTCGATCGCCGAGTAGGCCCGCAGCTTGCTCAGCCGGTGCTCGGAGTCGATCCGCCGGACCGTGCCCGAGCGCGACCGCATCACGATCGAGTCGGTCGTGGCCGTCTCCGCCCGGTACCGCACTCCGCGCAGCAGCTCCCCGTCCGTGATCCCGGTGGCGACGAAGAACACGTTGTCGCCCTGCACCAGGTCCTCGGTCGTCAGCACACGGTCCAGATCGTGCCCGGCGTCGACCGCCCGCTGCCGTTCCTCGTCGTCCTTGGGCCACAGCTTGCCCTGGATGGTGCCGCCCAGGCACTTCACGGCGCAGGCCGAGATGATGCCCTCGGGCGTCCCGCCCACGCCGAGCAGCAGGTCGATGCCGGTGCCCTCGCGCAGCGCCAGGATGGAGCCGGCGACATCGCCGTCGGAGATCAGCTTGATGCGCGCCCCGGTGGCCCGGATCTCGTCGATGATGCCCTCGTGCCGCGGCCGGTCCAGGATGACGACGGTGACGTCCTCGGGCGTGCCCCGCTTGGCCTTGGCGACCCGGCGGATGTTCACCGAGACCGGCGCGTCGATGTCGACGAAGTCGGCGGCCTCGGGGCCGGTGACCAGCTTGTCCATGTAGAACACGGCGGACGGGTCGAACATCGCCCCGCGCTCGGTGGCCGCGAGGACGGCGATCGCGTTCGGCATGCCCTTGGCCGTCAGCGTGGTGCCGTCGATCGGGTCGACGGCGATGTCCACCTCGGGCCCCGTCCCGTCACCGACGCGCTCGCCGTTGAAGAGCATCGGGGCCTCGTCCTTCTCGCCCTCGCCGATGACGACCACGCCGTTCATCGACACGGTGGAGACGAGGGTCCGCATGGCGCGCACCGCGGCGCCGTCGGCGCCGTTCTTGTCGCCGCGCCCGACCCAGCGGCCCGCGGCCATCGCCGCGGCTTCGGTGACCCGGACCAGTTCGAGGGCGAGGTTGCGGTCAGGGGCCTCGGAGGGCACGTCCAGTTCGGACGGCAGATGATGATGCTCGGTCATCGGAGCGCACCTTTCTGATACGACGACGGCCGGATGAGGGTTCGAAACCCGACTCTATCGTCAGTACGACAAAATGAGCAGGGGACCCCACGGATGAGCGCCTCGGGCACCTGCGACGATAGGGGCGTGGCAGGTTCGAAAGGCAAGACGCAGACGGTCCGGGACATGGTGCTCTCCCTGGGCCTGATCATGGTCGCCGGGTTGGTCATGTACCTCTTCATCCCGCACGACGACAGCCCGCCCGAGACCAAGGCGGTCGACTACCGCGTGGAGCTGCTCACGGCCCGCCGGGCGGCCTCGTACCCGGTGGCCGCGCCCGAGGGCCTGCCGTCGACCTGGAAGGCGACCTCCGTCCGGTTCCGGGGCGACCAGTTCGACGCCTGGCACCTGGGCTTCCACATCCCCGACGGGGAGTACGTCCAGGTCGAGCAGTCCACTCAGAAGCGCTCCACGTTCGTCGACGAGGCGACCCAAGGCGCGAGCCGGACCGAGCGGACCGAGCAGCTGGGCGGCCGGACCTGGGTCCGCTACTCCGACGGCCGCTACGACGCCCTGGTGCTGGAGAGCAAGGACGGCTCGACGACGGTGGTCGCCGGCACCGCGTCCTGGGCCAGGCTGGCGCAGATGGCGGAGGCGCTGAAGACGACCTGACCGCGGCACCGCGCGCCGCGGACGGCGCAGCGGACGTGACGGACGGAGGCCCCCGGCGATCGCGCCGGGGGCCTCCGTCGGTTCGTCTATGTCATCCGGCTCATCCGGCTCATCCGGCTCATCCGCGATCTCGGATCGTTCAGACCGTGGTGACGACGTCCTCGTACGCCAGACGCGGGGAGCGCGGGTAGGAGGCGTCCTCGCCCGGCTTGCCGATGTTGACGACCATCAGCGGGGTGTGGTCGTCGTCGAGGAACTCCTTGCGGACGCCCTCGAAGTCGAAGCCGGTCATCGGGCCGGCGGCGAGGCCCGCGGCCCGGACGCCGACGATGAAGTAGGCGGCCTGGAGCGCGGCGTTCACCGTGGCGGAGCCCTCACGGGCGGCGCGCTCGGCGAAGAAGACGTCCTTGGCCTGCGGGAACGCCGGGAACAGGGTCGGCAGCTCCTCGTGGAACTCGTTGTCCGCGGCGAGGATCGCGACCAGCGGCGCGGTGGCCGTCTTGGCCTGGTTGCCCTCGGCCATGTGCTGGACGAGACGCTCGCGGGCCTCGGGGGAGCGGACCAGGGTGATGCGCAGCGGGGTCTGGTTGAAGGCGGTCGGCCCGTACTTGACCAGGTCGTAGATCGCCTGCACCTGCTCCTCGGTCACCGGCTCGTCGGTGAAGGCGTTCGCAGTGTGGGCCTCGCGGAACAGCAGGTCCTGGGCGGCGGGGTCAAGAACGAAAGACATGCGGGAACTTCCTCGAGTGCGCGTCCGGATCCGGCGGGGCCGGACCGGCTGACAGGACGACCGTACGCCAAGGAAGTTCAACGTTCAACAAGGCGGGCCGGTGAGGCCGCGGTCGGTGATCCACCTCACACGGCCACCCCCTCCGGACGTCCCCTCCGGCCCCCTCCGGACACCCCCTGCGAGGCTGCTACTCCCTGCCCCCGGAGGACTCGCCCTCCTCCCCCTCCTCCTCGGCCAGCGCGGCGTCCAGCCGGGCCCGCGCGCCCTCCAGCCAGCGCCGGCACACCTTGGCCAGTTCCTCACCGCGCTCCCACAGGGCGAGGGACTCCTCCAGCGACGTACCCCCCGCCTCCAGGCGGCGCACCACCTCGATCAGCTCGTCGCGCGCCTGCTCGTATCCGAGCGCCTCGTCCGTCCTGCTCGTCATGCGTCCGATCCCTGCTCGTCGACAACCACCATGAACTCACCCTCGGCGACCCGCGCCCTCAACGGCTCCCGCGCCGCCACCTCGCCCGGCCCCCGGACCACATGCCCGTCGGACTTCTGGAGCACCGCGTACCCCCGCTTCAGCGTCGCGGCGGGGGAGAGCGCCACCACGCGCGCGTGCGTGTGCGTCAGCTCGGAGTCCGCACGGTCCAGGAGATGCCTGAGCGTGCGCCGCGACCGGTCGGTCAGCGAGGCGAGATGGTCCGCCCGCTCGTCGATCATCCGGTGCGGATCCTGTATCACCGGCCGCGCCAGCGCGTGGGCGAGCCCGCGCTCCTCCCGCTCCACGTACGCCTCCACGCACCGCCGGGCCCGGCCGCGCAGCATCCGCACCCGCTCCAGCTCCTCGCCCACGTCCGGCACGACCTTCTTCGCCGCGTCGGTCGGCGTCGAGGCGCGCAGGTCGGCCACGTGGTCCAGCAGCGGGTTGTCGGGCTCGTGCCCGATCGCCGACACCACCGGCGTGGAACAGGCGGCCACCGCCCGGACCAGCTGCTCGTCGGAGAACGGCAGCAGATCCTCCACGCTCCCGCCGCCCCGCGCGACGATGATGACGTCGACGTCCCGCAGGGCGTCCAGCTCCTTCACGGCCTGGACGACCTGCGGCACCGCGTGCACGCCCTGCACCGCGACGTTGCGCACCTCGAAGCGGACGGCGGGCCAGCGGTGCCGGGCGTTCTCCAGCACGTCCCGCTCGGCCGCCGAGGCCCGCCCGCAGACGAGCCCGATCAGCTGCGGCAGGAACGGCAGCGCCTTCTTCCGCTCGACGGCGAACAGCCCCTCCGCGGCCAGCGACCTCTTCAGCTGCTCCAGCCGCGCGAGCAGCTCCCCGACCCCCACCGGCCGTATCTCGACCGCGCGCAACGACAACTGCCCACGCGGCGCGTACCACTCCGGCTTGGCGTGCACGACGACCCGCGCGCCCTCCCCGACGACGTCAGCGACCGCGTCGAACACCTGCCGGAAGCAGGTCACGCTCACAGAGACATCGTGCGAGGGATCCCGCAACGTGAGAAACACGACGCCCGCGCCCGGACGCCGAGACAACTGGGTGATCTGCCCCTCGACCCACACCGCGCCGAGCCGCTCGATCCACCCCCCGATGAGCCGGGACACCTCACCCACGGGCAGGGGGGCGTCCGCGGACGTGTTGACAGCCATGCCGCGAGGGTAGTGGCCCCGACTGACAATGCGCCTTGACGCGCCTTCTGACGCGTGGACCGGCGAACTCGGTCCTTCCGGCGCCTTCTGGCACGAGGGATCGGTGCAACCAGCCCCACCGGGTGCCTTCTGGATGTGGGGCGGTGAAATCAGCCCCTCCGGGTGCCTTCTGGACGTAGGTCGGTTGAATCAGCCCGTCCGGCGTTTGAGGACGAGGCCCGTTCAGGGCCGAAGCGGGGGCCTGGGGGCGGCAGCCCCCAGCCGCCATCGGTGGCCGGCACCCGGCCTTACGATGGACCACATGACTGCTTCGCCTGGCCGCCGTGTCCTGCTCGCCGCCCCCCGTGGCTACTGCGCGGGCGTGGACCGCGCCGTGATCGCCGTCGAGAAAGCCCTGGAGCAGTACGGCGCTCCCGTCTACGTCCGCCACGAGATCGTCCACAACAAGTACGTCGTACAGACCCTGGAGAAGAAGGGCGCGATCTTCGTCGAGCAGACGGAGGAGGTCCCTCCGGGCAACATCGTCATGTTCTCCGCGCACGGAGTCGCCCCCGTCGTCCACGAGGAAGCCGAGCGCGGCCGGCTCGCCACCATCGACGCCACCTGCCCCCTGGTCACCAAGGTCCACAAGGAAGCCGTCCGCTTCGCCAACGACGACTACGACATCCTCCTGATCGGGCACGAGGGCCATGAGGAGGTCATCGGCACCTCCGGCGAGGCCCCCGAGCACATCCAGCTGGTCGACGGTCCGGGCGACGTCGCCAAGGTCGAGGTCCGCGACCCCTCCAAGGTGGTCTGGCTCTCCCAGACGACCCTCTCCGTGGACGAGACGATGGAGACGGTCGACGCCCTGAAGAACAAGTTCCCGCAGCTCATCTCCCCGCCCAGCGACGACATCTGCTACGCCACGCAGAACCGTCAGCTCGCGGTGAAGCAGATGGGCGCCCAGGCGGAGCTGGTGATCGTCGTCGGCTCGCGCAACTCCTCCAACTCCAAGCGGCTCGTCGAGGTCGCCAAGCTGGCCGGCTCGCGCGAGTCCTACCTGGTGGACTTCGCGAGCGAGATCGAGGAGGCCTGGCTGGAGGGCGTGACGACGGTGGGCGTCACCTCCGGCGCCTCGGTGCCCGAGGTCCTCGTCGAGGAGGTCCTCGCGTGGCTCGCGGAGCGCGGTTTCGAGGACGTCGAGCTGGTCAAGGCCGCCGACGAGCACATCACCTTCTCGCTGCCGAAGGAACTCCGCCGCGACCTGCGCGAGGAAGCGGCGGCGCTGGTCGCCGAGCGCGGCGGCAGCGGAACGGCGGGAGCGGACTCCCCCAAGCCGACTGAGTGACTGTCAGTCGACCGTCGTAACGTGGAGCCATGCAGATCTTCGGCGTGGACATCGGTGGATCCGGGATCAAGGGCGCCCCGGTGGACCTGGACAGGGGCGACCTGGCGGAGGAGCGCTTCAAGGTGCTCACCCCGCACCCGGCGACGCCCGACGGCGTGGCCGACGGCGTGAAGCAGGTCGTGGAGCACTACGGCTGGACGGGGCCGGTCGGCCTCACCTTCCCCGGCGTGGTCACCGGCGGCTCCCACGTCCGTACGGCGGCCAACGTGGACAAGGGCTGGATCGACACGGACGCGCGTGCCCTGTTCAGCGAGCGGCTGGGCGGCCTGCCGGTGACGGTGGTCAATGACGCGGACGCGGCGGGCGTAGCCGAGATCGCCTTCGGCGCCGGCCGCGACCGCAGCGGCACGGTGATCCTGCTGACGTTCGGCACGGGCATCGGCAGCGCCGTCTTCGTGGACGGCGTCCTCGTCCCGAACACCGAGCTGGGCCACCTCGAACTGCACGGCCACGACGCGGAGAAGCGCGCCTCCAGCAAGGCCAAGGAGGACCACGACCTGACGTGGGAGCACTGGGCCCACCGCGTCCAGAAGTACCTGGCCCACGTGGAGATGCTCTTCTCCCCGGAACTGTTCATCATCGGCGGCGGCGTCAGCCGCAAGTCGGAGAAGTTCCTGCACCACATCGAGGACATCAAGGCGGAGATCGTCCCGGCGCAGCTCCAGAACAACGCGGGAATCGTGGGAGCGGCGATGCACGCGGCGAAGCACGCGTAACCCTCCGGGGGCTGAACGGGCCGACGGGGCCGACGGGGTCGACGGGGTCGAAACGCAAGCCGCACCCCACCCCCGGTCTCAGCCTGCTCCCGCCCCCCCCATTGGCACCTCACCGCCGCCGAAGCTCAACCCGGCGGCGGTGAGCCAAACGCCCCAAGCCGCGGATCAGGGCGACCACCCCCGCCGCGAGCGTCGCGGCGTACAGCCAGGCGACGTGAGTCCCCAAGGCGGTGAAAAGGCTCATCAGCCGCGCCCCGGACCCGTCGCCGCCGTCGGTCTTGGGCAGCAGCCCCAGGGTGAAGGCGATCGGCACGACGACAGGGGCGGCCACCAGCTCCGGCCCGCGCACCCACAGGGCAGTGAGCAGACACACGGGCAGAAACAGCACGCCGTACACGGTCGACGAGCCACCGGCGAGCAGTTCGTCGACCCACCCGAGCAGCAGCGCGAGCGCCCCGCAGAACACGCCGGCCCCGAGCCCGGTGAGACGAGGATTGGGCAGCACCTGGGCCCGAACCGGCGGAACTGGCCGGACCGGCGGCGGGGTGCGGCCCCGCGGGGCGTTCTGCGGCGGACGCGTCCTGTGGTGCTCCATCGGACCAACTTAGGTCGTTTAATGTGCCGAATCGGGAACGGGACACGCCGTGGGACGGACCTTGGCCGTGCGTTCGAGACGCCAGCGGGGCCGGGCCCGGGCACGCCGTAAACTGGTGGATCGGCCAGCCCGCTGGCCCCTGGCCGTCTGGCCCCCTGGCCCTCTGACTACGGGAAGTCGCAACGTGTCGCTCACGATCGGAATCGTCGGTCTGCCGAATGTCGGCAAGTCGACCCTGTTCAACGCCCTGACCAAGAACGACGTGCTCGCGGCCAACTACCCGTTCGCCACGATCGAGCCCAACGTCGGCGTGGTGGGCGTCCCCGACGCCCGCCTGACCAAGCTGGCCGAGATCTTCTCCTCCCAGCGCGTCCTCCCGGCGACCGTCGACTTCGTCGACATCGCCGGCATCGTGCGCGGCGCGAGCGAGGGCGAGGGCCTGGGCAACAAGTTCCTCGCGAACATCCGCGAGTCGGACGCGATCTGCCAGGTCATCCGCGCCTTCAAGGACGAGAACGTCGTGCACGTCGACGGCAAGGTCTCGCCGAAGGACGACATCGAGACGATCAACACCGAGCTGATCCTCGCCGACCTCCAGACGGTCGAGAAGGTCCTGCCGCGCCTCCAGAAGGAGTCGCGGATCAAGAAGGACATCGCGCCGAAGGTGAAGGCCGTCGAGGAGGCGAAGGAGATCCTGGAGAAGGGCGAGACGCTCTTCTCGCACGGCATCGTCCAGGGCACCGAGCGCAACGAGCTCCTGCACGACCTGCACCTCCTCACCACCAAGCCGTTCCTCTACGTCTTCAACGTCGACGAGGACGAACTCGTCGACGAGACGTTCAAGAACGAGCAGCGCGCCCTGGTCGCCCCGGCGGAGGCGATCTTCCTCAACGCCAAGCTGGAGGCGGACCTCGCCGAGCTCGACGAGGAGGACGCCCTGGAACTCCTGGAGTCGGTAGGCGCCGAGGAGCCCGGCCTCGCCACCCTGGCCCGCGTAGGCTTCAACACCCTCGGCCTCCAGACCTACCTCACGGCCGGCCCGAAGGAATCCCGAGCCTGGACCATCAAGAAGGGCGCCACGGCCCCCGAGGCGGCCGGCGTGATCCACACCGACTTCCAAAAGGGCTTCATCAAGGCAGAGGTCATCTCCTTCGACGACCTGGTACAAACCGGCTCAGTCACCGAAGCCCGCGCGAAGGGCAAGGCCCGCATGGAGGGCAAGGAGTACGTGATGCAGGACGGCGACGTCGTGGAATTCCGCTTCAACGTCTGAGCGGATTAAGTGACACCACGTCGCTGACGTGGCAAACATGCAGGTCAGATGGGGTCCACCTCTCTGGAGGCGGGCCCCTAGCCGCCCCGTGCTGGATCAGCTGAGCGACCATCAGTCGTCCCCCTCTCGGACGACACTAGAAGTGGTACGTTATTGAGTACCACTTGATGGGAGGGTTGAAGTCATGTCCATCACCGCGAGTGAAGCCCGCAAGGATCTGTTTCCGTTGATCAAAAAGGTCAACGAGAACCATGAGGCCATCGAGATCGTCTCCAAGCACGGCAACGCGGTGCTTGTCTCGGCCGAGGACTACACGGCGCTGCGCGAGGGCTCCTACCTGCTGCGCTCGCCAGCGAACGCCCGGCGGCTGCTCAAGGCGTACGAGAACGCCCTGTCGCACATCGACGTGTCGGAGCGTGAGCTGATCGATCCCGAGTCACCGGACGCAGGTGCGGGTGCCGCGTGAGGCTCGTCTTCGAGGGTCAGGGCTGGGAGGACTACACGTCCTGGCTCAAGTACGACCGCAAGATGCTCGCCCGGATCAACAAGCTCATCGAAGATGTCAGGCGTGACCCCTTCACGGGCATCGGCAAGCCAGAGCCGCTGAAGTATCACCTGCCTGGGGCCTGGTCGCGACGGATCGACGAAGAGCACCGCCTCGTTTATCTGGTGACGGACAAGGAGATCGTCATCCTCGCTGCCCGGTATCACTACTGATCGGTGAGTGTCCGGTGTGCTGGGACGTCTCTTACATGCTGGGATGGCCTACTTTAAACCTCGGTTCCCGTAGGTGGGATCCCTGCGTTCGACGGGTCAGCTCCGCTGTAGCTGAGTTCCGGTTCAACCTTTCGTGTGGCGAAAAGGGGAGTCGCTGAATGGCCGATGTCACCTTTCTTAGTCAGGCCGAACCAGTTGATGAGTACGGTCGTGCTCTTTACGCAGTATCGCGATCAATTCTGAGGGCCCATTTTGATGAATTATCGCAAGCTGACCTCGAAGACCTCAATTGCGATCGGGTTGAGGTCACGTTTCGACAGCTCGCTAAGCTCGCTCGCCTCCACCGCGACAAGGGATCGCGTGGGGATGGGTTTGAGTGGGCAGTTCACGAGGCGATTGTCGGCGGCGAACCACGCGTTATCGATTGGTCAGCGAAGCGCTCAGGAAGGTGAGTCCTAGGGCATTCGCTGACTTGGACCGACCGACGTCTCTGATGTTCGCGCACGAGCGGGCGCGCCATCTCGGATTCACTGAGGCCGTCGTCAACAATGCGAGTGGTGATGCGGTGTTGTTGCCTGACGGGTCAGGCCGGCCGTTCGCATTTGGATCCTGGGTGCCGATCGCTGCTCGCGGTGTCGCCGCCGAACCTGATCTGCGGGAACGGATCAAGAAGGTATGGAAGACCGACCTTTTCCTGAGTAGTACGGAGAAGGCGCGGTTTGCCGCCGCGACTATCAAGAGTAATTGGCATCAACTCGAAGATGGCAATGGACTCCGAGTGGCGATTGTTCCACAGGCGTTGGACCTTCCGGCGGGATATCAGAGGTGGAATAGTCTCCATCTGATTGCACTGCCCGACCCCGACGGCTTCATGGGATTGTTTTAACGATGCGTATGAGGCAGTTGCTGAAGCGATTCTGACGGTTGGCAGGCATGATCGCGCACCCTATTATTACAAGCCGAGCGCGAAGGCCCAGAAGATCCAGGCGCAACTGGAGAAGTACGGGAAGGTGAAGGTGGTTGATATACTTGACGCCCTAAATGAAGCGGCGCAGCAGAATCTGATTACTGTTGACCGCAAGCTCATGTCGGTGGAAGCTCCGACATGGCTCAATATCAATGAAAAGCGCACGCCCATCATCGCACCGAGGCCGGCGTTTGAGAAGCTCGATTGATCTCGGAGGTGGCAACGGTCTGTCCGGTCGATGGTCTCGAAGCCGATTCTGACCTCATCCAGTGGCGCGTCTGTCTGACCTTTGTTCGCAGGAAGCCGAACCTTAGGCGTCGCGAGAGGTATCCGCCATCTGGGCGTGTGCTCATCTCGAAAGGCGGTCCGGTACTCACTGAGCTCTTTCAGCGGTGCCGCTCCTCGGGCTCTGCGGAAGATTCGCCAGGATTTGAGGCGGGCGATTCCGCGTTCGACGGGTGTGCGGGCCGCGGACAAGGCCCGGTTGGCCGTCTGCTCGATCGGGGTGAGTTCGCCCTGGGGCGGCCGGCGTTTGGGAGTGGTGACCCATTGGCCCGCGCCGGTGTAGGCCATGTGGGCGAGGATGGGGACGCCCTGGCGCTCGCAAATCCTGATGATCTTGTGGGTGCGAGCGGCGGTCAGGTCGTGCGTTCGGCCGGGCAGGGCGGGTGAGAGCCACGGGGTACGACCGGCCAGATCCGTGATGACCTGCACGTTCACGCCGTGTCGTTTGTGCTTCGTCGAGTAGTCCGCGCGCCCGTCGCCGACCCGGTCGCACTCGGCGATGGTGCCGTCCACGAGAACACAGTCGGGGTCTGTCTCGCGCAGGACCGTCAGCAGGCCCGGGCGCCTTGTCGGCCAGGTGCTCGACGACGGTGGTGACGTACGCGTGGGCGGTGCCGACGGAGATACGGGAACCCGCGGCGAGTTGAGCCGGGGAGTCGTGTCGGCGCAGGTACGCGAGAGCGATCACCGCACGCTCGGACGGCCGGAGTTTGCAGCGTCGGTCACCCTCACGGGTGACGATCAGCATCGTCACCCACTCCACCAGCGCGTGCGGCAGGTCGAGTGCGGCAGGATACGGGGCCAACAGGGCACCTGAGCTGGAGAGTTGAGACCTAGACACCTCTCTCAACGGCACGGGAGCCCTGTCCGTTGCCTACGGTCCCGCCGTCTTCCGTGTCGCGGTCGCGGTCGCGTGTGCTGGATGTGCTGGGTGACCTTGCACCGTGCTGGATCGGTGCTGGATGAGGCCTGCGGGAACCGCGTTTCCGCAGGTGGAAGCTCTGAATTGGAGATTCCGCTTCAACGTCTGAGCGGATGATGGTGACACCACGTTCCTGACGTGGCGATTCATGCAGGTCACGCAGGGGCCGGCTCCTCCTGGAGTCGGCCCCTTGCCGTTTGCCGTGTGGGGGGAGCGATCTTCTCCAGGCGCCCGCCCGGCCGCGGGCCGGGTCACACCGCGGCGAGGTTCAAGGTCGCGCCGGTCAGCTGCCGCAGCCTTTCGCGGGTCTCGGCGTCGGTCGAGTACACCACCGTGCCGATCATGCCCCGCGTCAACAGCACCTTGTACGTGTTGCGGATCAGCCGGTCCACGTCCGCGTCCGGAGTTGACTTCTTGAACACCGGGTCCTTGGAGGCCGTGCGGTCGGTGACCCAGCGATCACCGCGCCACACCAGGTCGGGGCCGATGATGACGCCACTCCAGTCGTACTCGAAGCCCTGCGCCGTGTACACGCAGCCCACTTGACCGAAACCGGCCGGATCGGTTGCCCACAGGGCAGCCGGAGGCGCACCCCCGACCGCCCGGTCACCGAAGACGTTCCACGGGCGTTCCCACTCGCCGACGACGACGTCTGCCGGCAGCGCCTGCCCCGGAGGGACCTTCTTCGTCCACTTCCAGCAGTAGCCCGCGGACATGCGCGCGCTGTACTTCTGTGAGCGGAGATCGTCGAGGAACGCCTCCATCTCCTGCGGACTCTCCGCGACCGTGAGCTGCATCTTGTCGTCGGGCTCCCATGCCACAGGGCCACCCGGCTCGAGCCCCAACAGCCGCACCACCCACCGCAGATACGCATCGCTGCCGCCGCACCGGAACTGGCTGTCCAGTGTCACCACCTGGCAGCGAAGCCCCTTCTGCGCGGCGGCCGCCTCGATCTCGGCGACCGTGCCCATCTCGCCGGGCCGAACGACCTGATGTTCGTCCAGCAGAAAGACCGGGACGCGCGCCGCGTCGATGAGCTCCTCGATCTGGGCTTTGCCGGTGCGGTTCGACGCCGGCGTGTAACGGTTGGCCGAGGTCTCCCTCATACGATGAGCCTCATCGCAGATCAGGACATCGAGGCCGTTGCGTTCGGCGGTCATGAAGCTGTTGAAGTACTTGAAGAGATCCCTCACCGCAGGCTTCCGAGCCCCCGCGACCTTCCTCATCGTCGTCGTGAACGAGCTGGAGCCCGTCGCGTGCAGCGCGGTGGTGCCCTGCCGGTACAACTCGCCGAGGAGCGACAGTGCGATGACGCTCTTGCCGGTGCCGGGCCCGCCGGAGACGACCACGACCTCCTTGTGGTCGGACTGCTTGGCGCGGCGGACGGCGTTGAGGACCGTGCGGTACGCGATCCGCTGCTCGTCCAGCAGTACGAACTGCTCGCGCTCACGGACCTCTTGGGCGGCCACTGCCATGAGCTGCTTGGACGGTCCGATCTTCCCGTTGACGAGCTCGTCCGCGGCCGAAGCGCCGGACTCGGCCCCCAGCCTGCTACGCAGGAAGTCGATGAACTCCCCGCGCCGCGCACCGATGAAGAGCTGACCGTGCGCGTCCTGCTCGGCTTCGAACAGCCCGCTGACACCGAACTCGGTGGCATTGTGCAGATACGCGGCCCCGCTGATCCGCTCCGGGTGCCCGGCAAGTGCTCCGTTGAAGGAGATGAGGTACTGGCAGTAGCCCCGCACCTGGTCGACGGGATTGAGCACGGCCCGGGCGTACGCGTCGATGCGGCACAGTGACGGGTCGTCGTCGTCCGGTTCGGCGCTGCTCCACTGCTTCAGCTCCACGACGACGTACGACGGCCGGCCGGTCTCGGGGTGCACCCCGGCGAGCACGGCATCGGCCCGCTTGCTGTTCAGCGGCAGCCCGTACTCCAGGAGCACCTCGACCTGTCCGAGCCCCGCGTCGTTGAGCACGCTCGCGAGTACGGGGATGCTCCGCTCCCACGAGCGGACCTCGGACGGACCGGGCTTGTGACCGTGCACGTGCACGAACTGCTCCGTCAGGCGGAGAAAGAGAGCACCGGAGAGACACTCGGCGGCGACTTCGGTGGCGGAGTCGCGGAACAGCAAGAAATGCCCCCCAGGCAGCACGAAGGAACTCGTGCGGGTGGGGGCATGTCCTCGGTGACTCCGCCAGGCGGAGCGGAAGCCCGGCGGGCCGCAGCTACAACGGGATCAAGGTTACCCGTGCTGCCTGCGGAAGGCAGGTGGCAGCTGTGATCCTTCAGCGGTGAGCTTCGGCTGGGCGCCGTCGTAGTGCTGCATGCCGATGGCGCCGGTGATGAGCCTGCGCAGTTCGTTGTGAGTCGCCGGGTCGACCGCGTAGACGATGGTGCCCACGACACCGCGGGTGAGGAGCACGTGGTAGGCGTTACGGACACATCGGGCGACGATCGCGTCGTCGATCGGGCCGCGGAAGGCGGGATCGCAGGAAGCGGTCCGGTCCACCCTGAACTCCCCGTTGCGGAACAGCAGGTCGGGGCCGATGATGACGCCGTTCCAGTCGTACTCGAAGGTCTGGGCCGTGTAGACGCAGCCGATCTGCCCGATGCCGCGGCGATCGGTCGACCAGAAGTCGGACTTCGGCGCGTTCGGAACGCTGTGCTGCGGCTTCACGTTCCACGGCCGGCGCCACTCGCCGATGTGCACGTCGTCGACGAGTCGATCTCCGTCCGGGTTGCTCCATGGCCAGCAGAAGCCCGCGGTGATGCGCGCCGTGGCTCCCTCGAGGTGGCGTTCCTGGATGAACTGCTCCATCTGCTCGGGGGAATCGGCGACCGTGAGCGTCATCCGTCCGTCCGGTCGCCAGGTGACGGGGTCGGAGGCGTCCAGCCCCATCAACTGCTGGACCCAACGCTGGTACCGCTTGCTGCCGCCCGCCCGGAACGTCCCCTCCAGATCCGTCACTTCGACCAGGCAACCGTTGTCCTCGGCGAGCTCTTTGAGGTAGCCGGCCGAGCCCACCTCGTCGGGGCGGATCGACTGATGGTCGTCGAGCAGGAAGATCGGCACTTTGGCGGCGCGGATCAACTCGGTCGCCTGCGGTCGGTCGTCGTCCCGGAGTTCCGTCGGCGTCCAGCGGTGCGTGGAGCTGCGCCGCATACGGTGTGCCTCGTCGCAGATCAGGACATCGATGCCGTCCGGCGGTGTGTCGGTGAAGCTGTTGAAGTACTGGTAGAGCCTGCGGGCCGCGTTGCGCTTGCTCGACATCTGCCCGTGGCGCGCCGTGCTGAGCATGATCTCGCGCAGAGTCTCCGTGTAGGCGTGGGATCCGCTGGCCAGCACGGCCTCGCGGCCCTTCAGCCCGAGCGCACGCTGTAACTCCAGTGCCACAGCGCTCTTTCCGCTGCCAGGGCCGCCCCGCAGGATGTAGACGCGCTTGCGGACCGGGTCGACGGCAGGGCCGTGAGCGGCTTCGGTGTCGGCGTCGTAGAACAGTCCTACGTCGAAGCCGGTGAGGGGCGCGGTCTTCTCCAGGTGTCGGGTGATCCGGTCGACCGCGACGTACTGCTCGTCGAGGAGCGTGAGGCCGCCGCCGGTGACGGACCGCTGCCGCGCCACATCGGTGACCTTGAGCAGAGGGTCGTGGCGTGCCTGTTCCAGTGCCTGTGCGGCTCTCTTCCCGGACGCGGCGGCGAATCTGGAGGTGAGGACGCGCCGGAAGCGGTCCAGGTCGTCGAGGGTGTAGAGGGAACCGTGGTCGCTCTCGGGCAGTCCGAACAGCGCCTCCACGTCCGCGTCCCGCGCGTTGTGGAGCAGCGCCACGCCCATCAACCGGTCTTCTCCCTCCCGGAGATGGGGAAGGTAGCGCACCATGTACTCGCAGTAGCGCTGGACCTGCCGCACCGGATGCAGCTTGTTCTTCCCGTCGCCGAACCCGAGGTCGACGGCGATCGGACACCGGGGATCGACCGTGGCGTGGCGTACCTGCTTCAGTTCCACCGCGAGGTAGGAGTCGGTTCCCGTGCCGGGAAGCCGGCCGCACAGCACCAGGTCGACCGCGGAGTTCGTGTGCGGCAGGTCGACTTCGACCTGCACCTCCACTTCGTCGAGACCGCAGTCCAGCAGAGCCTTGACCACTACGGGGACGCTGTTGTTCCACGAGGCGACATCGCCCTGAGCGGGCACTCGTCCCTTGATCTCGGAATGCTTGCGGATCAGTTCTTCGGTGATCGGAAGATCAGCCGATCCGGCTCGGGCGACGATGAGTTGACCGAGCTCGGCTGCGGACAGTTGCAGGAGCACGAAGGTTCCCCAGGCACGAAATGACTCGTGCGGGTGGGGGCATGTCCTTCGTGGCTCGGCCGAAGCAGAGCGGAAGCCCGTCGGGCCGCAATGACGACCCGTAGATTAACCCGCGACAGCGGCGGGATGGGGCGGGCCCCGGAGACCCGCCCGCCGCCCGGCTCAGCCGAGGCGGTGCACCACGGCCTGCGCCAGCGCCCACATCAGGTTCGAGCCGAAGCCCGCCGTGATGCCCACCAGGACGTCACGGACCCAGAGGCGGTGCTTGGGCGTGTACTCGACGGCAGCCATAGGAATACGTCCCCTTCGATGATGACCGGTGACGGATGCCGGACGGCTCCCGCCGGGAGCGCACCCTGGGGCTGCGCCACCGAATCGAAAGGGCCTGGGTTTCCGCAGGCCATGTCGCGTAATTCCTCCGGGGAGGACACGCGGTGCTCGCCTACGCTAGCTGACGACCGGGCCTGTCGGCCAAGGAGTTGCCGTTCGGGTCCGGAAGACCTTCAGCCGCATGGATGCCGCGGGGCGTCTGCTCGGTATCGAGGTGCTCGGGGCCAGCCGTGGCTTGCCGGCCGAGTTGTCGGAGCAGGGCTCTTGCACGGGCTGACGGGCCAGCGATGTCGTCAGCGGTGCGATGCCGCTTGTCCGCCGCCTCCGTGAGGAGGGCGAGCAGCGGCCACATGCCCGCCGCCGAGAAGACCGAGCCCCCGACTTCGCCTTGGCGACCCGCATGCCGGTCCCGTTCGTCACACGCTTACCATGCGCCCAGTCGTACGTCAGTTCTGCCCGACCCGTCTGATCCAGGAGCACGGTACTTGTCCATACCCCCGCCCCCCGGGCCCCACCAGCCCCAGGACGACCCGTACCGGCCTCCGCAGGACCAGGCCCCGCAGGCCCCGCAGGGGCCGACCCCTCAAGGGCTCGCCCCCTACCCCCAAGGATCGACCCCCTACCCCCACTACCCCGGCTCTCCCCAACCCCCTTACGGCGCACCCCCGTACGCCGCCTGGGGGCAGGGCTACGTGCCCTTCAATCGGCCCGCGCCCGTCAACGGGATCGCCATCGCCGCTCTCGTCCTCGGTGTGCTGTGTTTTCTGCCGGCCGTGGGGCTGGTCCTCGGGATCATCGCGCTGGTGCAGATCAAGAAGCGGGGCGAGCGCGGCAAGGGGATGGCGATCGGGGGCGCGGTGCTCTCCTCGCTCGGGCTCGCGCTGTGGATCCTGGCGCTGGCCACGGGTGGCGGGTCCGTCTGGGAGGGGATCAAGGACGGCGCGGCCGGCAACAGCAGCCTCTCGCTCGTCGAGGGCGACTGCTTCGACGTGCCGGGCGAGTCCTTCGACAAGAACGTCTACGACGTCGACAAGGTGCCATGCGCCGGCGAGCACCAGGGCGAGGTGTTCGGCGTCGTCCAGCTGACGGGCGACGACTTCCCGGGCGACAGCAGCGTCAACGAAGAGGCCAAGGACAAGTGCTGGCCGCTTCACGAGAGTTACGTGATGGACCCGTGGGCCCTGACCGACGAGGTCGACCTGTACTACCTCACGCCCACGCGTGAGAGCTGGAAGTACGGCGACCGCGAGATCACCTGCGTCTTCGGCCACACCGACGAGAAGAGCCCCCTCACCGGCTCGCTGCGCGCCGACGAGACCACCCTCGACTCCGGTCAACTGGCCTTCCTGAAGGCGATGGCCGCCATCGACCTGGCGCTCGCCGAGGAGCCCGACGACCTCGCCGAGGACGACCTGGAGGGCAACCAGGCCTGGTCCGCCGACATGGCCGACGTCGTCGGCGAGCAGGCGCTGGCGCTGCGCGGGCACGCCTGGTCCGCCGAGGCGCGGAAGCCGCTGGCCGACCTCGCGGCCGACCTCCAGAAGTCCGGCAAGCAATGGACCGCGGCGGCGGACGCCTCCGACGTCGACGCCTTCTACGAGCACTACGACAACGCCTACTCCTACGTCGACGGCGAGAGCACCGTCACCGCGCGCGAGGCTCTGGGCCTGGCCACCACCCCGCCCGTGTACGGCGAGGGCGACGGCGGCGAGAGCGGTGACGCGGGCGGCGGCGGTCTCGATGTGTGATCACGTCCATAGTGGGGAGAAAGTGCCTGCGTAAAGCCCCCACCCGGAAGAAGTCATCACATCGGGTGATTCTCTGGCCTTTGCTTGCATGGTGGAACCCACGGTTGCCAGGCTGTTGCTGTCTGTGCAACCTGATGGGAGTGGCCAGTGACATTCGGTGAGCAGCCGGCCTACCTGCGCGTCGCAGGTGATCTCCGTAAGAAGATCGTCGACGGCTCGCTGCCCCCGCACACCCGGCTGCCCTCGCAGGCGAGAATCCGCGAGGAGTACGGCGTCTCCGACACCGTGGCGCTGGAGGCGCGCAAGGTGCTGATGGCGGAGGGGCTGGTGGAGGGCCGCTCCGGGTCGGGCACGTACGTGCGTGAGCGGCCCGTCCCGCGCCGGATCTCCCGCTCCGGGTACCGTCCGGCGACCGGCGCGACGCCCTTCCGGCAGGAGCAGGCCGAGGGGCACGCGCGCGGGACCTGGGAGTCCAGCAGCGAGCAGATCGAGGTCGGTCGGGCGGTCGCCGAGCGGCTGGGCATCCAGCCGGGCGAGCGCGTGATGCGCACCAAGTACGTCTTCCGGGAGGCCGGCGAGGCGATGATGCTCTCCACCTCCTGGGAGCCCCTCGCCGTCACCGGCCGTACGCCGGTCATGCTGCCCGAGGAGGGTCCGCTCGGCGGCATGGGCGTCGTCGAGCGCATGCGCGCGATCGACGTCATCGTCGACAACGTCGCCGAGGAGGTCGGGGCCCGTCCCGGTCTCGCCGAGGAGCTCCTCGCCCTGGGCGGTGTGCCGGGGCATGTCGTGCTCGTCGTCCAGCGCACCTACTACGCCTCGGGGCGGCCCGTGGAGACGGCGGACGTGGTGATCCCGGCGGACCGGTACCGGGTCGCGTACCACCTGCCGGTGAGGTAGCGGAGGGGGCGGCCGGCGGTTCGAGGGAGGGGAAGCCGGTCGGTGTCGGGAGGGGGCGGCGCGGGGGGTGGCGGCGGTGCGATAGCGCACGGCTGTGAGGCGGCGCACACCCTTCCGGCAGTTGCCCCCGGAAAGGGCCCTTCCCGCGGGGGCTCGCGGGCCGTCGTAATCCGGTCGTTTCCCATCGTTACCGCAGGTCGCCCCTGGGGTGACCGGCAGCGCGCCGACCGGAGGCATCGCGTCGCGCGCACGGCGCGTTCGGTCTCGTGCGCCCCCTGTGTCTTGGCTGGTTGCGTACCTGTTTGTGAAAAGCCGTGTTCGCTGCGTAAAGGTTAGGCGTACGCTCAGGCATATGCGGATTGCGGTTTCCTCAGAGGGCGGGGCGCGAAGTGGGCCGCGGACGGGATCGGAGCGGGCCGGCGCGAGAAGGAGGCGTGGGGCGTGATGAACGACAGCACCATCTCTCTGCCCTGGCTCGTCATACGTCAGGACGACAACGGCAATCGCTATCGCGTCGGGCGATACGCGACGCGCGCGGAGGCCCAGAAGATCGCGGACAGCCTGGACGGCCGCGGACACAAGCAGCTCTACTGGGTCGAACGCATCGGCCAGAACGGAGACGCCGCCCGAGCGTGACGCTCCGCGGGGAAGGGGTGTGACGCCCTGCCGGGGTGGGAGTGCGGCTCCGCCGGGGAGGGGAGTGCGGCTCCGTCGCGGGCGGGAGTGCGGCTCTGCCGGGGACGGGAGTCGGGCTCCGGCTGGGGACGGCACTGGGGCTCCGTCGGGGCGAGCGTGGCGCGATGCGCCGGGAACGGCCCTGCCGCGGGTGTCCCGTAGGCTCCGGCGCATGACCCAAGCGATTGTGGTCGTCGGAGCCGCCCTGCTCGACGGCGACCGGCTGCTCGCCGCGCGCCGCAGCGCGCCCCCCGAACTCGCCGGGCGCTGGGAGCTGCCCGGCGGCAAGGTCGAACCCGGCGAGCGGCCCGAGGACGCCCTCGTGCGCGAACTGCGCGAGGAACTCGGCGTGGAGGCGGAGGTGGTGGAGCGCGTCCCGGGGGAGTGGCCCCTGAAGTCCCCGTACGTCCTGCACGTCTGGACCGCCCGCCTGCGCCCCGGTTCCCCCGCCCCCGCCGCCCTCCAGGACCACGACGCCCTGCGCTGGCTCACCCCCGACGAGCTCTGGCACGTCGACTGGCTCGACCAGGACGTCCCGGCGGTACGGGAGACGGCGAACCGCCTGGGGTCGGGGGCGCACCCGGGGATCGGCTGACCCCCGCCGCACCCCGACGGAGCCGCCGCCGCACCTTGACGGAGCTGCCGCCCTGCCCCCGACGGAGTCGCCGTCGCATCCCGACCGACCCACCATCGCAACCCGACGGAGCCCCGGTGCGCCGCCTCGACGGAGTCACTGCTGCACCCCGACGGGTTCACCGTGCGCCACCCCGACGGAGTCACCGTGCCCCGCCCCGACGGCGTCACCAGGCCCCACCCCGACGGAGTCACCGTGCCCCGCCCCGTGAGGTAAGCCCTCCGGGATATCGGGTATGGGCCCATTAACCCCACGAAACCGGACATGGGGTGGTTGTACCTCGCTGGGCCTGGGAAGTGATCGGCGTGATCGACACCGGAGGCGAGCGCGCCGAGTGGACCTTTCCCGCCGACCCCGGAGCGGTGCGCACGGCCCGTGGAGCCGTCCGTGGGCAGCTGCGGGGCTGGGGCCTCGACAACCTCGGCGATCTCACCGCCCTGCTGGTCAGCGAGCTGGTCACCAACGCGCTGCGGCACGCCACCGGCCCCATCGGCGTCTGCCTCATCCGCCCGGACGGCCTGGACGGCGTCCTGCTGGTGGAGGTCTCCGACCCGCTGCCCGACCCGCCGCGCGAACGCGAGCCCGAGCCCGAGGACGAGGGCGGCCGCGGACTCCAGCTGGTCGCCTCCTCCTCGCGCCGCTGGGGGACCCGGCCCGGGGGCACGGGCAAGACGGTGTGGTTCGAACTGGCGGTGCCCGGTTGAGCCGGAACCCCACGGCTCCGCACCCGCGTCTGGAAGGCTGGGATCCCGGAAGTCCGCGCCTGGTCGACGGGCTCCCGGCCGCCTCCCCGGCGACCCGTGCCGGAAGGTGTGGTTCGACGACGTGTCCGCTGGTTAGAAGACTGGAAGTGTTGTCACGGAACGGTCCGGAAACCAGCGGGACCGAGCTGTGATCGTGAACACCGTGCCGCGCGGCGCCGTAGTGCTGGATACTGCGGGCAGCCGCCCCCGGTGACCGGTGCCGGGCGCGGTGAGCTGGAGGGGACGGTTCGCGTGAGCGAGATACCAGCGAAGGCCACGGAGTCCGAGGACCCGTCGGGCGGCGCGAGGGCGAAGGCCGCGGGTGGGCCCGCCGCTGACGACGTGACCGACGGTCAGGACGGCTACGGCGGTCAGGACGGCGACCGCAGCCACGACAGTCGGGAAAGTCACGGCAGTCGGGAAAGTCACGACAGTCGGGAAAGTCACGGCGGTCAGGACGACCTCGCCGGTCCCGGCCTCGGCCTCGGCGGCGACGCGCAGCCCGGAGACGCCATGTGGCAGAGCAGTCCGCCCGGTTCGATCTACGACTACATCAAGGTCGCCTCGTTCTCGATCGGCCCCGACGGACTAGTCGACCAGTGGAGCCTGCGCGCCGAGCAGATCTTCGGCATCAACGCCGCGCGCGCCGTCGGCATGGACCCCATCGACGCGTTCATCGACCCCGACCTGCGCGAGCACGGTCAGCGCAAGATGGCCGAGATCCTCGACGGCCGCGAGTGGACCGGAGTCGTCCCCTTCCGTATGCCCGACACGGCCGACGGCAGGCGCGGCGAGGACGGGCTCGCCGAGGTGTACGTCATGCCGACGCGCACTCAGGAGGGCGAGAAGGCGGCCGTCTGCATCGTCGTCGACGTCCGCACCCTGCGCAGCATCGAGACCGATCTCGCCGCCTCTCAGGCGATTTTCGGTCAATCCCCTTTCGGTTTCCTGCTGATCGACCCCGATCTGCGGGTCCGCCGCGCCAACCACCGGTTCGCCTCCATCTTCGGCGGCGCCCCCGACGACCACCGCGGCAAGGGCGTCCACGACTACCTGCCCCGGTCCGAGGCCGAGCGGGTCAGCGCGATCCTGCGCCGGGTGTTCCAGACCGGCGACTCCATCACCGACATGCACGTCACCGGGTTCGTGCCGAACTCCGACGAGCGACGCCACTGGTCCATCAACCTCTACCGCGTGAACAGCGGTTCGGGCCGCCCGATCGGCATCGCCTGGCTCGGCACCGACATCACCGCCCGCCGCGCCGCCGCCCGCGAGGCAGCCGCCGCCCGGCGCAATCTCGCTCTCCTCAACGAGGCGGGAGCCCGCATAGGCAACTCCCTCGACCTGGAGACGACCGCGCGCGAACTCCTCGACGTGGTCGTGCCCGGCTTCTGCGACCTGGCCACCGTCGACCTCTACCAGGGCCTCCTGGCCGGCGACGAGACCCCGCCCGGCCTCGCCGACGGCAGCGCCGAACTGCGCCGCGTCGCCTTCGCGTCCGCCGTCTCCGACGCCCCCTTCGCCGGCAGCGGCGCGCCCGTCGCCGTCGGCGCGGTGCACCACTTCCCGTTCAACTCGCCCTGCGCGGACGCCCTGCGCACCGCGCGCCCGCAGTACATCCCCGGCGAGGAGGGCGGCCTCGTGCAGTCCACCCTCGCCATCCCGATGGTCGCGCACGACACCGTCGTGGGACTCGCGCAGTTCTCGCGGACGAAGGGCAGCGAGCCGTTCGGGGACCGGGACCGCGATCTGGCCTGGGAGTTGGCGGCGCGGGCGGCCGTGTGCATCGACAACGCGCGCCTGTACCGGCGTGAGCACGAGCGGGCGTTGATACTGCAACGGTCCCTGCTCCCGCCCGGCGACCCGGTCGCCTCCGGACTGGACATCGCCTGTCGCTACCTGCCGGGCAGCGTGTCCACGGGCCGTCCCAGCGAGGTCGGCGGTGACTGGTTCGACGTCATCGAACTGCCCGGTCACCGCACGGCGTTGGTGGTCGGCGACGTAATGGGACGCGGACTGCGCGCCGCGGTCGCCATGGGTGAACTGCGCACCGCCGTCCGCACCTTGGCGCTGCTCGACCTCGAACCGGCCGAGGTCCTCTCCGCGTTGGACGAGATCGCGCGCGGACTCGGCACCCCCGGCGGGGTCCAGCAGGCCACGCGCGCGGCCCGCCGCCCCCGCGAGGCCGACCTGTCCGAGGTGTATCTCGCGACCTGCGTCTACGCGGTGTACGACTCGGTCACCCGACGCTGCACCTTCGCCAACGCGGGCCATCTCCCGCCGGTGCTGGTCGAACCCGGCGAGGCGGCGCTGATGCTCGACGTGCCGCCGGGCATGCCGCTCGGCGTCGGGGGCGAGCCCTTCGAGGAGGTGGAGGTCGACCTGCCCGAGGGCGCGCTGCTGGCGCTCTACACGGATGGACTGGTCGAATCCCGCGACCATCCCCTCGACGAGGGGCTCCAGGCCTTCGTGGGCGCGCTCACCGACCCCTCCAGCCCGCTGGAGGACGTCTGCGACCACGTCCTCAACACCCTCGACACCCACCACGGCGAGGACGACATCGCGCTGTTGATGGCACGTGTCCAGGGCCTGCCGACCGACTCCGTCGGCGACTGGACGCTGCCGCGCGAGCCGCGCAGTGTGGGCCGGGCCCGGGAGTTCGCGCGCTCCCAGCTGCTGGCATGGGATCTGGAACCCCTCGTCGACACCACGGAACTGCTGGTCAGCGAGCTGGTGACGAACGCGCTGCGGTACGGCGAGGGCGAGATACGGCTCCGATTGCTGCTCGACCGCACCCTCGTCTGCGAGGTCTGGGACGCGGGCCTCGTCCAGCCCCGCCGCCGTCGCGCCCGCGACACCGACGAGGGCGGTCGCGGCCTCCAGCTCGTCGGCCTGCTCTCCGCGGCCTGGGGCTCCCGACGGACCCCGCGCGGCAAGACGGTGTGGTTCGAACTCCCGCTGCCCGACGGGGAGACGACGCTCACGGACCCGGCGGAGGCGCTGCTCAGTCTGTTCTGAGAGCCGAGGTCGCCCCGCCGAAGCCGGCCGGACGTCCGCCGTCGGGGTCCTCGGCGGGCAGGACGCCGCCCAGAACGACACCGGCGGTACCGGCAGTACCGGCGGTCGCTGCCGCGGGCGAGGTCGCGGTCTCGGTCTCGCCCGCCGCCGTCGCCGCCGACAGCCCAGACGGCCCCGCAGACGGGTTCCCCCGCACCCGCACGTCCCGCTCGGCCTCCTCCCGCGCCTCCAGGGCGAGGGCGTCGGCGTGCGGAACGTCGGCCGGGGCGCCGGCGGCGAGGAGGCGGCGGGCCTCCGCCAGGTGGGTGCGGGGCGCGAAGCCCACCGCGGCGCGGTGCGTGGCGACGAAGTCGTCCGCCGCGGCCGTCGCATCCCGGGCGACCAGCAACGCGGCGGCCCGGAGGACCCCGGGCGTCCGACGACCCCGGCCGCCGTCGGACGTGAGCGGCGCGATCGCGCGCACGATCCGGCGCAGGACGCCGACCGGGTCGTACGGCTGTCCCGAGGACAGCTCCCGGCGTACGGAGGCGAGGACGGCGTCGGCGTGCGGCAGCCGGGAGAGGTCCGCGTCCTCGAGTCCGGCCGACTCGCGCACACCGGACAGCTCGGTCTCCACGCCCGTCAGCAAGGCCGGGATCATCGCCTCGGCCTCCCGCAGCCCGGCGGCGGTCCGTTCCACGCCCTCGACGAAGACGGCCGCCTGGCCGATGGCGCCCTCGGCGGCGCGCAGGTGCCGGGCGGCGTCCTCGGCGCGACCCAAGTCATCGGCCTGGCGGGCCTGGTTGAGGCGGACCGTGGCGAACAGCAGCCGATCCTTGGCCTGTTCGACGTCGCCGGTGACGTGGGCGCTCGTGGTGGCCGCGTACCGGGCGCCCAGGTCGGCGAGGAGCGACTCCGCCGCCGCCGTACGCCCCGTCAACTCCCGGAACAGCGACTCCGCGAGCCCCAGCGCCTGACCCAACCTGCTCTCCAGACCGCGCAGTTGTACGAAGTCCACGGTCACCGCGTCCAAGCGGCGCTCCGCCTCCTCGCACCGCCCGACGATCCCGGCGAGCGTGTGCCTTCGGGCCGCTTCCTCCTCCGGTATGCCCTTGTCGTAGCGCTGCCGCATCCGGAAGGCCGCTCCCAGCTCCTTCTCGGCCTCCCGCAGGGCGTGCGCGTAGGGGGCGGTGGCCTCGTCGCCGAACAGCTCGGTGGCGAAGCGGAGTTCGGAGCGAGCGGAGCGTATGCGGTCGTCGGCCAGGACCAGGGCGGCGCGGGAGCGCTCGTCCGCCCCGGTCAGCGACGGCGTGGAACCGGCGGAGGCGGACGGCGGTGGGACGGCCGGCGCGCCGGGAGTCGTCCGCCGGCGGGAGCGCCGGACACGGCGGAAGAACCCGTACCCGGCGACCGTGCTCGCCGCGCCGACCGCGAGGAGGGGCAGCACGAGATCGACGGCGGACGTCTGGGCCTGCGCAGGCACCGGTGAGGGCGCGGGTGCGGGCAGCGGCGTCGCCCCGCCCCCGGCAGCGGGCGACTGCATGATCGCAACCGGAGCATCTGTTTCCGTCGTCATCCCTGGCAGCACCAGCCACGCCACCCCGGCTGTACCGCCCAGCACCGCGTGCGCCACCCGCACGGATATGTGCGACCTGGCTCGCCGGGACCGACCTCGGGGCAGGGATGACGTCACATTTCGGAGCGTATGACCGTGAATACGGTCCCGCGACCGGGATACGCCCGAGCCGGGGCGCGTGCGCCGGAGCGCGACAGAAGGGGGACCTGAGATGGAGCACGTACCGAACGCACATCCGGAAGTGGACGCGGAGACGAACCCGGACAGACCAGCCGACCCACGAACGGCCCCTGAACCCGCACCCGAACCCGAACCCGCCGAGACAGCCGCCGACGGCGAGAACGCCCCACCGGAGCAACCCGCCCCCGACCGCCGCAGCCGCCGGAACCGCCGCATCCGCCGTCTCGCCCTCACCCTCCTCCTGATCCCCCTCGTCCCCCTTCTCACCGCCCTCGCCGCGCTCCGCGTGAACTACATGGGCGACCCGGTCGACGGCACGCTCACCCGCGGCAAGGACGCCCTCTGGCTCGGTCACGCCTGGGTCGACGGCCGGAAGAAGGACGCCGACGTCACCGCCCTGGCCGCCCGGCTGAAGCGCGGCGGCATCCGCGACCTGTACGTCCACGCGGGCCCCCTGGAGCACGACGGCACGCTCCCCGAATCGGCCTACCCGAGGGCCCGTTGGTTCATCGACGCCGTGCACCGCGAGCTGCCCGGGATCAGGGTCCAGGCCTGGCTGGGCGACGTCCTCGCCAGTGAGGGAGCCGTCGGCCTGCGGCTGGAGGACGCGCGGACCCGGGCAGCCGTGGTCGGCTCCACCCGGCAGATCCTCGCCGCCGGCTTCGAGGGCGCCCACTTCGACCTGGAGCCCCTGCACTCCGACGACGGGAACTACCTCACGCTCCTGGACGCCCTGCACCGCGTCACCGCCGCCCGGGGCGCGCCGCTCTCCGTCGCCGCCCACCAGATCGACCCGCTGCCGCACCTGCACACCGTGCGGGGCGCGGTCACCGGTCACCCGAAGTGGTGGTCGCAGGAGTTCTTCGGCCAGGTCGCCCGCCGCGTCGACCAGATCGCCGTCATGACGTACGACACCATGCAGCCGCTGGAGAGCACGTACGGCGGCTATGTCGCCCAGCAGACCTCCCTCGCCCTGGAGGTCACCCCGGAGACCACCGACCTGCTGATGGGCCTGCCCTTCTACCACGAGAAGGGGTTCGGCCACTGGGAGCACGCCGAGACCGTCGCCGGGGCGGTCCGCGGCGTCCGGCTGGGCCTGTCCCGCACGGACGCGGACCGCGAGAACTTCGGCGTCGCCGCCTACGTCGACTTCGCGGCCACGGAGTCCGACTGGACGTCGTACGAAGAGGGCTGGGTCCGCTGAGCGCCGAGCCCCGGCGCCGGATCCCCACCGTCAAGCCCCGGCGCCGGATCCCCGCCGTCAAGCCCCCGCCGCCAAGCCCCCCGGCGTCAGCTCCGCCGGCGGATCTTGTCTCCCAGCCACACCAGCGGGTCGTACTTGCGGTCCACCGCGCGTTCCTTCAGGGGGATCAGGGCGTTGTCGGTGATCTTGATTCCTTCGGGGCAGACCTCCGTGCAGCACTTGGTGATGTTGCAGTAGCCGAGGCCGTGGGCGTCCTGGGCCGTCGACTTGCGGTCCAGGCCGGTCTCCTCCGCCGCGTCCAGGGGGTGCATGTCGAGTTCCGCGATGCGCATGAGGAAACGGGGGCCGGCGAAGGCCGGTTTGTTCTCCTCGTGGTCGCGGACCACATGGCAGGTGTCCTGGCACAGGAAGCACTCGATGCACTTGCGGAACTCCTGCGGCCGGTCCACGTCCTCCTGGAACATGCGGTACTCGCCCGGCGCCACCCCCTCCGGCGGCACGAAGGACGGGATCTCCCTGGCCTTGCGGTAGTTGAAGCCGACGTCCGTGACCAGGTCGCGCACGACCGGGAAGGCGCGCAGCGGGGTGACGGTGATGGTCTCGTCGCGCTCGAAGACCGACATCCGGGTCATGCACATCAGCCGGGGCCGCCCGTTGACCTCCGCCGAACACGAACCGCACTTGCCGGCCTTGCAGTTCCAGCGGACGGCGAGGTCGGGGGCCTGGGTGGCCTGGAGGCGGTGGACGATGTCGAGGACCACCTCGCCCTCGTTGACCTCGACCTCGAAGTCCCGCAGACCGCCGCCCTCCGCGTCGCCGCGCCACACCTTGAAGTGGGCCTGGTAGCCGCTCATCGGTAGAGCTCCTCTTCGGCGAGGTACTTGACCAGCTCCTCCTTCTCGAAGAGGGCGAGCAGGTCGGGGCGGATGGGGTCGGTGGTCTCGCGGGAGAGGGCGATCTGCCCGCGCGCCGGGTCGGTGACCGCAGGCCCGGCGGGCGGCTCGGCCAGCCGGCACAGCAGGTTCACGTTGCGCCATTCGCGTTCCATCGCCGGGTGGTCCTCCCGGGTGTGGCCGCCGCGCGACTCGGTGCGTTCCAGAGCGGCCCGCGCCACGCACTCGCTCACCAGCAGCATGTTCCGCAGGTCCAGGGCGAGGTGCCAGCCCGGGTTGAACTGGCGGTGCCCCTCGACGCCGGCCCGCCGGGCCCGTACCCGCAGCTCCGCCAGCTTCTCCAGGGCCTGCTCCATCTCGCCCTGCCGGCGGATGATGCCGACCAGGTCGTTCATGGTCTGCTGGAGTTCCTGGTGCAGGGTGTACGGGTTCTCCGCCGGCGCCCCCGAGGGCTCCTCGGCGGAGAAGGGGCGCAGCGCCTCCGCGGCGGCCAGGTCGACCTGGGCGTCGTCGACCGGGGGCCGGGCGGCGAGCCCCGCCGCGTACTCGGCGGCGTGCAGTCCCGCCCGGCGGCCGAACACCAGCAGGTCGGAGAGGGAGTTGCCGCCGAGCCTGTTGGAGCCGTGCATGCCGCCGGCCACCTCGCCGGCCGCGAACAGCCCCGGCACCCCGCGCGCGGCGGCCGTGTCGGAGTCGACGGCGATGCCGCCCATCACGTAGTGGCAGGTCGGCCCGACCTCCATCGCCTCCGCCGTGATGTCGACGTCGGCCAGCTCCTTGAACTGGTGGTACATCGACGGCAGCCGGCGTTTGACGACCTCGGCGGGCATCCGCGTCGACACGTCGAGGAAGACGCCGCCGTGCGGGGAGCCCCGGCCGGCCTTCACCTCGGCGTTGATGGCGCGGGCGACCTCGTCGCGGGGGAGCAGCTCGGGGGGACGCCGGTTGTTGTCGGGGTCCTCGTACCAGCGGTCGCCCTCGTCCTCGGACTCGGCGTACTTCTCCTTGAAGACGTCCGGGATGTAGTCGAACATGAACCGCTTGCCCTCGGAGTTCCTGAGCACCCCGCCGTCGCCGCGCACCGACTCGGTGACGAGGATGCCCTTCACCGACGGCGGCCAGACCATGCCCGTCGGATGGAACTGCACGAACTCCATGTTCAGCAGGGGCGCGCCCGCGAGCAGGGCGAGGGCGTGTCCGTCCCCGGTGTACTCCCAGGAGTTCGACGTCACCTTGAAGGACTTGCCGATGCCGCCGGTCGCGACCACCACGGCGGGCGCTTCGAGGACGAGGAAACGGCCGCTCTCCCGTTCGTAGGCGAAGACGCCCGAGACCCGGCCGGGAACCGCGCCGCCGTCGTCGTCCTGGAGGATCCGGGTGACCGTGCACTCCTGGAAGACCTTCAGCCGCGACTCGTGGTCGCCGGTCTCGCGGTGGTCCTCCTGCTGGAGGGCGACGATCCGCTGCTGGAGGGTGCGGATCAGCTCCAGGCCGGTGCGGTCGCCGACGTGCGCCAGGCGCGGGTACTCGTGGCCGCCGAAGTTGCGCTGGGAGATCCGGCCGTCCGCGGTGCGGTCGAACAGGGCGCCCCAGGTCTCCAGCTCCCACACCCGCTGCGGCGCCTCCTGCGCGTGCAGCTCCGCCATCCGCCACTGGTTGAGGAACTTGCCGCCGCGCATGGTGTCGCGGAAGTGGACCTGCCAGTCGTCGTGCTCGTTGGCGTTGGCCATGGCCGCCGCGATGCCGCCCTCGGCCATCACGGTGTGCGCCTTGCCGAACAGCGACTTGCAGATCACGGCCGTACGCGCGCCCTTCTCGCGCGCCTCGATGGCGGCCCGCAGACCGGCGCCGCCGGCTCCGACCACGACGACGTCCCACTCCTGCCGGTCGACCACGGACATCAGAAGGCCCCACCCATCTAGAAGAAGCGCGGATCGTCGAAGGCGCCCGAGGCGACCAGGTACACGTAGAAGTCGGCGAGCGCCACACTGACCAGCGAGGCCCAGGCGAGCTGCATGTGGCGGGCGTTGAGCTTCCCCGCCCACTGCCACATCCGGTAGCGCACGGGATGCTTGGAGAAGTGTCTGAGCTTGCCGCCGACGATGTGCCGGCAGGAGTGGCAGGAGAGGGTGTACGCCCAGATCAGCACGATGTTGATCAGGAAGACGAGGGTGCCGAGGCCCATGTGGCCCCATGCGTAGTGCTCGTCGCGGAAGGCGAGCACGGTGTCGTAGGTGAGGATCCCGGCGACGGGGATCGCCGCGTAGAAGAAGTACCGGTGGACGTTCTGGAGGATCAGCGGGAAGCGGGTCTCACCGGTGTACGTGCGGTGCGGTTCGGCGACCGCGCAGGCCGGCGGGGACGCCCAGAAGCCCCGGTAGTAGGCCTTGCGGTAGTAGTAGCAGGTCAGCCGGAAGCCGAGCGGGAAGATCAGGATGATGATCGCGGGGGAGATCCCCCACCAGCCGCCGAAGATCTCCCAGTTGGGGCCGCCGCGCATGGGCTCGCAGCGTTCGGCGAGGCACGGGGAGTAGAACGGCGAGACGTAGGGCGCCGCGTAGTAGTCCGCGTCGGCGAAGGCCCGCCAGGTGGAGTACACGATGAAGGCCAGCAGGCCGGCGGCGGTGGCCGCGGGGGCCAGCCACCAGCGGTCGGTGCGCAGATGGGGTGCGCTGATCGCGGCGCGCGCGGGGGCGCGCACGCCGCTCGGGGGATGGGGTTCCGTACCTGTGGCCAACGTGGGACGCACCTTTCGGGGATCGGCCGGCTGGTCGGATCAGGGAGCGTGCCGTCGTCGGGCGCCGAAGCCCTCGTCGTCGGTGTCCACCCACAGGCTGTCGTCGTAGGGGGCGTCGGAGATGGTGACGAGCTGGGGCTTGGCCGCCGCGGCGGGGCTCGCGGCCGCCTCGCGCAGCAGGGCGACGCTCTCGCGCAGATGGTCGGCGTCGGCGCGGACACGGCGCATCTCCAGCCCTCCGCTGCCGAGCTGCTGCTCCAGACGCCCCACCGAACGGGACAGGTCGTCGAGGCAGCGCTGTACCGATGTCAGATCGTCGTGCACGGACATGACGTGACCTCACTTCCGCGGGCCGGCACGGCCCTGGGCGGCGACGCTCATGCGCCTGCGAGTGTTGCGCGTCACACCTGTGGATGTGAAGGCGTGTGCAGCGATTGGCGGATAGTGCGCCTCCCGTGCACACGCGTGCGCGCTCTGTGTGCGCCGGGAGCGCGCTTTGCTCCGCACGGGTGGGCTTGCGCGCCCGCGCCGCCGTGTCGCCCCCGACGGGCGAACCCTTTCCTCTTCAGTGGGCCGTAGATCTGATCAACTCCAAAATACCGCCAAATGTGAACATATCGCACGCGTGTCACGGGCGGCAGCGGCTCCCGGAGGTACCAGAGATGTCCCACGACGGCGTCGGCCCGCGCGCGGTCATGCGCTCGGTCGCCTTCCTCACCGCGGGCGTGCTCGCGGTCACCACGCTGACCGCCTGCGGATCCGGGGACCCGGCGGGCAAGCCGCTGGCCGCGCAGGACATCGCCCCGGCCGCCCGCTCCAAGGTCACCGACGGCGGCACGCTGCGCTGGGCCGTGGACGCCGTGCCCGAGACCTTCAACGCCTTCCAGGCGGACGCCGACGTCACGACCACCCGGGTCGCCCAGGCCGTCCTGCCGTCGATGTACCGGCTCGACGCCAACGGCCGGCCCCGGCTGAACACCGACTACCTGGAGTCCGCCGAGGTCGTCGCGACCGAGCCCAAGCAGGTCGTCCTGTACAGGCTCGACCAGCAGGCCGTCTGGAGCGACGGCCGGGAGATCGGCGCCGCCGACTTCGCCGCCCAGTGGCGCGCCCTGTCCGGCAAGGACAGCGCGTATTGGACCGCCCGCAACGCCGGCTACGACCGCATCGAGAAGGTCGAGCGCGGCAAGAACGACCTGGAGGTCCGGGTCACCTTCGGCCGCGCCTACGCCGACTGGCGGTCGCTGTTCACCCCGCTCTACCCGAAGGACGTCATGGGCACGCCCGACGCCTTCAACGACGGGGCGCGCGGCAGGCTGAAGGTCACCGCCGGGCCGTTCGCCGTGCGGCAGGTCGACCGTGCGGGGGACCGGATCCGGCTCGCCCGCAACCCGCGCTGGTGGGGCGAGCCCGCCAAACTCTCCGAGATCGTGCTGACGGCCGTGCCGCGCGACAAGCGGGCCACCGCGCTCGCCGCCGGGGCGGTCGACCTGGCCGAGATCGACCCCGTCGCCGTCCGCCGGATCGAGGAGGCCGCCCGGGGCACCGCCGGACCGTTGTCCGGGCCCGGCTCCGGGCGCACCGCCGCGCGGGCGCTGCGCTCCTGGGCGATCGCCCACGGCTCCGACGAGAGCGCGGCGCGCCGGGAGATCCACGCCCGCCGCACGCTGACCAGGGCGATCGAGGCCTGGGAACAGCAGCGCGACACGCTGCGCGACTACGAGGTGCGCAAGTCGCTGGAGCCCGCCTACACCCAGCTCGCGCTGAACGGCGCCGACGGCCCGCTCGCCGACGAGCGGGTGCGCCGCGCGGTGGCCCGGGCGCTGGACCGCTCCGACCTGGCGAAGGCGGTGCTGGGCCCGCTGGGCCTGCCCGCCGTGCCCGTCGGCAGCCATCTCGCCCTGTCCGGGCAGGAGGCGTACGCCGACAACAGCGGAGCGCTCGGCGGGCAGGACGCCAAGGAGGCGCGGGCGCTGCTCGCGGACGCCGGCTGGGTGCCCGGCGGCCCGGTGAAGGAGGAGAAGAAAACCGAGAAGGCGGCCGGTTCCGAGGGCGGCAAGGCCGGTGCGGAGTCGGCCGGGAAGCAGTCCGCGGGCGGCGACGACGGCACGTACATCGTCGGCGAGGACGACAAGGCCGGCCACGGACAGGACCAGGGGCGACGGCACGACACGGCGACCGGCGAGGAGGCCGGACGCCACCTCGCCCAGGACAGCAAGCAGTACGTCGACAAGCAGGGCGCGCCCGGCGCTTACGCCCCCCGGGGCACGGCCGCCCCGGCCGGCTCCGCGCACGGCGTGCTGGCCAAGGACGGCAAGGCGCTCACCCTGCGGTTCGTGCTCCCGTCCGGTCCCGGCTCGGCGCCGCTGCACACGGTCGCGGGGCGGATCGTGACGATGCTGGAGAAGGTCGGCATCAGCACGGAACTCACCAAGGTCGCCGACGAGAGCTACTTCAAGGACCACATCGCCTCCGGCCAGTACGACCTCGCCCTCTACTCCTGGCCCGCCTCGGCGTACCCGGCCACCGACGCCCGGCCGATCTACGCCAAGCCGGTCCCGGCGGCGGACGGATCGCTGAGCGTCGAACAGAACTACACCCGGGTCGGCACCGATCAGGTCGACCAGCTGTTCGAGCAGGCGATCGCGACGCTGGACGAGGAGGAGCGGCGGTCACTGATCCGCAAGGCCGACTCCCGGATCTGGGCCGCCGCCGGATCGATTCCCCTCTACCAGCGCCCCCAGCTCACGGCCGCGCGGAAGAACGTCGTCAACGCCGGGGCCTTCGGCTTCCAGACCCCCGTCTACGAGGACATGGGCTTCCTGAAGAAGGGAGCGAAGCTCCCGGCGAGCCCTCCGGCCAAGTGAGCGGCCGGGCCGCGTGCCGCCTCGGCGAGGTGGCCTGCGCGGCCCTGTGGAGGATGCTCCCCGCCGGGCCCCGTACCATGGGGTGAGGCCGTGGCATGTCAAGCCCGGCAGGGCCCGCGTAACACAGACGTACGTGCCGGCCTTCCTCACACTCCGGGAGAACGCCGCTTTATGGCCGTGTCCACAACACGTCACGACATCCGCAACGTAGCCATCGTCGCCCACGTCGACCACGGCAAGACGACCATCGTCGACGGCATGCTGAAGCAGGCCGGTGCCTTCGCCGCCCACCAGCTCGAGGGCGTCGACGACCGCATGATGGACTCGAACGACCTGGAGCGTGAGAAGGGCATCACGATCCTCGCCAAGAACACGGCGGTGAAGTACCACCCCAAGGACGGGGGGGACGTCATCACCATCAACATCATCGACACCCCCGGCCACGCCGACTTCGGCGGCGAGGTCGAGCGCGGTCTGTCGATGGTCGACGGCGTGGTGCTGCTCGTGGACGCCTCCGAGGGCCCGCTGCCGCAGACCCGCTTCGTGCTGCGCAAGGCGCTCCAGGCCCGGCTGCCGATCATCCTCTGCATCAACAAGACGGACCGTCCGGACGCCCGGATCGACGAGGTCGTCAACGAGACCTACGACCTCTTCCTCGACCTGGACGCCGACGAGGAGCAGATCGAGTTCCCGATCGTCTACGCCTGCGGCCGTGACGGCATCGCCTCGCTGACCAAGCCGGCCGACGGCACCGTGCCGGAGGACTCCACCAGCCTGGAGCCGTTCTTCTCCACGATCCTCCAGCACATCCCGGCCCCCACCTACGACGAGGAGGCCCCGCTCCAGGCGCACGTCACCAACCTGGACGCCGACAACTTCCTCGGCCGTATCGCGCTGCTCCGCGTCCACCAGGGCGAGCTGAAGAAGGGGCAGACCGTCGCCTGGATGAAGCGCGACGGCTCCGTCGCCAACGTGCGCATCTCCGAGCTGATGATGACCGAGGCGCTCACCCGCAAGCCGGCCGAGAAGGCGGGCCCCGGTGACATCTGCGCCGTGGCCGGCATCCCGGAGATCATGATCGGCGAGACGCTGGCGGACCCGGAGAACCCGGTCCCGCTGCCCCTGATCACGGTGGACGAGCCCGCGATCTCCATGGTCATCGGCACCAACACCTCCCCGCTGGTCGGCCGCGGCGGCACCGGCAAGGGCGCCGACGCCAAGGCGGCCGTCAAGGACCGCAAGGTCACCGCCCGCCAGGTGAAGGACCGCCTGGACCGCGAGCTGATCGGCAACGTCAGCCTCCGCGTCCTGGAGACCGAGCGCCCGGATGCCTGGGAGGTCCAGGGCCGTGGCGAGCTGGCGCTGGCCATCCTGGTCGAGCAGATGCGCCGCGAGGGCTTCGAGCTGACCATCGGCAAGCCGCAGGTCGTCACCAAGGACGTCGACGGCAAGGTCTACGAGCCGGTCGAGCGCATGACGATCGATGTGCCCGAGGAGCACATGGGCGCGGTCACGCAGCTGATGGGCGTCCGCAAGGGCCGGATGGACAACATGTCGAACCACGGCTCCGGCTGGGTCCGCATGGAGTTCGTCGTCCCGTCCCGCGGCCTCATCGGCTTCCGGACCGAGTTCCTCACCCAGACCCGCGGCACGGGCATCGGGCACTCGATCCACGAGGGCCACGAGCCCTGGTTCGGCACGCTCCAGACCCGCAACAACGGCTCGCTGGTCGCCGACCGCGCCGGCGCCGTCACCGCCTTCGCGATGACGAACCTCCAGGAGCGCGGCGTGCTGTTCACCGAGCCCGGCACCGAGGTGTACGAGGGCATGATCGTCGGCGAGAACTCCCGCGCCGACGACATGGACGTCAACATCACCAAGGAGAAGAAGCTCACCAACATGCGGTCCTCGACGGCCGACGTGGCGGAGTCGATCGTGCCGCCGCGCAAGCTGTCCCTGGAGCAGTCCCTGGAGTTCTGCCGCGACGACGAGTGCGTCGAGGTGACCCCGGAGGCGGTCCGCATCCGCAAGGTGAACCTGGACGCCCGTGAGCGGGCCCGCGCCGCGAGCCGCGCCAAGCACGGCTGACCCGCGCCCCCGGCACACCCGCGCCCCCGGCGGCGCGTCAGGGCCCTCACGGGTCCTTCACAGGGCCCTCCCGGGGCCTTTCTGACGGTGTCTCACCGGGCCCGGCCCGCCGCTCTCCGGCGGGCCGGGCCTCCGGCATGCCTCCGGGGCGGCCCCGGGAGGCCGGCTCCACCCGGTCCGCGGAGTTCGCATACCGGTGAATCAGCGATCGCGTTTCGGACATGTAAACAGAAATGTGGTCGCTAATGTCCGTTTTGACGGTTGTTCATCTCGCCTGTCAAGCGCGCGCAGGTGTCAGTCTTTGCAATTTTTCCTCAAAATATGGGCGGTAGGGAGATCCCTATGTCTTCCGCCCTTGACGCGCGTTGAACACTTTGGCGAAAGTTCCCCCAAACCACAGAACCTGCCGGTATCTGTGCTGCGCTCAACTCTCAACCCCCCGGGGGAAGAACAAACATGACCAGTCCAGCCAAGGCCGAGGGCACCGGGCCGTCGATCGCCTTGGAACCCGAGCTCGAGCCGAACCCCGTTCCCGCCAAGGACGAGAAGCAGCTCGAGGGCCGTTCTCCCGGCCAGTTGATGTGGCAGCGCTTCAAGCGTGACCGTACCGGTGTCATCTGCGCGTCGGTAGTGATTTTCTACTTCGTCGTCGCGCTGTCGGCGCCGCTGCTGGTCAAGCTGAGCGGGACCGACCCGTACACGCTGTACGGCCAGGACCCGACCTACGCGGACAAGCCCGTCCTGGACGAGTTCGGGCTGCCGCTGGGCTGGTTCGGAGGCATCTCGGGAGACCACTGGTTCGGTGTGGAGCCGCAGTTCGGCCGTGACGTGTTCGCCATGCTGGTCTACGGCATGCGCACCTCGCTGTTCATGGCGCTCGGGGTGACCACCCTGCTGATGGTGACGGGCATCGTCATCGGCCTGATCGGCGGTTACTTCGGCGGTCGTACCGACTACTGGATCGGCCGGGTCACGGACTTCTTCCTCTCCTTCCCGCAGCAGCTGTTCTTCATCGCCTTCATGCCCGTGGTGACCTCGTTCTTCGTGGACCCGCGGGAGGAGACGCCCACCTACTTCCGGGCGCTGGCGATGCTGATCGTGCTCTGGCTGCTGGGCTGGATGAGCATGAGCCGACTGGTCCGCTCCACCGTGCTGTCCCTGCGGGAGCGCGAGTTCGTGGAGGCCGCCAAGGTCTCCGGGGCCTCGCCCGGCCGGATCGTCCGCAAGGAGATCCTGCCCAACGTGGTGACGCCGATCCTGGTGCAGTTCACGTACCAACTGCCCAGCACTATCCTCACCATCGCCTTCCTGTCCTTCGCGGGCGTCGGCTTCGTGGAGCCGACCCCGGACTGGGGCCGTCTGTTCGCGGCCGGCTCCAGCTACGCGCAGCAGGACCCCGCCTTCATCTTCTTCCCGGGCGTGGCGCTGGTGATCTTCGTCCTGTGCTTCAACCTCCTCGGAGACTCGGTACGGGACGCCTTCGACCCCAAGTCCGGGCGGTAATCGTCCATTGGTGGGGGGTGACTGCCGCCCCCGCGTCGGCCTACCAGCCGCGTCAGGCAGTACTCATGGATAACAACCGACAGGTAGGTGTTTTCGCCATCATGAAGCCGTTCACCTCACGCAGAGCGCGTGCCGTCGTGGTCGCCATCGCGGCCGGCTCGCTGGCGCTCACGGGCTGCTCCGAGAACAAGGGCAGCAAGTCCAGCGGCGACTCCAAGAAGGACCAGGCGGAAGCCGCGAGCCAGTCGAAGCCGGTGACGTACGTCGACGCGGCCGGCTCCACCGGTCCCGCCAAGGAGATCGCCGGCGCCAAGAGCGGCGGCACGATCCAGGTCTACCAGGAGGCGGGTCTCTCCCACCTCGACCCGAGCCAGATCTACGTCTCGGACGCCGGTCAGGTCGCCAACCTGCTCTTCCGCCGCCTGACGCAGTTCCAGGAGGACGACAAGGGCAACGTCTCGGTCGTGGGCGACCTCGCCACCGACTCGGGCAAGTCCTCCGACGGCGGCAAGACCTGGACCTTCACGCTGAAGGACGGCATCAAGGACTCCAACGGCGCGGCCATCACCTCCGCCGACGTCCGCCACACGGTCGAGCGCCAGTTCGCGAAGTTCATCTTCGACGGCCCGCCCTACCTCCAGACCTGGCTCGCGGGCAAGGCGAACCCGGACTACCGCAAGCTCCTGCCGGGCGGCGGCTTCGACGGCAAGCACCTGCCGGCCACCGTGCTGGACACCCCGGACGCGAAGACGGTCGTCTTCCACTTCGACACCGCCCGCCCGGACCTGCCGCAGACGCTGGCCATGGCCGGCTACGGCATCGTCCCGGCGAAGACGGACACGAAGGAGAAGTACGACAAGGCCCCGGTCGCCACCGGCCCGTACAAGATCGCTTCGTACAAGGCCGGCAAGTCCCTGGTGCTCACCAAGAACACCAACTGGGACCCGAAGACCGACTCCGTGCGCCACCAGTACCCGGACGGCTTTAACTTCACCTTCGGCGTCACCGAGGCCACCCAGACCCAGCGTCTGATCGCCGACCAGGGCGCGGACAAGAACGCCATCCAGCTCACCGGCGCGGTCGAGGCCACCCAGATCCAGAAGGTCATCGGCACGCCGTCGGTCAACTCCCGCACGGTGAAGGGCTACCAGCCCTACGTCATGCAGCTGACCTTCAACCTGGACCGGGTGAAGAACAAGACGGTCCGCGAGGCCGCCACCTACGCGGTGAACTCCAAGTCCCTCATCGCCGGTGAGGGCGGTGTCTACGGCGGCGACGTGGCCCCGAACTACTTCGCCCCGACCCTGCCGGGCTACGAGGCCAAGTACGACCCGTACGGCCGTCTGAAGACCCCTCAGGGCAACGTGGCCAAGGCCAAGGAGCTCCTGAAGGACGTCCCGGCCGCCGAGAAGAAGCTCGTCTTCGCCTACTCCAACAGCTCGGCCGGCCAGAAGCGCAAGGTCGCCATCGAGGACGCCCTGACCAAGGCGGGCTTCGAGGTCGTCTCCAAGGAGGTCGACTCGGCGAGCTACTACGAGCAGATCGGCAAGGTCAACAACCCGTACGACATCTACATCACGGGTTGGGGCCAGGACTGGCCGTCGGCCGGCACCGTGATCACGCCGGTCTACGACCCGGCGCAGGTCTCCGACGGTTCGCCGAACTACTCGCACGTCAAGGACCCGAAGGTCAAGGAGCTCATCCAGAAGGCCCTGACCCAGGAGCCGACCGAGGCCGCGAAGACCTGGAAGGAGGCCCAGCACTACCTGCTGGAGACCGTCCTGCCGGCCGCTCCGCTGTGGTACACGAAGCAGTTCCAGCTCTCCGGTTCCAACGTCGGTGGAACGCGCTACGGCTCGGTGTCCAGCCTGCTGGACATCAACCGTCTGTTCCTGAAGTCGTAACTCTCTACGGCTGATCGCGGGGGCGTGCACCAGGCGGAGCACGCCCCCGCACCTCCGTGAAACCTTCCACCGTCTCCGCAGAGAGCAGCCCCCCGCCATGTTTCAGTTCATCCTCCGGCGCACGGTCGGTGCCGTCGTCACCCTGTTCCTCATCGGCGCCGCCACGTTCTTCCTGTTCGTCGCCGCGCCCTCCGACTACGCGTCCCTGGCCTGTGGCAAGGACTGCTCTCCGCAGCGACTCGAGGACATCCGCGCGGCTCTCGGCCTGAACCTGCCGCTGCACACGCAGTTCTGGGACTTCATGTCCGGCATCGTCGTGGGCCGTGACTTCCCGACCGGCCACTGCAACGCCCCTTGCCTCGGCATGTCGTTCTACTCCGGCGACCCGGTCTGGGACACGATCCTGGACCGCTTCCCGACCACCCTGACCCTCACGGCGGGTGGCGCGGTCGTCTTCCTCGTCGTCGGCGTCGGCGCGGGCATGCTCGCCGCGTACAAGCGCGGCTCGGCGATCGACAAGATCGCCACCGGCGGCTCGATGGTGCTCAGCTCGTTCCAGATCTACTTCCTCGGCCCGATCGTCCTGATCATCTTCGTCTACAGCACGGGCTGGATGGAGAACCCCCAGTACGTCCCGATCACCGAGGACCCCCTCGGCTGGTTCCTGGGCATGCTGCTGCCCACGCTGGTGATGGCCACCATCTTCACCGCGCAGTACACCCGTATGGCCCGCTCGTCGATGATCGAGCAGCTCTCCGAGGAGCACGTGCGCACCGCCCGCGCCAAGGGCATGCCCCGCAAGTACGTGTTCTTCCGCTACGCCTGGCGCGGTTCGCTCATCCCGATCGTCACCGTCCTCGGTATGGACATCAGCGGCATGCTCGGCGGCGCCGTGGTCACCGAGATCACCTTCTCCCTCCAGGGGATCGGCCGCCTCGCCGTCGACGGCGCGCAGACCAAGGACCTGCCGTTGACCATGGGCGTCATGCTGTTCGGTGCCTTCTTCATCCTGATCTTCAACATCCTCACCGACATCGCGTACGCCTACATCGACCCGCGCGTCCGGCTCTCCTAGGAAGAACGAACCACCGTGACCACACTGACCAAGACCGAGGACGCCCCGGCCCCGACCGGCCCGGAGAGCTTCCTGTCGGTGCGTGATCTGAAGGTGCGGTTCTCCACCGAGGACGGCATCGTCAAGGCGGTCGACGGCCTGTCCTTCGACGTCGAGCGCGGCAAGACCCTGGGCATCGTCGGCGAGTCCGGCTCCGGCAAGTCCGTCACCAACCTGACGGTCCTCGGCCTGCACAACCCCCGCACCACCACCGTCGACGGCGAGATCGTCCTCGACGGCCAGGAACTCGTCACCGCCTCGGAGAAGGAGCTCGAGCGGCTCCGCGGCAACAAGATGGCGATGATCTTCCAGGACCCGCTGACCGCGCTGTCCCCGTACTACACGGTGGGCCGGCAGCTGTCCGAGCCGTACATCAAGCACATGGGCGCCTCCAAGAAGGAGGCGAAGGACCGGGCGATCCAGATGCTGGAGAAGGTCGGCATCCCGCAGCCCAAGGCGCGCTTCGACGACTACCCGCACCAGTTCTCCGGCGGTATGCGCCAGCGCGCGATGATCGCCATGGCGCTGATGTGCGACCCCCAGCTGCTGATCGCCGACGAGCCGACCACCGCGCTGGACGTCACCGTGCAGGCCCAGATCCTGGACCTGCTCAAGGACCTCCAGCAGGAGTTCGGCTCCGCGATCATCTTCATCACCCACGACCTCGGCGTCATCTCCAACATGGCCGACGACCTGCTGGTGATGTACGCGGGCCGGGCCGTCGAGCGCGGCACCGTGCGCGAGGTCATGAGCGCGCCGCGCCACCCCTACACCTGGGGCCTGCTCAGCTCGATGCCCCGGCTCGACAGCCCGGTCGACGACGCGCTCGTGCCGATCCCCGGCTCGCCGCCCTCGCTGCTCAACCCGCCCACGGGCTGCCCCTTCCACCCGCGGTGCGCCTACAAGGACGAGGTGGCGGGCACCCTGTGCAGCGACAGCCGCCCGCCGCTGGCCGCCGGCCGGGCCTCCGCCTGCCATCTGACGTCCGAGCAGAAGCAGGACATCTTCATCGACAAGATCCAGCCCCGGCTGCGCTAGGGAGAACCGAGACATGAGCGACAACCTCACCCTCCCCACGCCGCAGGACTCCGCCGGCGCCACCGCGGCCGAGCCGCTGCTGACGGTCCAGGGCCTCACGAAGCACTTTCCGATCTACGGCGGCTTCCCGATCAAACGCAAAGTCGGCGCGGTCCAGGCCGTCGACGGCGTCGACCTGACGGTCGGCGTCGGCGAGAGCGTCGGTCTGGTCGGCGAGTCCGGCTGCGGCAAGTCGACCACCGGACGGCTCATCACCCGTCTGCTGGATCCGACCGGCGGCAAGATCGTGTACGCCGGCAAGGACATCACCAACGCCTCGCGCAAGCAGCTGGCGCCGGTGCGGTCCGAGATCCAGATGATCTTCCAGGACCCGTACTCCTCGCTGAACCCGCGCCAGACCGTCGGCACGATCATCAAGTCGCCGATGGAGGTCAACGGGATCGAGCCCGAGGGCGGCCGGGAGAAGAAGGTCCGGGAGCTGCTGGAGCTGGTCGGCCTCAACCCCGAGCACTACAACCGCTTCCCGCACGAGTTCTCCGGCGGTCAGCGCCAGCGCATCGGCGTGGCCCGCGCGCTCGCCCTGAACCCGAAGCTGATCGTGGCGGACGAGCCGGTCTCCGCGCTGGACGTCTCCATCCAGGCGCAGGTCGTCAACCTGCTCAAGAAGGTCCAGGAAGAGCTGGGCATCGCCTTCCTCTTCATCGCCCACGACCTGGCCGTCGTCCGGCACTTCTCGCAGCGCGTGGCGGTCATGTACCTGGGCAAGGTGGTCGAGGTCGGCGACCGCGACTCCATCTACAACCGCCCCCGCCACCCGTACACGCACGCGCTGCTGTCGGCGGTGCCGGAGGTGGAGCTGGAGGGGCAGGAGAGCCGGGAGCGGATCCGTCTCGCCGGTGACGTCCCCTCGCCGATCCACCCGCCGTCCGGCTGCCGGTTCCGCACCCGCTGCTGGAAGGCGCAGGACAAGTGCGCGACCGAGCAGCCGCCGCTGGTCCAGATCTCCGGCAACCGTGAGGGCCATCTGACGGCCTGCCACTTCCCGGAGGAGCCGACCACCGAGGCCCGTGACGAGGACGTCGTCCTCGACCCGGCGCTGAAGGCGCTGGAGGCGGAGGCCGCCGCGAAGGAGTGACCTCCGGGACCTCCGTCGATCGTCGCGCCGCAGGGGCGGGAGCCGTGCGCTTCCGCCCCTGCGGCGTTCCCGCGTCCGCCGGCTTCCGCCCCCTGCGGCGTTCCCGCTCGCCGCTTCCCGCTCCGGGTGGCGTAAGTGCTTCAAGTCCCTTTTGTGATGATATTGGCTCACCAAGGGATCAGTGCCGGGATCAGCGTCCCGGCGCCGGAGGCACCGCGCAGGCATGCGCGACGCGGAGGAGGCATCCATGCGGGGAGCCAAGCACGCCAGACGGATCGCCTGCGTGGTGGCGGCGGCGCTCGTGGCGGCGGGCTGCGGAGGCGGCGGCGGCAGCGGCGCCGGGGGCGCGGTGCTCAGCTCCTCCTGGGGAGACCCGCAGAACCCGCTGGAACCGGCGAACACCAACGAGGTGCAGGGCGGCAAGGTCCTCGACATGATCTTCCGCGGTCTGAAGAAGTACGACCCGAAGACCGGCGAGGCCCAGGACATGCTCGCCGAGAAGATCGAGACCTCCGACTCGCGGAACTTCACGATCACCGTCAAGGACGGCTGGACCTTCAGCAACGGCGAGCAGGTCACCGCCAGGTCCTTCGTCGACGCCTGGAACTACGGCGCCGCCCTGCGGAACAACCAGAAGAACGCGTACTTCTTCGGCTACATCGAGGGCTACGACAAGGTGCACCCCGACAAGGGCGAGCAGAGCGCCGACACCCTCTCGGGCCTGCGGGTCGTGAACGAGCGGACCTTCACGGTCGCGCTCAGCCAGAAGTTCTCCACGTTCCCCGACACCCTCGGCTACCCGGCCTACGCCCCCCTGCCGCAGTCCTTCTTCACCGACCACGCCGGCTGGCTGGCCCAGCCCGTCGGCAACGGGCCCTACCGGATCGAGTCCTACGCCAAGGGCTCCCAGATGAGCCTGCGCAAGTGGGAGGAGTACCCCGGCGACGACGCGGCGCAGAACGGCGGCGTGGACCTGAAGGTCTACACCGACAACAACACCGCCTACACCGACCTGATGGCCGGCAACCTCGACCTCGTCGACGACGTGCCCGCCGCCCAGCTCAAGAACGTGCGGACCGACCTCGGCGACCGCTACCTCAACACCCCCGCCGGCATCCTCCAGACCCTCGCCTTCCCCTACTACGACAAAGACTGGGACACGCCCGGTTCCGCGAAGGTCCGCACCGGCCTGTCCCGGGCGATCGACCGCGAGCAGATCACCCGGACGATCTTCCGGAACACCCGCACCCCCGCCACCGACTGGACCTCCCCGGTCCTCGGCGCGGACGGCGGCTACAAGGCGGGCCTGTGCGGGGACGCCTGCGACTACGACCCCGCCGCCGCGAAGAAGCTCGTCCAGGAGGGCGGCGGCCTGCCCGGCGGCCAGGTCAGGATCACGTACAACGCGGACACCGGCTCCCACCGCCAGTGGGTCGACGCGGTCTGCAACTCCATCAACAACGCCCTCGGCAACGAGAAGGCCTGCGTCGGCAACCCGGTCGGCACCTTCGCCGACTACCGCGGCCAGATCACCGAGAAGAAGCTGAACGGCCCCTTCCGGGCGGGCTGGCAGATGGACTACCCCCTCATCCAGAACTTCCTCCAGCCGCTCTACTACACGGGTGCCTCCTCCAATGACGGCAAGTGGTCGAACAAGGAGTTCGACGACCTCGTCGACCGGGCCAACGCCGAGACCGACCCCGCCCAGGCCGTCCAGACCTTCCAGCAGGCCGAGGCGGTCGTCCGCGACAACATGGCCGCCATCCCGCTCTGGTATCAGAACGGCAGCGCCGGCTACTCGCAGCGCCTCTCCGACGTCCGGCTCAACCCGTTCTCCGTCCCGGTCTACGACGAGATCAAGGTCAGCTGACCCGCCATGGGGCGCTACGTCGTCCGGCGGCTGCTCCAGATGGTCCCGGTGTTCGTCGGGGCCACGCTGCTGATCTTCCTGATGGTCAACGTGATGGGCGACCCCGTCGCCGGCCTGTGCGGCGACCGGCAGTGCGACCCCGCCACCGCCGCCCGGCTCAAGCAGGAGTTCGGCCTCGACAAGCCCGTCTGGCAGCAATACCTGACCTACATGGGCAACGTCTTCACCGGCGACTTCGGGACGGCGTTCAACGGCCAGCCGGTCACCGAGCTGATGGCGACGGCGTTCCCCGTCACCGTCCGGCTGACGATCGTCGCGATCCTCTTCGAGATCGTCATCGGCATCACCCTGGGCGTGGTCACCGGGCTGCGCCGGGGCCGGCCCGTCGACACCGGCGTCCTGCTGGTCACCCTCGTCGTGGTCTCCGTGCCCACCTTCGTCACCGGTCTGCTCCTCCAACTGCTCCTCGGCGTCGAGTGGGGCTGGATCACGCCGTCGGTCTCCTCCGAGGCCCGCTTCGACGAACTGATCGTGCCCGGCCTGGTCCTGGCCTCCGTTTCCCTGGCCTACGTGACCCGGTTGACCCGCACCTCGATCGCCGAGAACAGACGGTCCGACTACGTCCGCACCGCGATCGCCAAGGGGCTGCCCCGGCGCCGGGTCGTCACCCGGCATCTGCTGCGCAACTCCCTGATCCCGGTGGTCACCTTCATCGGCACCGACATCGGCGCGCTGATGGGCGGCGCGATCGTCACCGAGCGGATCTTCAACATCCACGGCGTCGGCTTCCAGCTCTACCAGGGCATCCTGCGCCAGAGCACCCAGACCGTCGTCGGCTTCGTCACCGTCCTGGTCCTGGTCTTCCTGCTGGCCAACCTGCTCGTCGACCTCCTCTACGCCGTACTCGACCCGAGGATCCGCTATGTCTGAGCACCCGAGGATCCGCCATGCCTGAGCAGCCGAGGATCCGCCATGCCTGAGCAGCCCTACGAGCCCGAGCGCGCCATGGCCGGTACCGGCACGGGCGGAGCCATGGACCTGGCGGCGAGCGAGGGCGCGTCCCTGGAGAAGGCCGCCGCGGACGGGCAGCCGGGCCCCGCGGGGCCGTTCGGACCGGGCGCGCCGGCGGGGCGGGGCGGGCTGGCCGGCGAGGCCGCGGACGGGCAGTCGGGCCCTGCGGGGGCGTTCGGACCGGGCGCGTCGGCGGGGCGGGGCGGGCTGGCCGGCGAGGCCGCGGACGGGCAGCCGGGCCCTGCGGGGCCGTTCGGACCGGGCGCGTCGGCCGGCCAGGGCGGGCCGGCCCGGCAGGATGAACCCGTCGGGCAGGGCGGGTCCGCCGGACGGGGCGGTTCCGGTTCCGTGGACAGACCGCGCTCCCTGTGGTCCGACGCCTGGCGCGACCTGCGCCGCAACCCCGTCTTCCTCCTCTCCGGCCTGGTCATTCTCTTCCTGGTCTTCGTCTCCCTGTGGCCCTCGGCGATCGCCTCCGGCTCGCCCCTCTCGTGCGACCTCGCCAAGGCCCAGGAGGGCTCCGGGCCCGGCGCGCCGTTCGGCTACGACGGGCAGGGCTGCAACGTGTACACCCGCACCGTGTACGGCGCCCGCACGTCCGTCACCGTCGGCGTGCTGGCCACGCTCGGCGTCGCCGTCCTCGGCAGCGTGCTCGGCGGGCTCGCCGGGTTCTTCGGCGGGGCGTGGGACTCGGTCCTGTCCCGGGCCACCGACGTCTTCTTCGCCATCCCCGTCGTCCTCGGCGGCCTCGTCCTGCTCTCCGTGGTCACCGGGGACACCGTCTGGCCGGTCATCGGGTTCATGGTGCTGCTCGGCTGGCCGCAGATCTCCCGCATCGCCCGCGGCTCCGTCATCACCGCCGCGCAGCACGACTACGTGCAGGCCGCCCGCGCCCTGGGCGCGTCCCACGCCCGCGTCCTGCTGCGGCACATCGCGCCCAACGCCGTCGCCCCGGTGATCGTCGTGGCGACCATCGCGCTCGGCACGTACATCGCGCTGGAGGCGACGCTGTCCTACCTCGGCGTCGGCCTGAAGCCGCCCACCGTCTCCTGGGGCATCGACATCTCCGCCGCCTCGCCCTACATCCGCAACGCCCCGCACGCCCTGCTGTGGCCATCGGGCGCGCTGGCGGTCACCGTCCTCGCGTTCATCATGCTCGGCGACGCGGTGCGCGACGCCCTCGACCCGAAGCTGAGGTGACGGCCCGATGCTGCTCGAAGTGCGCGATCTGCGCGTGGAGTTCCGCACCCGCGACGGAGTCGCCCGTGCCGTCAACGGCGTCTCCTACGGCGTGGACGCGGGGGAGACCCTGGCCGTGCTCGGCGAGTCCGGGTCGGGGAAGTCGGTCACCGCGCAGGCGGTCATGGGGATCCTCGACACACCGCCCGCCCGGATCACCGGCGGCGAGATCCACTTCCGGGGCCGGGACCTGCTGACGCTCAAGGAGGAGGAGCGGCGCCGGATCCGCGGCGCGGGGATGGCGATGATCTTCCAGGACGCGCTGTCCTCCCTCAACCCCGTGCTCTGCGTGGGCGACCAGCTCGGCGAGATGTTCGTCGTCCACCGGGGCATGTCGAAAAAGGAGGCGCGGGCCCGCGCCGTCGAACTGATGGACCGGGTGCGCATCCCCGCCGCGAAGGAACGCGTCCGGCAGTATCCGCACCAGTTCTCCGGCGGGATGCGCCAGCGCATCATGATCGCGATGGCGATGGCCCTGCGGCCGGCGCTCATCATCGCCGACGAGCCCACCACCGCCCTCGACGTCACCGTCCAGGCTCAAGTCATGGATCTGCTGGCCGAGTTGCGGCGCGAGTACCGGATGGGCCTGATCCTCATCACCCACGACCTCGGCGTGGTCGCCGACGTCGCCGACCGCATCGCCGTGATGTACGCGGGCCGTGTCGTCGAGTCGGCCCCGGTCCACGACCTCTACAAGGCGCCCGCCCACCCGTACACCCGCGGACTGCTCGACTCCATCCCGCGCCTGGACCACAAGGGCCGCGAGCTCTACGCCATCAAGGGCCTGCCGCCCGACCTGATGAGGGTCCCGGAGGGCTGCGCCTTCCATCCCCGCTGCCCGATGGCCCAGGCCGTGTGCCGGACCGAGGAGCCGCCCCTGTACGAGGTGGACGAGGACCGGGGCAGCGCCTGCCACTTCTGGAGGGAGTGCCTGCGTGGCTGAACCGATTCTCGAGGTCAGCGGGTTGCACAAGCACTACCCGCTCACCCGCGGCGTCCTGTTCCGCAAGCAGGTCGGCTCGGTGCGGGCGGTCGACGGCGTCGACTTCGCGCTCGGCCGGGGCGAGACCCTCGGCATCGTGGGCGAGTCGGGCTGCGGCAAGTCCACGGTCGCCCGGACGCTGGTGAACCTGGAGCGGCCGACGGCGGGGCGGATCCGCTACCGGGGCGAGGACATCACCCGGCTCTCCGGCAAGGCCCTCAAGGCCGTCCGCCGCAACATCCAGATGGTCTTCCAGGACCCGTACACCTCGCTCAACCCCCGGATGACGGTCGGCGACATCATCGGGGAGCCGTACGAGATCCACCCGGAGGCGGCCCCGAGGGGCGACCGGCGCAGGAAGGTGCAGGAACTGCTGGAGGTCGTCGGCCTCAGCCCGGAGCACGTCAACCGCTATCCGCACCAGTTCTCCGGCGGCCAGCGCCAGCGCATCGGCATCGCGCGCGGGCTGGCGCTGCGCCCGGAGGTGATCGTCGCCGACGAGCCGGTCTCCGCGCTCGACGTGTCCGTGCAGGCACAGGTGATCAACCTGATGGCGCGCCTCCAGCGGGAGTTCGACCTCTCCTACGTCTTCATCGCGCACGACCTGTCGATCGTGCGGCACATTTCCGACCGGGTCGGCGTGATGTACCTCGGGCGGATCGTGGAGACCGGTACCGACACCGAGATCTACGACCATCCGACGCACCCCTACACCCAGGCGCTGCTGTCCGCGGCGCCCGTGCCCGACCCGGCGGCGCGCGAGCGCAGGGAGCGGATCATCCTCGCCGGTGACGTCCCGTCCCCTGCGGACATCCCCTCCGGGTGCCGCTTCCGCACCCGCTGCTGGAAGGCGCGCGAGCGGTGCGCGGTGGAGTCGCCCGAGCTCGCCGTGCCGGCGGAGTTCCGGCTGGTGAGCGGCCCGGCGGCGCATGACTCGGCGTGCCATTTCGCCGCGGCCGGGCCGGGTGCGTAGCGGCTCATTTGCGCAGCAACTGCGTTAACACACAGGCAACTTGGCCGACCCGATTCCGATATACGGACGCGTCAGGCTGAACAGCGTACGGCCGTGCGGGTGCCGTAAGCGGGCCGGGAGCACCATGTCTCCCGGCCCGCTGCTGTGTCCGGAGGTGCTCTACGCCAGGCCCAGGGAGCGCTTGAGGAAGTCCAGCTGGAGGAGCAGCAGGTTCTCGGCGACGTTCTCCTGGGGGGTCATGTGGGTCACGCCGGACAGCGGCAGCACCTCGTGCGGCCGGCCCGCGGCGAGCAGCGCGGAGGACAGCCGCAGTGAGTGGGCGACCACCACGTTGTCGTCCGCAAGGCCGTGGACGATCATCATCGGCCGGATCGGCTCGGCGGCGTCCACCAGGCCCGCGTCGTCGATCAGCGAGTTGCGCCGGTAGACGTCCGGCTGCTGCGCGGGGTGCCCGAGGTAGCGCTCCTGGTAGTGCGTGTCGTACAGGCGCAGATCGGTGACCGGGGCGCCGACGACCGCCGCGTGGAAGACGTCGGGGCGGCGCAGCGCCGCGAGCCCGGCCAGGTAGCCGCCGAAGGACCAGCCGCGGATGGCCACCCGGCTCAGGTCGAGCGGGAAGCGCTCGGCGAGGGCGTGCAGGGCGTCGACCTGGTCCTGGAGCACGACCGCGGCCAGCTCGTCCTTGATCGCCTTCTCCCAGGCGGGCGAGCGGCCCGGGGTGCCCCGGCCGTCGGCGACGATCACCGCGAATCCCTGGTCGGCGAACCATTGCGAGGTCAGGTGCGGGTTGTGCGCGGCGAGCACCCGTTGGCCGTGCGGCCCGCCGTAGGGATCCATCAGGACGGGGAGGGGAGTGTCGCCGTGGTAGTCCGTAGGCATAAGCACGGCGCACGGGATGCGGCGTGCGCCCCCCTGTGTCAGCGTCACGCGCGGGGACAGACCGGGATCTTCGGCGTACGACGTGACAGTGGCCGAGGGCTTTCCGTCCCGCAGCACCTGCGCCCGGCTCCCCGGCCGGTCCGGTACCGCCGACACCAGCACGGTCACGCCCCCGGCGCGCACCGCCGAATGCACTCCCGGTTCCCCCGAAAGGCGCTCGACGCCCAGCTCGTTGACCCGGTAGACGTGCACCTCGCCGATCTCCGGGTGCTCCGCGGCCTCCCCGGCCGACGCCGCGACCAGCACGTCCTCCGAGGTCACGTCCAGCACCGCCCGCACCTGCAACTGCGCCCCGGTCAACGGCCGGCCGCCCACCGAGAGCACCCGGGCGCCGCCCTCGTCGGCGATCCGCACCAGCCGTCCGGAGGGGCTCCAGCACGGCACTCCGGAGAAAAGATCCAGCCAAATCGGATCTTCGTCGGCGTGCACCATCCGCGTGGTCCCGGAGTCGGTGTCCACGGCCAGGAACAGCTGACTGCGCTGGTCGCGCGCCTGTACGAGCAACAGCGGCGCACCCGCCGCTGACCTGTGCACTCGCGCCAGATACGGATAGCGCGCCCGGTCCCAGAGGACCTCCGTGCGCACTCCGTCGAGCCCGAACACGAACAGCCCTACGTCCGCGTTGGCCGTCCCGGCGGCCGGATACGGCACGTGGTGTGGATCACGTTCCGGGTGGGCCGGATCCGCGATCCACCACCGCTTCACCGGCGTGTCGTCCACCCGCGCCACCAGCAGCAGGTCCGATTCCGGGGCCCACCAGAAGCCCCGCGCGCGGCCCATCTCCTCGGCCGCGATGAACTCGGCCAATCCATAGGAAACCGACTCCGACTCCGGCTCGGCCAGCGCCCGGTCCCCCTCGCCCTCCGCGCCGACCACCCGCAGAGCGCCCCCCGCGACATACGCCACGAGCCGTCCGTCCGGCGACGGACGGGGGTCGATCACCGGCCCGGGGACGGCCAGTTCGCGTGCCGTGCCGGCCCGCAGCTCCGCCGTGAAAAGCCGCCCTGACAAGGCGAAAGACGCCAACTCCACGGCGTCGTCGGTGGCGTAGCCGACGATCCCGGCCCCACCCTCGCGGCTGCGCTCACGGCGCGCCCGCTCCTGCGGCGAGAGGTCCTCCGAGGCCCCGCCGAGGAGGGCGCTCGGGTCCGCTGCCACGCGTTCCCCGGCGTCCGCCGGATCAAGCACCCACAGCGCGTTCGCCCGGTCCGTGCCGGAGGCCGAGCGCAGGAACACGACACGGGAGCCGTCGGGGGCCACCGTGAATGACCGCGGCGCGCCGAGCGTGAACCGCTGGGTGCGGGCGTGCCGCCGGGGGAAGGAGTCGGACTCGGTCGTCATGCCCCGACCATATTGGCCATGCGCCCCCTTGTGCGGCTGTGCGCCGAGAGATGCGCGCGCACCCGAAGTTATGATCACTGGCGTCGCGTGGGTATGAACCTGCTGGCAGTTGTATGGATTTACAAGTTCCCTAGCTCTGTTTTCCCCCACGTTCCCGGGTTCTTGGAGGTGAGCCGCCGTGGCACTCTCGATTTCGGCGGTGGTGCTGCTGGCGATCATCGTCTTCTTGTTGATCAAGAAGTCAGGCCTGAAGGGCGGTCACGCGGTTGTCTGCATCCTGCTCGGCTTCTACCTCGCCTCCTCGACGATGGCGGGGACGATCAACGATCTGACGACGAGCGTGGCGAGCATGATCGGCAGCATCAAGTTCTGACGCGCCGGGAGGTGGGCTCCGGTGACTGACCGACCGGAGCTCGCTCCTGCCCGCCGTATTCCGCGCCTTCCCCGCATCCGGGTCCTTACGCTTGGCGGATCCGGGACGACTACGGGGCTGGAGCGGGGGCGCGTGAACGGACACGACGCTGACGATCGGCTTCGAGGGCCGGCGAAGGTTTCGCCCAATTCGCCCAACGCCGCTGCCGCAAGCTCCGCGACCCCACGGACGCCCTCTTGGGTACTCCGCTGACTCCGGTGACGTACGACTCCCGCGGCGCCGTCCTGTTCAACGCCCACGCGTCCGCCCTGTGGGCCCGCTTCACGATCTGCATGCGCCGGGAGGTCGCTGCTCGGCTCGGCCTGACCCAGAAGGCCGCCCGCGCGTTCCTACGCGTGTCCTTCGCGTAGGTCGCCGAGCACCAGAAGCGGGGCCTGGCCCACTCCCACGCGGTGATCAGGCTCGACGGCCCAGACGGCAGCACCCAGCTCCCTCATCTCCGTATGCCACCGTCGCCGTGCTTGCCGACGCCATCAGGGCCGCCGCCTCGCGGGTCCGTGCCACGGTCGAGTCGGACGCGGTCGGGGAACGCGAACTCGCCTGGGGCGAACAGTTCGACTTACGCGAGATCGTCGCCTTCGGCACCGACGCCGAGCTGACCGATCAGTCCGTGGCTGCCTACGTGGCCAAGTAGCTCTGGAAGTGGGCGCACATGCTCGGCTTCCGGGGCCAGCCCAGCGTGGGCGCGGACCTGCTCGGCGTGGCGGGCGTCTCGCAGCGCGCCGAGGGTGGTCGAGTGGCTGCGGGGTAGAGAAGTGCCCGAGCCTGATCCGGACACGGCTCTCCTCGTCGACCACTGGGCCTACCTCGGCATGGGCTACAGCCCCGGCGCCGCACTTCTGGCCGCTGCCATCTGGCACCGCAGAGAACTGGAACGCCGGTTCATCGCCGAAGGGGGCTGCTGAGACGACACCCTAGGCTCCCGGGCTCTGCGCGCCCGGTGGGCGGGGGCCGTCGCCAGCGGGACGCCCTTCGTGATCAAGTAAAGAAACTCTGAACAGTTCCCCCTCCAACTCCGGTGTCCGGTCCCGGGAGATGCTTGACACTTCGGTCCCAGCTGATGGTTGACAGTGGCCGTGATCGGCTTTTCTGTGCGCGTCGTTGCGGTGCGTGT